>NZ_LSKQ01000036.1 GCF_001557115.1 Erythrobacter sp. CCH5-A1
GCTGACGCTCGCCCCGCGCTCGGCCGCATAGGCGGCATAGCGCGCCTCGAGCCGCTGCTGCGCCGTGCCGCCCCATCCGGCCTCGAGCGCGGCCAATGCCTCCAGCCCCTTGGCCGGGTCAAACAGGAAGGTCATCACGTCGCGTGCGATCGGATAGGCCGCGCCCGAACCACCGCCGTGCTCGATCACGACCGCGCCCGCATAACGCGGGTTGTCATAGGGCGCGAAGAAGATGAAGAGCCCGTGGTCGCGATACTTCCACGGACCCGACTTGCCGTTGGAGATCGAGAGCGAGACGACCTGCGCGGTCCCCGTCTTGCCGGCGATCAGCACGTCTGGGATCGGCAGGCGCGCGCGGCCCGCCGTGCCCGGACCGTTGACGACGTCGCTCATCGCCTTCCTCACATATTGCACCTGCTCGAGTGGGAAATCGATCTTGTCGAACCCCTGCGGCCTGGTGTCGAGGGTCAGGCGCGGCATCACATGGTGCCCGGTGGCGATGCGCGAGGCCATCACCGCCAGCTGCAGCGGGCTGGAGAGCATGTAGCCCTGGCCGATCGTGGCGTTGACCGTGTCGAAGGTCTGCCATTCGCGGCCCCACTTCTTCATCTTCCACGCCGGGTCCGGTACGGTGCCGAAGAACTGGCTGGTGACGGGTAGCGGGAATTCCTGCCCCATCCCGCAGCGCCGCGCCATGTCGGCGATCGGCTGCATGCCGATGCGCTGGGCCATTGCATAAAAATAGACGTCGCAGCTCTGGTAGATGGCCTTGGCCATATTGGTGGCGCCGTGGCCGCCGCGGTTCCAGCAGCCGAACACGCGGTTGCCGACCCGGAGGCCGCCGCCGCAATTGACGGTTTCCTCGGGGTCGATCCCGGCCTGCATCAGCGCCATCGAGACCATCGGCTTTACCGTGGAGCCCGGCGGATAAAGGCCTTTCAGCACCTTGTTGCGCAGCGGCACGCGTTCATCGTCGCGCAGCATGGCATATTCGACCCCGCCGATCCCGTCGGAGAAGGAATTGGGGTCGAAGCTCGGCATCGAGGCCATGCAGAGGAGGTCGCCCGTGCGGCAGTCCATCACCACCACCGAGCCGCTCTCGAGCCCGATGCGGCGCGCGGCGTAATCCTGCAGCGGCCCGTCGATGGTGAGCTTTACGGGCGCGCCCTGCACGTCCTCGCGGGTTTCGAGATCGCGCACGATCCGTCCGCCCGCCGTCACCTCCACCCGGCGCGCGCCGGGCACCCCGCGCAGCTCGGTTTCGAACTGCTTTTCAAGCCCGTCCTTGCCGATCTTGTAACCGGGTGTGATCAGCAGCGGGTTGGGGTCCTTCTCGTATTCCTCGGAGGAGGCGGGGCCGACATAGCCGATCAGGTGGCCCACGCTGCAGCCGGTCGGGTAGAAGCGCGAGAAGCCGCGCTGGGGGACGACTCCGGGCAATTCCGGCAAGCGCACGCTGAGCGCGGCGAAAGCCTCGTAAGCAAGGCCGCTCGCGACCTCGACAGGGGCAAAGCCGCGCGAGGTGGCAACCTTGTCCTTGATATCGGCAATCCGCGCCGGTTCGAGCGCGAGCAGCTCGCCCAGCCGGTCGATCGTCCCTTCGGCATCGACCAGCCGTTCGGGGATGAGGTCGACCCGGAAATCGGCGCGGTTGGAGGCAAGCGGCGCGCCGTCGCGATCGAGAATCCAGCCGCGGCGCGGGGGAATCAAGGTGAGGTTTACGCGGTTGCTCTCGGATTCGAGACGATATTTCTCGTTCTCCGCGACCGACAGATAGCCCAGCCTGAGCGCCAGCAGCACCCCGATCCCGCCTTGCACCGCGCCGATCAGCACCGCTCGCCGTTCGAAGGAAGAGCGCAGCAGCGAGGCGTTGATCATCCTGGCTGGCTTTTGGGGCCCGCGCTGCAGGAAGGGGATCTTCATCAGTCGATCGTCCGCGCGCGCGACAGGCGGAAGCGGTCGAGCCCGGCGACGAGGCGCGCGATGACCGGATAGAGCAGCACGCTGGCAAGCGCCTGCGGCGCGGCGACGGTGACCATTTCGGGCGTCAGGCTTGCCCCCGAAACGACCAGACATGCCAGCCAGTAGACGACGGCCATGCTGGAGGCGGTGAACCAGTCCTGCCAGAAGCCGCGCCACGGAAAGCGCGCCTCGATCGCCTCGATCGCGATCATCGCCAACGACCACAGCAGGATCGCGCTGCCGAAGGGCTGTCCGCTGACAAGGTCGTCGAAGGCACCGAGCGGCGCGCCGGCCCACAGCGGCAAGAGGCCCGGGCGCACCATCCGCCAGGCGAGCAGCATCAGGAATCCGAAAGAGGGCGTCAGCGGCATCGTGTCGGCGATCAGCAGCACCGGGAGCGCAGAGGCGAGCATGATCGAGGCATAGGGCACGCTCCGCACGCGCCAGGGGGCGGGCGCGCGGTTGATGCGCAGCCCGTAGATGTCGGAGCGGGCGCGGGGGTCGAGCCGTTCCATCACTCCTCCGCGCCCGCTGGCGGGGGCGAGGCGGCAGGTGCGGGCGATCCCGCGCCGGTCGGCACGGCAGCCGTGCCTTCGGGCGCTTCAAGCTCGGCAACCGCTGCGGCTTCGTGGATCGGCATGACTGTCACGAAATTGGTCGCGGCCGGCTCTGCGACAAGCCGCGCGATGCCGCCATCGGGGGTGATCTTGGCGATGATCGCCACCGCCACGCCCGGGCGGTAATAGCCGCCCGCGCCGCTCGTCACCATCATGTCGCCGACTTTCAGTGGATTGACCCCGAGATTGACGAGGCGGATGCGCAGCAGGCCGTCACCGCGTCCTTCGGCAAAGGCGATGATATTGTCCGTGGCGCGGCGCACCGGCAGCACGCTCTCGCTGTCGGTCAGCAGCAGCACGCGCGAGGAGAAGCGTCCGGTCTCGAGCACCCGGCCGATCACCCCGCGTTCTGAAAGCACCGGCATCCCGGGCGCAACCCCGCTCGCCGAGCCCGCGCCGAGATAGGCAAGACGCCGCCCGCTGGTGGCGGTCGAGCCGACCAGCCTTGCGGTGGCCACCGGCTTCAGCTCGCCGTCGCGCAAGCCCAGCAGGCCCTTCAAGCGGCGGTTCTCGGCCTTGACCGCTTCGGCCTCGGCAAGGCGGATGCGGGCGATCTCGTTCTCGCGGCGCAGTTCGGCGTTCTGGCTGCCGGCGTTGAAATAGCCGATCAGACCGGCGAAAATCCCCTGCGAGCCCGAGCGCACCGCCGCCGTGCCCGTGCCCGCCGGGGTTACGACATCGCTCGCCAGCCCGCGCAGGGGGGCAAAGGCGGCGGGCTGCCACAGCGACAGCGCAAGCAGAGCCGCGCCAACCACGGCTCCCGCTGCGGCCAGCAGATAGCCGGTGAACAGCGAAAACTGCGCTTTCTTCGAGAAGCCGGTGCGGCGCGAAGAGGGGGGCGCCATGGCTTAAAGTTCCTTCAAGCTTGCATGGGCGCGCGTCACGCGGTCATCAGCACGCCGCGATAGACCGGATCCTCCATCGCCCGGCCGGTGCCGATGGCGACGCAGGTCAGCGGGTCCTCGGCGACCGAGACGGGCAGGCCCGTTTCCTCGCGCAGGTGCTCGTCAAGGCGGCGGATCAGCGCGCCGCCGCCGGTGAGCACGATGCCCTGGTCGACGATGTCGGCGGCGAGTTCAGGTGCGGTGTTCTCAAGCGCGATGCGCACCCCTTCGACGATCGCGCCGATGGGTTCGGAGAGCGCCTCGGCGATGTGCGCCTGGTTGATGGTGATTTCCTTGGGCACGCCGTTGACGAGGTCGCGGCCCTTCAGGGTGATGGTCTCGCCCACGCCGTCTTCCGGGATCATGGCGATGCCGTAATCCTTCTTGATGCGCTCGGCGGTGGCGTCACCGATGAGGAGGTTGTGGTGGCGGCGCACGTAGCTGACGATGGCTTCGTCCATCTTGTCGCCCCCGGTGCGCACCGAGGTGGTGTAGGCAAGGCCGCGCAGGGAGAGCACCGCGACTTCGGTGGTGCCCCCGCCGATGTCGACCACCATCGAGCCGACCGGTTCGGTCACCGGCATGTCTGCGCCGATCGCGGCGGCCATCGGCTCGAGGATCAGGTGGACGTCGCTGGCGCCCGCGTTGGAGGCCGCATCGCGGATCGCGCGGCGTTCCACCGAGGTCGAACCCGAGGGCACGCAGATCACGATTTCGGGATAGCGGAACATCGACTTCTTGCCGTGCACCTTCTGGATGAAGTGCTTGATCATCTGCTCGGCCACTTCGATGTCGGCGATCACGCCATCGCGCAGCGGGCGGATCGCCTCGATCGTGTCCGGGGTCTTGCCCATCATCATCTTGGCATCATTGCCGACCGCCTTGACGCGGCGGATGCCGTTGATTGTCTCGATCGCCACCACCGAAGGCTCGTTGAGAACGATGCCCTGGTCCTGCACGTAGACCAGCGTGTTCGCGGTCCCGAGGTCGATGGCCATGTTCTGCGAGCGGAATTTGAAGAGATCGGACAGGAAGCTCATGTTGGGTGTGTTTTCCGGTAATGACGGGCGTCTTGTCGCGAACCGCTTTTCGAGCTGCGGCCGCGAGAGGTTACGGACCCGTTTATGACATGACACCGCGCGCCTAGCGAATCCGTGGGCAAAACGCCAAAATATTTGTCCACTGTGGCGGTGATTTTGCTGCGGCCGCCCTCGAAATTGCGGCGGCTCACCGCTAGCGTGGCTGCAAATGCCGGAAATCCGCCGCCTCCCGTCCGATCTGGTCAACCGCATCGCCGCTGGCGAGGTGGTCGAACGCCCGGCTGCGGCGCTGAAGGAGCTGGTCGAGAACGCGGTGGATGCCGGCGCGCGGCGAATCGGGGTGGTGCTGGCCGAGGGGGGCCTTGCGCGGATCGAGGTGGTGGATGATGGCTGCGGAATGGGGCCGGCCGCCATCGCACTGGCGCTGGAACGCCACGCGACCTCAAAGCTCCCCGATTCGCTGATCGGCGCGGATGGCGCGATCGAGCTGGTCACGACGCTCGGTTTCCGAGGCGAGGCGCTGCCGAGCATCGCCAGCGTCGCGCGCCTCACGATCGAGAGCCGCGAGAGCGGGGCGGCCGAAGGCTGGCGGCGGGTGGTCGATCACGGCGCTTTGCTGGCAGACGAGCCCGCCGCGCTCCCGCCCGGCACCCGCGTGCGCGTCGAGGAACTGTTCGCCAAGGTGCCCGCGCGGCGCAAGTTCCTGCGCTCGGCGCGCAGCGAATATGCCGCCTGCCTCGATGTGGTGCGGCGTCTGGCAATGGCGCGGCCGGACATTGCCTTCACGCTCGAGACGGCGGGCGACGGGGCGCGGCGCACCGTCCTCAACCTGCAGGCGGGCGAGGACCTGGCGACCCGCGTCGCGCGGCTCATCGCGCATGAGCTGAAGGACAACTCGGTCCCGATCGAGCTTGCGCGCGACACGCCGCACGGGGTGATGCGCCTCACTGGCGTGGCGGGCCTGCCGACCTGGAACCGCGGCGTGGCCGATCACCAGTATCTCTTCGTCAACGGGCGTCCGGTGAAGGATCGCCTGCTGGTGGGCGCGGTGCGCGGGGCCTATGCCGACATGCTCGCCCGCGATCGCCACGCGGTGCTCGCGCTGTTCCTGGAACTGCCGCCGCAGGATGTCGACGTGAATGTCCATCCGGCGAAGACCGAGGTGCGCTTCCGGGATTCAGTGGGGGTGAGGGGGTTCATCGTCAGCGGCCTAAGGCAAGCGCTGGCTACCGGCGACCGGCGGTCCGCGCAGGGGCCTGACAGGGCAGCGATGGCGCGCTGGGTGAGCGAGCCGGTCGCGCCCGAGCCTGCGCCGATGGCGCCGCTGCTCGAAAGCGTGTTCGCCGGGCGCGACTGGTCCGCTCCGCAGGCGCGCGTCGGCGAGGCCCGGCCCGCGTGGACCGCCCCGCTGGCAGAGCCCCAGGGCCGCGCCGAAGAGGCCGCGCCCGTGCCCGAGGAAGCGCGCCAATACCCCCTCGGCATCGCGCGCGGACAGGTGGCGAACACCTATATCGTTGCGGAAGCTGCCGACGGCCTCGTGCTGGTCGACCAGCACGCCGCGCATGAACGCCTCGTGCTCGAACGCCTGCGCGCCGCCGGGGCGGACGCAAACATGCGCCGCAGTCAGGCGCTGCTGGTGCCCGATGTGGTCGAGCTGGACGAGGTCGATTGCGACCGCTTGGAAGACGCCGCCGAGGGTCTTGCGCGCTTCGGCCTCGTGATCGAGCGTTTCGGCCCTGCCGCCATGCTGGTCCGCGCGCTCCCCGCCGCGCTCCCCAAGGCCGACAGCGCCGCGCTGCTGCGCGATCTCGCCGACGACATTGCCAAGCATGGCAAGCAGGAGGATTCGGGCGCCTTGCTGCTCGCCGAGCGGCTCGAACTGGTGCTCGCCACCATGGCCTGCCACGGATCGGTGCGCGCGGGGCGCACGCTCTCGGTGGCCGAAATGAACGCGCTGCTGCGCGAGATGGAAGCGACCCCGCGCTCGGGCCAGTGCAACCACGGGCGGCCAACCTGGGTGAAGCTCTCGATGGAAGACGTCGAAAAGCTGTTCGGGCGGCATTGAGCGTCTTAGGGTTTGGCCATCCGCAGGGTTGCCTCACGGGGCGTCGAACCGTAGCTTGTCCAAATGGCTCCAAGATACCGATGTGGCGAACTTTTGTCAGCGGACGGCAAGCTCCGACTTGTTGTCTATGATCGCGCGGACTTCCGCTACATGCTCGTTGAAGAGCGCGTGCGAAGCTACGAAGCAGGCGACGAGTGGAACCCGGAGATCGTGCGTTTTCCCTCCGACGCGAATTGGAAGCCATCTTGGCAGATTTGGGCAGAACCGCGCGAAGGCATCTTTGGAACTGTCGAAGACGCCTTGCAGGAGGGCAAACGCATCCTCGCGCGCGACGGTAAATGACGTCGCCTCAGCGGAAGCTGGGGCCTAGGGCCTCTTGGTCCGGTGCTTGCAGCCCTGAGGTCCCAGCTTCCGCTGGGAAGGCAGGGTGGGGTTACCTCAGCGCCGCCTTCACGTCCGTCAGCTTGCCGTCGGCATTCGCATCCTCCGGCAGCCCCAGCACCGCGCGCAGCAGGGGGGCGACGTCAACATTGTCGAACACCGGCAGCGTCTCGCCACGCGCGAAGGCCGGGCCGTTGGCGATGAACAGCGCGAGCATTTGGGGGTCGGCATTGTCGTAGCCGTGCGCGCCGCCGGTGACCGGGTAGGCGGGCGGGCCCGAGAGGATCGTCCAGCCGGGTTCGGCGATGCAGATGATCGCCGCCACGCGCGGGTTGCTGCCGTAGTGGAGGCGTTCGGGAAGGTCTTCCTTCTTCGCGCAGGTCATGTGCTCGTGGGGCCTCAGCAGCGCCTCGGCGACGCGGTTGTCGGTGCCCAAGGCAGGCTCGATCGCGGCATAGGGCCCGGTCTCGACCGCGACAATGCTCGCCCGGTCGATCAGATCGTCGAGCTGGATCACGCGGGCCTCGTCGGTCGCGCGCATGCCGTGGTCGGCGACGATCACCCAGTTGACCGCGACGCCCAGCGCCTTCGCGCCGTCGACCAGCTCGCCGATCCGCGCATCGACCTCGGCGAGCGCGGCGTTGACCTCGGCGCTGTCGGGGCCGAACTTGTGCCCGGCGGTGTCGACCGTGTCGAAATAGATGGTGGCGAAGGCGGGGCGCAGGCTCGCGGGACGGCGCAGCCAGTCGATCAGGGCATTCACGCGCTGGACGTTGCTCACATTCTGATCGAACCGCATCCAGTCCGACGGGCGGCGCCCCTCATAGGCGACCTCGCTCCCCGGCCAGAACATCGTCGCGGTGCGCAGGCCGGCCTTTTCGGCGGTGATCCAGAGCGGCTCGGCCTCGTCCCACCAGAAGGGGTCGAGGGCCTGCGCGGCATTGCCGAGGCTGAACATCACCCCCGGGCGGCGCGGGTCGATCATCGAGTTGCCGACGATCCCTGTGTGGACGGCTCTCCGTTGGCAAGGGTATTTCTGCGCTGCGCTGGCTGGT
>NZ_LSKQ01000037.1 GCF_001557115.1 Erythrobacter sp. CCH5-A1
CGCTGGGGCCATACTGCTCGCGCTTCAGCTTGGCGATCTGCAGCTTGAGGTGGGCGATCAGCGCTTCGATGGCGCTCTGGTGGGCCATGGCGTTGGCAAGCTTGGCCTCGGCCTCGTCAGCCTTACGGGCCATCGTCGCCACCAGCGCCTTGAGCGCATCGACATCGTCCGGAAGGGGCGAGATGGCGGCTTCCATGAAGGTGAGTGAATCATCATCCACCCCCTGCTGCAAGGGCAAAATGCCAGTCTGCCACCATTATCCGGCGCTCGCCGGCCGCCACGTATACTGCGGGTTCCTCCAGTCGATCCCTTCCAGCAGGCAGGCCAGCTGCGAGGGGGTCAGCGATACCGTTCCCTCACTCGCCGAGGGCCACACGAACCGGCCCTTCTCCAGCCGCTTGGCATAGAGCGACATGCCGATCCCGTCGTGCCAGATGATCTTGATCAGCGAGCCTGCGC
>NZ_LSKQ01000038.1 GCF_001557115.1 Erythrobacter sp. CCH5-A1
CACCGGCCATGGCGAGTGCTACGGTCGGCATCGCCATGGGGGCAGCAGGATCGGACGTGGCGCTGGAGACAGCCGACGTTGCCCTCATGGCCGACGACCTGGCGCACTTGCCATTCGCTGTGGGCTTGAGCCGACATACCCGCGGGATCATTAGGCAGAACGTGTTTGTGAGCCTCGGCGTAGTCGGGTTCCTGGTACCTGCCACGATCATGGGACTCGGCATCGGTCCAGCGGTGGCCGTGCATGAGGGCTCGACCATTATTGTGGTGGTTAATGCACTTCGGCTCTTGGCGTACCGCGCCTGACCAATTAGGGGATTCAAACCGTAAGCCAACGCTCGCTCTGGCGATCAATCACGGCCCGCATTCACGATCTGCGCGATATCCGCCGGTATTGGCATAGTGGCAAAAGCACTGACGTCCGATCGCCCGGTGCTCCCTATCGGCGTGCGGCCGGTCAGCGTGCCCAATGGTGCCAGAAACAGACGCAGCGCCTGACCTGCGACCTCGGACCATTCTCGCTGCGACACCGCGAATGCCAGCATCACGACATGCGAGTGGAGATGCAGCGGCAGACTACCCTGAGCAATGATGTGCCCGCGTTCGAGCCTATGCCACGCGCCAACATAATCGCCGCTGGCACGCGCAGCGCGGAATTCTGCCAGTTCATTTCGATAGGCTGTCCGAATAATGCTCATCGCACCAATCATCATTTTGTTTTCGACCTACCAATGCTTGTGCGCGGGGTAGCAAGTACCAGGTAAAGCTGTTCCACCAAATAAGGAAAGTCTATCGCCTGCTGCTCAAGTGTCGTAGCAGCGGTGCAGACAAGCAACGCAACTACGGGTGCTAGGCATCGATACCCGCAATATGTCCTGGTCCTCTGACAAACGCCAGATTGGCTGCGACACAGGCGGCAAGGTGCGGGCTGCTTTTTCTCTCGGCCGCTACGATCGCGGAATAATGGGCTTCGTCGCCACCACTGCCGGCATACATGTTGGAAAGGTTAAAAATCTTACTGCAGCCACCCGGCCACCCGTAATCCAAAGGCATGGCCAGACCGGTTCTACTACACCAACTCCGTTCATCCGCTTCAAGCACTTGGAGTAGAGAACTCACCCTGCGCGAACACATCAACTATCCAACCAATGCGGAACTGACCGGCAAGCAAAAAGCGACGCTACCTTTTGGTATCAGAACGTTTGCCGCGCAGTCACGCCGAAGGTGCGTGGCTGGCCGATGTTGAAGCCGAGCCGCGCCCGACCGCCACGCTCGCGGTCAAACGAAAGCAGCGGGTTCTCATCAAACAGGTTGTTGACATAGGCCGTAAGCGACAGTCCATTATCCAGTTCAACCCCGGCGCTGAGATTGACCAACTGGTAGTCCGGCAGCTCCAGATCGACCGTCGTCGCGGAATTCGCCGGGGCCCCGCCGAAGGGCAGGTTGTGGACGAAGGTGCGCGGGTTGTTCTCCTGGTCGGCGGGCTGGGTGAAGCGCGAGCCGACATGCTGGAACGAACCGGTCAGAAAGGCCGTGGTGCTGTCGCTCAAATCCCACTCGTAGCTGCCGCTCGCCGAAAGCTGGAACTCGGGCACCGAGGGCAGGCGGTTGCCATCCCGGATGCCGGTAGCGCTTGCAAGCGCACCCGGAAGCGTGCTGTTGAACTCCGACTTCACGTAGCTGCCCGAGAGGCTGAAATTGAGGCCCGGCGAAGGCTCGAAGCCCAGCTCCGCCTCGATCCCCGCAGCAAAAGCCTCGGGCACGTTGAAGACGATGCGCGAGGAGCAGCTGCCGGCATCGAGCGTCACCTGAAGGTTGCTGATGTCGTTGTAGAAGGCGGCAGCGTTGAAGGTGAAGCCTGCGCCTTGCGTCTTCACGCCCAGCTCATAGTTCCACAGCTTTTCATCGCCATAGTCCTGGAAGCCGCCAAACAAGGCGAGGTCCTGCGCATTGCACAGCGGGGTGTTGAGCGGATCGTTGACCCCGCCAAGCCGGAAGCCCTGCGCGGCCTGCGCGTTGATTGTGACATCATCGCTCGCCTTGTAGCTGAGCAGGAAGCGCGGGGTGAAGCCGTCCGACGCTGTGCGATCGACCACGCCGCGGTCACCATTGGCGAACAGGCCGCCGGTGGTGATGGTGCGGGTTTCCTCGAAATCGTAGTAGCGCCCGCCGGCGGTGAAGGTCAGCCTGTCGGTCAGCTCGTAACTGGCCTCACCGAACACCGCGAGCTGTTTGATGTCGAAGGGCAGATCGGAGTTGAACGGCGAGTTGGCCGGGAAGCCATTGGCGACCGCCGCCGAAGTGCCCGCGCCCAGCGTTGCATCGGTAAAGGCGTCATAGCCCGGGGTGGGCAGGCGCTGGCGATAATCGCGCTGCACATCGGAATAAAACCCGCCGATCAGCCACTGAAACGGGCCGTCATAGTCCGACGCGAAGCGAAGTTCCTGCGTGAAGGTCGAAAGGTCGGTGGTGTCACGCAGGTTCGAGGGCAGCAGCACCGCCGCCGCCGGGAAGCCGAGATCGACAGAAACCGACCCGGTCAGCGCGCTCGCATCGCGGCTGACGAGAATGTCGCGGTTGATGTAGGACGAGACCGAGGTCAGCTCATGCGCGCCGATCCCGATCTTCACGGTCAGGTCAGCGATGAAGGTTTCGTCCTCGAACCGCTCGGGCAGCAGCAGGAACAGCTCACGCTCGCCCAGTTGCACTGCCGGACGCGCGGTGGTGAAGCGGTTGGCAAAGAGGTTGTAGGTCTCCTGCCGGTTGAATCCATTGGCCTTGATCTTCTGGTAGATGATCCGTGGGGTGATCGAGAAGGTATCGGAAGGTTCGAAGGTCAGCGCAATGCGGCCGCCGTAACGCTCACCATCGTTGACGTTCTCACCGCCACCAGGACCTTGCGCGTCGATGAAGCCGGAATAGCGGGTGTAGTATCCGACCGCGCGGATCGCGGCGGTATCACCCAGCGGCACGTTGACAGCGCCCTTGAGATGCCCGCCGACATTGCCGCCGTCGATTACATTGACGTTCGCTTCCACCTGCCCCTCGGTCACTCCAAGGGTCGGTTGGTTGGTGATGTAGCGGATCGTGCCGCCGACGGAGCCCGAACCGAACAGCGTGCCCTGTGGCCCGCGCAGGGTTTCCACGCGGTTCAAGTCGAACAGGTCGATATCTGGCGTAAACAGCGACAGCGAGATCACGGATTCGTCGAGATAGACGCCGACCTGCTCCTTCACCCCCGGCTGATCGCGCACGACCTGCCCGGCGGAAATACCGCGCACCGAGACCTGGCTCTGGCCCGGCCCGAGGTTCTGGATGGTAAGGCCTGCGACATTGCGCGACAGATCCTCAAGCGTCACCGCGCCCGAACGCTGAATGTCTTCCTGCGTCTGCGCGTTGATCGAAAACGGCACGTCCTGGATTGTCGTGTCGCGCTTGGTCGCGGTGACGATGATGACATTTCCCTCATCAGCTTGAACATCGTCAGTCGCACCATCTTGCGCCAGAGCGGGATTTGCGATCAAAATGGCTGCGGTCCCTACCAGCAACTGGCTGATGTAGGTCGAAAGATTTGTAGCACCCATCTTCATTTGCCTCTCTCCCGTCACGCAACTTTTTTGGTTAGATCTTCTCACAGTGCGTGCATCGCTCGCACAAGGCGCTCACTACAACAAGATCGCTCCCGACGTCGTTTGACATTGTGCGGAATGATCGTTGCAATCAAGCAACAAGGGACCAGTGCTAAACTGGGCTCACTTGTTCAAGCGATCCGACCTTGCTTTGGAAGTAACACTGAATGGTGCATCCTGGCTAAATCACAGCCGTTCCTTAGCTGTAAGACCCTCCCCGCATTCGGCCGCATTCAAGGTAACCCGAAAGGTGGCGGTGCTCAAGCGGGACATTTTCATCGCTCTTGGGGTATGATCACGTAGTTACGTCAGAGCCATCCGCCTGGTCCTCAAGGCCAAGTTCAAGTTGAGTTGTGTCAAGACCGATCCGTGGGCTTGCGACGGCGCCAAGTCGATAGCCAGAAGATGACTGTTCCGACTCCCACAACGAGCCCTGCAATAGAGAAATTTTCAAGCGTAGAATGGCTGATAAGCCAGAGCGTAAGGGCAAGGCCGACAGCAGGAATGGCAAGGCCACCGGGCAATTGAAACTGGTCGGGTTGAGCTGGAATCGTTCTCTCGATCCGGCGTAGAGATGCGATGCACAGGACATACACCAGCAGACGTACGAACGTGCTGAGCGTCACCAGCCAGACAAAACCCTGCCCTGCCGCTAGCGCGAAACATAAGATGCCGCAGAATATAATCGAGTTGACCGGAGCTCCCGTTTGCTCGCTCACCTCGCCGAACCACGCCGGCAGACTTCCATCGCGCGATAGGGCAAACGTCAGTCGAGGGGCTGTTACGAAAGACGTGAGGGTACCTCCTCCGACCGAAAATACCACCCCGACAGCCAGGATCGCAGCACCAGTTGGTCCCATCATCCTGCCGGCGAGATCGATCAGAGGAGTCTCGCTTGCGCCTAAGTCGGGGCCAACCGATACAGCAACCATCTGGATAAACGCATAGCACACAGCGATTGTCGAAACGGTTGCGACAAGCGTGCGCGGAATCGCCTGGCGCGCGTCCTTCGTCTCACCAGCATTTATCAGACTGAACTCGAAGCCTATGAACGCGTACATCAAGATCAGCATGGTCTCGCCAAGCGTTTTCGGCTCCACGACTTCTGCACCTACGATGCGGCTCCATTCAATTTCCGGCAGACCGACAATCATTAACAAGAGCAACGGGAGCAGCTTGAGTGTGCTGATCATATACAAAGCAAGCATTCCTGCCCGCACGCCTGCGACGTTAACTAGCGTCGCGAGAAAAATGAAAGCTCCGACTGCAATCATCCTCGGCAATCCGCCCTCCAACGGACTCCAAAGTGCCGACGAATAGCTAACGATGAGCGTCGCGCTTGCCGCGATAGCCGCGACACGGCTCACGTAAATTAGAAGGCCCGTCTGAAACCCCACAAACCGGCCAAATGCATAAGTGGTATAAACAATTGGGCCGCCTGTAATGTCGAAAAAACTAGCGGCGCGAGCTAAACTCAGAGCCACAGAGATAATGAGAACGCCGCACAACAGGAAAATCCAAGGGCTGAAATAACCGGACTGGGCGATTGCGATCGCCGGTAGCGCAAAGATCCCCGATCCGATCACCCCATTCATGGCGATAGTTGCCACACCAATCCGACCGATCTCGCGGCGCAACAGCGATTCCGATGTGAGCGGTTGATTCATGATAATTGTTCCTGGCTCGGCACGGAGCCTCCGTGACCGTAAATTTTTGTTGCCATGATAAGATCATCGTCCGACGACACTGAGCTTTCACCTCACAGGCGAATTGACCCGGTCGAAATCGTCGCCTCACAAACTTTTAGCCAGGCTGGGAGAAGCCGGATACTCGATGGCTGCCCATGCTATTGGCTCAGCTGCGTTCCTTGTTACTGCTTTACAATTGTCCTTAGCTCGCCCGTACATGACCAACTGGCGAGGAATCTTTCGCTAAGCAGGGTCCAATTCGTGAAGGGCTTCAGAGATTTCGCGACAATTGTTCATTCTTGATCAATTGGTGATGGAGGGAGCTGGTTGTGCTGCAGCAAGTATGGCGAAGCCTTTGGTCAGGCTTTCAATCAAATCATCAGAGTGCTCCAGACCGATGCTGAATCGAACCAGAGGACCATCGTGTGAAACCTGCGTAGCTGTCCGGGGGGGCAGAGCATCAAGCACAGCGACAACGCTTTTGGTTCCGCCCCAACTGGCGCCGATAGCAAACTGATCCATGGCTTCGATGGCCTTGGCTAGCAGCGGCCTGGTCCAAGGTTCGAGGAACAGCGTGAGCAGGCCGGTTGATCCGGAAAAGTCTCGCAGCCACTCTGCATGCCCCGGGTTGTGTGTCAGAGCCGGATGTCGAACCTCGCGCACGCCTGGCTGATCGGTCACAAAATCCAGCAGCGTTAGTGTGGTGCGTTCAATCCGTTCCAGTCGCACCGCCAACGTTTCAAGTCCCCGCAAAGCAAGGCTGGCTTCGTCAGCAGATACCCCTTGGCCCAGCATGCGCGCATGATCCTTGAGCAGACGGAACCGGGCTTCGTCGCGCAGGGCGATTGATCCCATCACCAGGTCGGAGTGGCCTGATATGTATTTCGAAACTGCACAGACTGAGATGTCGACACCCAGATCGAGCGGCTTGCAACGGAGGGGAGTGGCATAGGTGTTATCGGCGGCTGTCGGAATGCCGTGCTCCCTGCATGCTGCCGTGATCGCCGGAATGTCCTGGATTTCTAGGGTCATCGAACCTGGCGATTCCAGCCACACCAGCGATATGTCCTTGTCCAACAGTTCCGCAATGCGTGCTCCGATCAGGGGATCGTAATAGACTGGCGTCACGCCGTAGCGGTAAAGCAGGATGTCGGCGAATGGACGAACCGTTTCATAGACATTGTCAGGAAAAAGCACGCGATTGCCAGATTGCGACATCGCAAGCGTGACAAGCGTGATCGCCGCAAAGCCCGAGGACACCACCATCGCGCGATCGCCGCCCTCGATAGTGGCGAGAGTTTTCTCAAGCGCCCGACTGGTCGGTGTTCCGTACAAACCGTAGGAGTATCCATCATACAGCTGTGATCTGCGCGCTTGGTAGGCGGCGACATTGTCGAATACGATCGTCGATGCTCGGTGGACAGGCACCGACAGACTCGTGAATTTACCTTCAGGCACAGCCACTTTCAGGCACTTCGTCTCGTCATTCATGCCTCTCTCCTTGCGCAGCACGCTATGCGCTCGCTTTGCTCAATTCAAATCCCCGTATTGCGTTTCATTATGCGGATTTGTTATAATGGAACCATGAACCTCAGTCTGATCGAAGCCTTCAATGCGGTCATGCGGACCGGGTCCACAACGCGCGGGGCCGAGCTGCTCGGGGTGTCCCAGCCCGCCATCAGCCGTTCTTTGAAGCGGCTCGAGGATGTGACCCGGCTCAAGCTGTTCGAACGACAAGGTCCACGTCTGCTCCCAACAGCGGAAGCTGAAATCTTCTACCAAGAGATCGTCGATAGCTACGTCGGGCTCGATCGCCTGAAGCAAGCGGTCGCGCGGATCCGGTCAGTCGGCACCGGATCTCTCCGGATCGCCTCGTCGGCAGCGCTGGGCCTGTCGCTGATCCCGCGTGTGATCAGCCTTTTCATCGAACGACACCCGGGCGTGACTGTAACCTTCGAGATCGCCAATTCGAGCATGGTTCGAAATCTCGTTGCAAGCGGGACTTATGACATCGGCTTGTGCGCCGATGAGATTGACACGACCAATGTCGTCGCCGAGCCATTTCTTACGACGAGGGGCATCTGCGTCATGCCGAGCGGCCACCCTCTGGCCAAGCTCGAAACTATCAAGCCGATCGACCTGGACGGCGTGGCGCTTGTTTCTCTTTCACCAGATGATACGGCGCGCAGGCAGCTCGACGCGTCGCTGCGTCAGGTGGGGGCGCAACCCAAGGTTGTGGTCGAAACACAGTTCGGCGCTTCGGTCTGTCAACTGGTAGCAGAGGGCGCGGGCGTTGGCCTCACCAACGCCGTTTCGTTCGTGGCGAGCCAGTTCGAGGCCCAAGGGCTCATTGCGCGGCCTTTCGAGCCAGCGATTGCCTTTCGCGCGCTGATGATCCTACCGCCGCATCGCGGCAAATCGCGATTGCTGGAAGATCTTCTGACTACGCTGATGGTTGAACGCGACTACCTTCAGCGCGCGTGCGAAACGCGTTTCGGGGGCGTTCCGGGCGGATCTTAGCCGCGCAGCATGCATTGCGCACTCACTTCGACAACCACACCAAACGGCAGACTGGAAACGCCCACTGCCGCGCGTGCGTGGCGCCCGCTTTCGCCCAGCACGGTCGCAATCAGGTCCGAAGCGCCATTGATGACCGTCGAGTGCTCGGTGAACCCGAAAGCAGACTGGACGAACCCGCACAATTGCACGCAGCCTTCCAGTCAATCCAGATCGCCTTCGATCGCTTCGTTGAGACCTGCGAGTATCGCAACGGCGCATTGCTGGGCTGCTGCAACACCTCGGTCAATCGATGTCCCGTTTCCAAGTGTGGCAGTGATCAGGCCATCATCCGTCCGCGACAACTGGCCGGAAGTCGTAATCAGTGCACCCCTGCGTGGTAAGCGATGTCCTGAGCCCACCTTGCACGGGTGATGCGGAGCGCCGAGTGTCCGCGCCCTGATTGTTGAGGGGCGCTGGTGCTATGACGATGTCATGTGATGATGCTGGTATCAGCGGTGTGCGGCGCTTCGAGGTTTTCACCGGTGTCGGCAAGCGTCGGGACTGGCCGCCGGAGGTGAAGGCCTCGATCG
>NZ_LSKQ01000039.1 GCF_001557115.1 Erythrobacter sp. CCH5-A1
GGGCGAGTAGGGGAAGACATGGGCGTGGACGATGTCCAGCTCGTCGATGATCGCAAGGTTCGCCTGATGGTGGCCTGCGTCCTCGGTCGGGAAGCCCGCGATGATGTCCGCACCAATCGCGATGTCGGGGCGCTGCGCCTTGAGGCGCGCAACCAGTTCCACGGCATCCGCCCTCAGGTGCCGCCGCTTCATGCGCTTGAGGATCAGGTCGGCGCCGTGCTGGAGCGAGAGGTGGAGATGCGGCATCACCCGCTTCTCGCCAGCGAGGAGGTCGAACAGGGCCTCGTCGATCTCGATCCCGTCCACTGACGACAGGCGCAGGCGAGGGAGGGCGGGGAAGGCCGCGAGGATCGCCTCGACCAGCGCGCCGAGCCGCGGGGCATCGGGCAGATCATGGCCCCACGAGGTGAGGTCGACGCCGGTCAGCACCACCTCCTGCGCGCCCGCCGTCAGATGCGCTTCGACTTCGGCGAGAACCTGCGGCACCGTCAACGAGCGGCTTGGCCCCCGCCCTTGCGGGATGACGCAGAAGGTGCAGGCATGGTCGCAGCCGTTCTGCACCGCGACGAAGGCACGGGTCCGAGCGGGGGCGAGCGGGGGTGCATCGCCGGGCACGTTCCATGCCCTCGGATCGAGCTTGGCCACGTTGGCGACCAGCGCGTCGACCTCATCCATCGCGCCGATGGCAGCGCGGTCGATCTCCGCCGCGCAGCCCGTCACCACCAGCCGCGCGGCTGGATGATCGCGGCGCGCGCGGCGGATTGCCTGCCGGGTCTGGCGCAGCGCTTCGGCGGTGACGGCGCAGGAATTGACCACGACAAGGTCCGTCTCGCCCGCCAGCATCGCGCGCATCCGCTCGCTCTCGGCGATGTTCATGCGGCAGCCCAGACTGATGATGTGAGGGGCGTTCAACCTGCCGCCCCTGCGGCGTAGGCGTCCCAGTCGAAGGTGCCGCGGAAGCTCTCGGTGGCCGGGCCGCTCATCAGGATCGTGCCGCCGGGCTCCCATGCGATCACGAGGTCGCCTCCGGGCAGGCTGACGCGCACCGGGCTTTGCACGAGTCCCCGCCGGATCGCGGCGACTGCCGTGGCGCAAGCGCCAGTGCCGCAGGCGCGGGTGAGGCCGGCACCGCGTTCCCAGACGCGCAGCCGCAAGTGGTCGGGCCCAGCAAGGCTCGCGACATTGACGTTGACCCGCTCGGGGAACAGCGGATCGTGCTCGATCAGCGGGCCGAGCCTTTCCAGCTCCACCGCTTCGGCATCATCGACGAAGAAGATCACGTGCGGGTTGCCGACATTGACCGCCATCGGGGCTTCGAGGCTCTCCCAGCCCACCGGCATCGCGTGCGTGTCCATCGGGTAGGCGAGGGGGATCGCGTTCCAATCGAAGCGCGGCGCCCCCATGTCGACCCGCGCTCCGCCGTCGAAGGGCTCGAGGCGGAGCGTCCCGCCTTGGGTCTCGACCACCGCCGGCACGCCGTGGAGCAGGGCGACCGCGCGGCTGCCATTGCCGCAGGCGCCGGCCTCGCTGCCGTCGGCGTTGAAGAACCGCACGCGGAAATCGTGGGTCCCGCTGGCCTCGAGCAGGATCAGCTGGTCGAACCCGACCCCGGTGCGCCGGTCCCCCAGGGCGCGCGCCACTGCGGGCGTCATCGCCGGGATGGCCGCCGCGCGCGCGTCGATCACCACGAAGTCGTTGCCGAGCCCGTGCATCTTGATGAAGGGGATGGTCTTGCTCACTGGGCGTGCATCTATGCACGCAAGGGGCCTGCGTCCAGTCTTAGGCCAGTGTCAGGGACGCGCGATGCGGTAGAGGGCCTGCGCGTTCTCGCCCGCCGCGCGGCTTGCAGGGGCGCTCTCGCTGCCCGCGCCGGTGAGGAGGCCCGCCGCGCGCAGCCTGGTGCGCACGCCCTCGGCGTCCTCGGGCTGGCCGTAGAAATAGCCCTGCGCCTTCAGACGCCCCATCGATTTCAGCGCGTTGAGGATTTCCTCGTCTTCCACGCCTTCCGCCGTGAGCGGCAGATCGAGGCCCCGGCCCAGCGAAACGATCGCCTCGACCAGCCGCGAACGGTTGCCCGGCTCCTTCAGCTCGGACACGAAGCTGCGGTCGATCTTGATGCGGTCGAAGGGCAGGTTGCGCAGCTGTTCGAAGCTCGAATAGCCCGTGCCGAAATCGTCGAGGGCAATCTGCACGCCCTGGTTGCGCAAGCTCATGATCATCGAGCGCACGAGGCCGATATTCTCGTGCAGGCAGCTTTCGGTGATCTCGATCTCGAGCCGCTGCGGCGGGAAACCGGCGGCGACCAGCTTCTTGAGGATGCGCTGGGCGAACCACGGGTCGCGCAGCTGCACCGGCGAGATGTTGACCGAAAGGGTGAGCGTGTCGTCCCATTCGCGCGCATCGGCGAAGGCCTGTTCCATCAGGCGTTCGGACAGCTCGTTGATGAGGCCGATCTCCTCGGCGATCGGCACGAAGATGTCGGGGCTGATGAGGCCCAGCTGCGGCGAGCGCCAGCGGGCGAGCATCTCGAAGCCGACCAGCGCGCCGGAGTGAAGGTCGATCTGCTGCTCGTAGAAGGGCAGGAATTCCCCGCGCGCAAGGCCGCGGCGAATGCCGGTTTCGAGCTGGTTGCGGAACCTGAGTTCGCTTTCCATGCTCGGCTCGAACCAGAAGTAGCGGTCGCGGCCCTGCTTCTTGGCGTGGTACAGCGCCATGTCCGCGCGGTGCATCAGCGTGGCGGCATCGACCACGAGGCCGATGGTGCCGTCCGCTTCATGATCGGCGGCAAGGCCGATCGACAGCGTGAGGTCGACGGTCAGTTCCGGCAAGCGGAAGGGCTGGGCCAGGCTTTCGAACAGGCGGATGACAAGATCGTCGACCCGGTCGGCATGGCCAGCGGGAAAGGAAATGACGAAGGCGAATTCGTCACCCCCCAGCCGCGCCAGGCGCGCCTCGCGCGGGAGCAGGGCGCGGATCCGCTCGCACAGCATCACCAGCACCGCATCGCCGGCGGAGTGGCCGTGCATGTCGTTGATCTGCTTGAAGTTGTCGAGATCGATCATGCAATAGGCCACCGCTTCGCCGCGCATTGCGGCGCGCGCGCGGAGGTCTTCGGTCGCCTCGAACATCGACCGCCGGTTCAGGCATCCGGTGAGCGGATCGGTGGCCGCGAGCTCTCGGGCGCGGGCCTCGGCGCGGCGGCGTTCAGCGATCTCGTGGGTCAGTTCGCGGTACCGGCGCCAGCCGAAGATGATCAGCGCAATGTTGAGGAGCAGCGCGTTGACGAGGATCACGTTGGGCGCGCCCCCGGTGCCGGTCAGCACATTCATGACCTGCGGCATCACCGAGCCGCCGGTGCCGACCAGAAGGATGATCGAGGCCGTGGCAATACCGAGCGCGATGATGTCGCGTTCGGCCGCTCCGAGCGGGTTGTCTGGATCGTTCTCCGTCAAAACCGTTGCCTTGCCTGTGCGGCGGCTTGCGCGATACCCTGCTCTGCCCCCGTCTCTCGTCGTGGTTCATCGCAGATTGCACTAAACATCGGGTTAATCGGCAGGGCTTGGCGAGGGGGGCGGGTCGGGGCTATCG
>NZ_LSKQ01000004.1 GCF_001557115.1 Erythrobacter sp. CCH5-A1
ATCAACTTCTCATCCTGATCGTCGCGCAACTCTCACCTTGAATGTCGCGCTACACAAGACGTTCACCGCTGCCAACCTCGGCTACCGGCTGCTGGCCCATGGCGAGGCGCGGCGGATCCTGTTCCTGGTGGACCGCAACAACCTCGGGCGGCAGACGCTCAAGGAGTTCCAGGCCTTCCGCCCGCACGGCACAGGCCGCCTCTTCACCGAGCTCTACAACGTCCAGCGGCTGGGTCCGGCGGGCATCGACAAGGATGCCAAGGTCGTCATCTCGACGATTCAGCGGGTCTTCTCGCAGCTTTCCGGTGCGGCGCTGTCCGACGAGGAGGAAGAGGCCAGTGGCTTCGAGGGCGGCTCCGGTCCGGCCAAGGAAGTCACCTACAACCCCGACTTCCCGCCCGAGACCTTCGACATCGTCATCGTCGACGAGTGCCATCGCTCGATTTACGGCACTTGGCGGCAGGTGCTCGACTACTTTGACGCGCACATCATTGGCCTCACGGCAACCCCTTCGGTGCATACGCTTGGCTTCTTCAACAGCAACCTGGTCGCCGAGTATCCCTACGAGCGTTCGGTCGCGGACGGGGTCAATGTCCCCTTCGAGGTCTTTCGCATCCGCACCCAGATCGGCGAGCACGGCAGCCGCATCCCGGCGGGCTTCACCGTGCCCCGTAGGGACCGCCACACGCGCCGCCAGCGCTATGAGCAGCTCGACGATGACCTGGTCTACTCGGGCTCCGACCTCGACCGTTCGGTCATCGCCCCCAACCAGATCCGCACCGTGCTCGAGACCTACCGCGACACTATCTCGACCGAGCTGTTTCCAGGGCGCGCCGAAGTCCCGAAGACGCTGATCTTCGCCAAGGACGATCACCACGCCGAGGAGATCGTCAACATCGCCCGCGAGGTATTCGGCAAGGGCAACGACTTCGCCAAGAAGATCACCTACCGCGTTACCGGCGTCGACCCCGAGCAGCTGATCAACGCCTTCCGCAACGACTACAATCCGCGCATCGCCGTCACGGTCGACATGATCGCCACCGGCACCGACGTGAAGCCCATCGAGGTGGTGATCTTCATGCGTGACGTTCACTCCGCGCTCTACTTCGAACAGATGCGCGGGCGCGGGGTGCGCACCGTCAATCCCAGCGACCTCACCAAGGTCACCCCCGATGCGACTGTGAAGGACCGCTTCGTCCTGATCGATGCCGTAGGCGTCACCGAAAGCGAGAAGTCCATCGCCCGCCCGCTCGAGCGCGAGCGCACGACCTCCTTCGACAAGCTGCTCGAGCAGATCGCCAGCGGACGCAGCGACGAGGATGCCGTCTCCACGCTGGCAGGACGCCTTGCCAGCCTCGACCGCCGCCTGACCGACGAGCAGCGTGAGGAGGTCCGCAAGATCACCGGCGGGCTCTCCCCTGCGGATCTCGCGGGGCGGCTGGTCGATGCCATCGATGCCGACCGGATCGTCGCCCTTAGCAAAACGCCCGAGCTTGAGGAGGAAGTCGCCGCACGGCTGCGTGAGGAGGCGCTCGAGCCCTTCGACGCGCCCGAACTTCGCACCCTGCTTATCGATCTCAAGAAGATGAGCGAGGTGGTGATCGACCATCACTCGCCCGACATTGTCATCTCCACCGGCTTCGACGAGAAGGCCGCGCAGGAGATGGTCTCGACCTTCCAGCGTTTCCTCGAGGAGGAGAAGGACCAGATCGCCGCCCTCTCGATCCTTTACGGCAAGCCCCAGGCGCAACAGCGGCTGACCTACCAGAGCCTCGAGGAGCTGCGTGATGCGATGCTGCGCCCGCCCTGGCTCCTCCAGCCGCTCTCCCTTTGGAGCGCCTATCGACGGCTCCAAGGTGATAAAGTGCGCGGCAATCCGGCCAAGGTGCTTACCGATATCGTGTCGCTGGTGCGCTTCGCCATCGGTGCAAACGAGAGCTTGGCTCCGATGTCATCGTCTGTCGCAGGCAAGTTCAACCTTTGGCTGCATCGTGAGGAGCGCCAGGGGCGGTCCTACACGCAGGAGCAGCTCGGCTGGCTCGAGGCAATCCGCGACCACCTCGCGGCGAACATCGAGGTCTCCCTCAGAGATCTGCAGGACTTTCCACAGTTCACCGCGCGGGGCGGCGTGATTGCCGCCCGCAAGGCCTTTGGTCCGCAGCTTGAGGCCGTTATCGGCGACGTGACCGAAGCACTGGTGGCGTAAGGGGCGAGCATAGTTTTGGCCGGGTTAGAGCAGCTTGGGCGATGGTCGGTGCCATCAGAATGGCGTTGGCTGCGCGCCAAAGACTTCGCCAGTGTGGTTGGCGGAGGAACACCGAAGGACGCGAAAGACCCCTCCAACTATGATCCTCATGGAACACCTTGGATTACACCTGCGGATCTTTCAGGCTACTCTGGTGCGACCATCAGAAACGGAGCGCGAAGCCTTTCGACTGAAGGTCTTCGGAAATCATCCGCGCGTCGATTGCCAGCGGGCACCGTGCTGATCTCTAGCCGTGCGCCGGTCGGGTACTGTGTCGTAGCGGATGGGGAGGTCACAACGAACCAGGGCTTCAGGAGCCTTGTTCTCAATGATGAAGTCGACCCGTTCTTCATCAGGTATTACGTCCTCGCTTCGAAGACCTACCTTGAAGACAATGCCAGCGGCACAACGTTCAAGGAACTGCCCGGCAAGGTGCTAGGAGATCTCCTCTTCCCAATCCCCCCGTTGGACACCCAGCGGCGCATCGTGGCTCGGATCGATGAACTGTTCTCCGAACTGGAAGACGGGGAGGCCGCGCTAGCCCGCGCCCGCGCAGATCTGGAGACCTACCGCAAGTCCCTGCTCAAGGCCGCCGTCACCGGCGAACTCACCGCCGATTGGCGCTCCGCAAAGAGGGAGGCAGGCGAAGGGCAGGACGCAAGCTGGCTGCAAGTCAACCTTGGCGACCTGTGCAAGCTACAAGGTGGATTCGCTTTCAAGAGCGACGATTACACCGACCAGGGCGTTCCACTGATGCGGATCGGCGACATCACCGATGGTATAGTCGCACCAGGCCCTTCGACTGTCCGGCTGCCATCTGCCTATGCGGCTGAATACCCACGCTTCGTCATTCAAGAGGGCGACATTCTCATCGCAATGTCGGGCGCAACGACCGGTAAGTTTGGGGTATACAGATCTGATCTGCCCTCGCTTTTGAACCAGCGCGTGGGAAGGTTTCAGATCGTCGAATCC
The DNA here is from genome assembly GCF_001557115.1 of Erythrobacter sp. CCH5-A1. Classification (GTDB taxonomy): domain Bacteria; phylum Pseudomonadota; class Alphaproteobacteria; order Sphingomonadales; family Sphingomonadaceae; genus Erythrobacter. The sequence continues at coordinate 3,218 of NZ_LSKQ01000004.1, forward strand.
ACCAAGCTCGCGGTTGGTTTTCTGCTCACGATCATTTCGCACTTGCAGCCTTGGATCCTCGCAGCCGCTTATGGTGGGGCGCAGCCCAACATCAGCTCAAAGGGAATCGAAGCGTTCGAGATCGCGTTGCCCCCGCTAGATGAGCAGCAGCACATTGCTGCAGTGTGGGCCGAATTGTCTGAGGCGATCATGGAAAAGCGCCAGGCAATCATAAACGCCGAACAACTGCTCGCAAACCTCCGCCAATCCATCCTCGCTGCTGCCTTCCGTGGAGAACTTGTCCAGTGAACGAACAGACGCTCGTCTCGAAAGTCTGGAACTACGCCCACGTCCTGCGGGATGATGGTGTCTCCTATGGCGACTATCTGGGCCAGATCAGCTTCCTGCTGTTCCTCAAGATGGACGAGGAGCGCACCCAGTATCTCGGCGAACCTTCTGCGCTGCCCAAGGACTGCCAGTGGGATACGCTGCGGGGCAAGTCTGGCGTTGCGCTCGAAACCCATTACCGCGAGGTGCTCGAGAAGCTGTCCAAGCGCGACGACATCGTCGGCACCCTGTTCCTCAAGGCCGAAAACAAGATCGGCGATCCAGCCAAGCTGCAGCGGCTGGTGAGCCTAATCGACGGCGAGACCTGGATGGGCCTCAACGTCGATGTAAAGGGGACGATCTACGAAGGCCTGCTCGAGCGTAACGCGGGCGAGGTGAAGTCCGGCGCAGGCCAATACTTCACGCCGCGTCCGGTGATCCAGGCGATGGTTGAGGTGGTCGACCCCGATCCTGGCGAGACCGTCTGCGACCCAGCCGTCGGCACCGGCGGCTTCCTGCTCGCCGCCTACGAGCATGTCCGGACAAAACCCGGCGCGAACGACCGCGCCATGGCCCGCCGGATGCGGGAAGAGAGCTTCTTCGGCACCGACATCGTCGCCGAGGTGGTGCGCCTGTGCGCCATGAACCTCTACCTTCACGGCATCGGCGGCGCGCAGTCTCCGGTGAAGCAGGCCGACGCGCTTCTCAGCGACGATGGCCAGCGCTTCGATCTGGTGCTCGCCAACCCGCCCTTCGGCAAGCGCCAGTCCTTCCGCATCGTCAACGCCGAGGGTCAGATCGAGAGCGAGCGGCAGGAATACGTCCGCGACGACTTCGTCGTCACCACCGGCAACAAGCAGCTGAACTTTCTGCAGCACATCATGACGATCCTGAAGGTGGGCGGCACGGCGGCCATCGTCATGCCCGACAACGTGCTATTCGAAGGCGGCGCGGGCGAGACCCTGCGGCGCAAGCTGCTTAAGGACTACGACTTCCACACGCTCCTGCGGCTCCCTACCGGGATCTTCTACAGCCAGGGCGTGAAGGCCAACGTGTTGTTCTTCGACAAGGCGACGGCTGGCGAGCGCGTGGCGACCGAGGGGCTCTGGGTCTACGACTTGCGGACGAACCAGAAGTTCACCCTGAAGGACCGCCCGATCAAGCGGGCCGACCTCGATGATTTCGTCGAGTGCTACCGTGGCAAGCACGCCCGCCACACCCGCGAGGAAACTGAACGCTTCCGCCGGTTCACCTACGAAGAACTGATCGCCCGCGACAAGGTCAACCTCGACATCTTCTGGCTGAAGGACGACAGCGCCACCGACCCTGACAGCCTACCGCCCCCCGACGAGATCGCCGCCGAGATCGTGGTGAGCCTCGAGGAGGCCCTGGAGAAGTTCCGGAGTGTGGCGGCGAAGCTGGGGGCTCAGCCAGCATGAGCAACTCTAAATCAAGGATGTCCACGAGTGCGATGCGTTCCTAAGGAGTTGCCTCATGAGTAGGATCAAGGGCTGGCTCAAGAACCCCACGCATGTCCTTGCCGCTGTCGGGCTGTCCGGCTTCGGAATAGACATGTTTTACCGTCCGATTTCCAACGCAGGCCTTATCTTGCTGGCGTTAGCTTGTGCTCCCTGGCTTACTAAGCTCGTCAAGAGTGCGAAGGTCGCCGGGGTTGAGTTTGAGCTGGCCGATAGCGCACCGCCTCAGGAGACGGCAGAAAGGCTGGCTACAGAACTCACTGCCGAGGCCAACGGTCAGCTAGAGCTAACTGGCAGTGCTACTGCCGAGGTTGCCGAAGTTGCTCAGGAGCAACCTGTCGAACCGGTCCCTGTCCCCTCAACCATCAGAACGGCTCAACCTCTGCCTGGATCTGGCGGCATGATTTTTGCTCCCGACCAGAATCTTGCGTTGGCCTATCTGTTGGAGGGACTAGTTCTGCAAGACCTTCAAGCAGATCTTGGTGGGCTATTGCAGCGAGATGTTCGTCTCCCAACTGAAAAGGGGATAGCAGCGCCAGTAGACGGATTACTTGTTCGAAACGATGAGGCGGTCCTTGTGGAGGTCAAGCTATTTATCAACCGTCCGCCGCAACGGAGCCTCATCATTCAAGCTGTCGAACAAGCAGCTGCCTTCCTCCCGCGCTTGAAGCTGCTGGGCTACAGCCGTGGTCGTGCAATTGTCGCAGTCGTCATCGGGTCAGGCGTTGAATCGAGACGAGCGAGGGAGCTACAGCGACTTACGAGTGAATATAGTGGTGTGACGGTGAAGGTGTTCCGGGCTGAGGAACTGCTTTCGAGGTATGGGTTCGACCCGCGATAACGATGGAAGCATCTGGCTTGCTCGAGGCACAGCGCGCCCTCGAAGATGAATCTCGCGCCCTAGGCATCGCTCGCTACCGTCAGCAGCGCAGCAAATGGACCGCAATCCTCGGCGAAGGCGTAGATGAAGCGGCGCTACCTCCTGGACGGCGACTATTGCGGCTGGCTCTGAGGCCCACCATCGACGCCATCGCGGAGTTTCTAAAGGCGGCTCAGCAGGGACGAGCTGGGCGCAAGCACAGCGCGCACAAGCTGCTCGAGGGAGCTGAACCCGAGGCGCTGGCCTACCTGACTTTGCGCTGCTCGATCCAATCGGGTGTCCAGCGTGACCGCATCCAGAAGGCTGCAAACTCTGTAGCGAGCGCGGTCATTGGGCACCTCGAAGCGGAAGCGCTTCGCAGCATGAACAAACCGGGCGCGCTTGGCCTAGAGCGGTCCCTGAACGATGGCCCAGCACCTAGCGGACGGAAACTGGCGCTGGCGCGGGAGATCTACCGCCGCGAGGGGGTCGCGCTGGACTGGTCGCCCAAGGAGCGGATCTTGGTTGGCACCAAACTGATCGAGTTGGCCGCTGACGCCTGCGGGCTGTTTCGTGAAGTGTTGGTCCCGGAAGGCTCCGGAAAGCGGCGTCGAACCTATCAATGTCTCGAACTAACTGAACAGGCCGACGAATGGCTCGAGCGCCAGCATGCGCGCTGTGAGCTTTTGGATCCCATTCCGATGCCGATGGTGGTCCCGCCGCGCCCATGGACGACGCCGTTCGATGGCGGTTATCTCGATCCGCCCCCCGGTACCAGCATCGTACGCCACAACACGCGGCCATACCTCGACGAACTCGAGAACGCCGAGATGCCGCGCGTTTATCGCGCCATCAACCAGATCCAGTCGACCGCCTGGAAGATCAATCGCCCGGTCCTCGAAACTATGCGGACGCTGTGGGAGAGCGGCGGCACGCTTGGCAATCTGCCGTCTCGCGATGATGAGCCGCTACCGGGCAAAGCCCCCGGCTTTCGAGACCGACGAGCTTGCCCGCAAAGAATGGAAGCGCGAGGCGGCCAAGATCCACGCCCTCAATGCGCGCCGCAAGGGCAAGCGGCTGGCGCTGATGCAGAAGCTTTGGGTGGCTGAGAAACTTGTCGACTTCCCCGAGATCTATTTTCCGCACAGCATGGATTGGCGTGGGCGTGTGTATCCGATCCCCGCCGGAGGGCCATCGCCACAGGGCGACGATACCGGCAAGGCATTGCTGACTTTCGCGAGCGGTATGCCCTTGGGAACGACTGGGGCTCGTTGGCTGGCGATCCACATCGCAAACCTGTTCGGCGAAGACAAAGTCAGCTTCGAGGATCGGATCCGATGGGTGGAGAAAAACGAAGCTGCGATCCTCGATAGCGCTGCCGACCCTCTCGATGGCCAGCGCTTCTGGACGACGGCGGATAAACCTTGGCAGGCTCTTGCCGCATGCCTGGAATGGGCAGGGTATCGAGCCGAGGGCGAGTCCTACCGGTCCCATCTACCGGTCGCCCTGGATGGCTCCAACTCGGGCCTTCAGCACCTCACGGCGCTCCTTCGGGATGCCAAAGCGGCTCAAGAGGTAAACCTCGTCGATCAGGATCGCCCCGGCGATCTGTACGCCACCGTCGCGGCCCGAGCTCAACAGCTGGTAAACCTGTCAAGCGATCCAGGTGCCGAACCGTGGAAAGGCGACCGCGTCACCCGGAAGATCGTGAAGCGTCCCTGCATGACGTACGTCTATTCGGCGACGCGCCTGAGCATGGTGGACCAGATCCGAGAGACGCTCGAGGATCTTGATGAAGAAAGCTCTGGCCCAGGTGAGCTTCCACACTTGCGAGGTGCGGATAATGAGGCGGCGGCTTTCTGGCTCTCCGGCGTCCTGTACAAGCTGATCGGGACTGAAGTCCCAGCCGCACGGCGCGCAATGGATTGGCTTCGGAAGGCGATGGCACTGTTGAACAAGGCAGATCTGCCGATCTGGTGGACGACGCCGGTTGGCCTACCGGTGCTCCAGCGGTACCCGAAGGTGAAGGCTCGGTCGGTGGAAGTGACGTTTCGTGGCAAGCGGATGCAACTGCTTGTCGCGGGCGAGGGAGGTGCGCCGAGCCTTCTCGAGTTCCTCGAGGACAATAAGGGTGCCTGGAACGATGCGCGGCAGGCGTCGTCGGCAATCGCGCCCGCCTTCATTCACTCCCTCGATGCTGCTCATCTGATGCTGGTGGCCAATGCCTGTGCAGATCGGGGGATCGACAGCATGGCGGTGATCCACGACAGCTTCGGGACCCACGCGGCGCGGACGGATGAGCTTGCGGTGATCCTGCGGGAGACGTTCATCGAGCTTTACCAGAGCGACCCGCTCGCGGCCTTCCGTGAAGAAGTCCTGGATCAGCTGCAGCGTGACCCCAAGCTGGCAGAAAAGCTGCCGCCACTGCCATGCCAAGGTCACCTCGACCTCACCGCGATCAGGGCTGCCGGGTACATGTTCGCGTGATGACCGATTGAATTACCCCTGCCTTAAAGAGGTACGATGGCGGGTTCGGACTGGGCGCGCGGCGTTGCGACCGTCACCGACCACGCCCACCATCCCCGATCCCGGTCATCGCCTTGGTGCATCGTGTCGCTACCTTCGAGGAGGCGACCCTCGAGTGCCCGACGCGGCCTCCAAGGTCCGTTGGTTTTGCTGCAAAAATCCGGAGCGCGAGAATGAGCGGCGGGAAGGGCTGGTACCCCCCATACCCCCCCGTCGACATCGCAAACACTCGTTCCCCGCGCTCTCGATACAGCTATCAAGGGTCTGATAGACCGCAGCTTTCAACTACTTGGTTAAGCTCCTCGGCGGGCGAATCTAAGATCTCAGCAATCTCGTAGTCATCGCCGAACTGGGAGAAGTGAACGCCATAAACAGGGCGACGAGGCCTCTGCCAGATGTAGCCAACCGACGTTGCTTTGCCTGCATCGCCGTCTTCACTGTAGAAGCTCTGCCTCGGCTCTCCTTCTCGTTCACGCTCGTCTTCGACTAGCCTGCCAAAGGTGTGGAAGTCGCCCCTGAACTTGCGAGACACTCCTACAACTCGCCCTGCACAGACTAACACTTCGACCTCGTTGATGTGCAAGCTGAAGGTGTCGGGGCCCGGCCCTTCTTGCTTGGTCGGGATGCCAATCCGTTTCAGCTTCCCCTCAGCAGTCGTGAGATCCATCCCAATCGATACGCCCACGATTTCCTTCGCTTCCAGAGGGCCGACAATCCACCCTGCTGCCACACCGAGCGTCGCCAACGTCAGTTTAAGCGGACCCACAGGTTATTTCCTCCTTTCAGATAGATGACGAACGAGGTGCATATGCTTCGTTCGTTCTTGCCTCACAAGGGTATACCCTGGCGAGACGTCTCGGCATCGACCCCTCAGCGTCTCTTTTGGGTTGACCTGAAGATTCTGAGACAGCTATGTGTCGTGGTCTAGACCCAAATGAGACGGAGGTTGGATCGATGTTGGTTGGTTATGCACGGGTGAGCTCGGTCGGGCAGAGCCTCGAGGTGCAGGAGGATCTTCTGCGCCAAGCAGGATGTGAAAAGGTCTTCGCAGAGAAGAAGAGCGGCAGGACCGCAGCTGAGCGAACGGCGCTGCAGGAGGCTGTCGACTATGTCCGCGAGGGCGACACGCTGGTCGTCACCAGGCTCGACCGTCTTGCCCGCTCAATTATGGATCTGCGTCAGATCGTCGACCGGCTAGCTGACAAGGGCGTCACCTTTCGGTGTCTCCAGCAGGGAGCCATCGACACGTCGCGGTCGGACGGCAAGCTCCTTCTTAACATCCTCGCCTCCTTCGCCGAGTTCGAAGCCGACATCAGGAGCGAGCGCCAGCGTGATGGGATTGAGAAGGCGAAGGCCAAGGGCGTCTATAAGGGCCGCCCCAAGTCGATCGATCCAGGCGAAGTCCGTCGCCTACATGAGTCCGGTGTTGGAGCCACCGAGATTGCAACGAGGCTCGGGATCGGACGTGCGAGCGTATACCGAGCCTTGGGACGTTGAGCCGTTGGATCTGGCCCGCGTCCAGCCTGACCTGCTTTTTTCTTGATCTAATCCACCGGAGAACCCAACTTCACGAATGATGCAGAAAATCGAGAGAGGTCAGGGAATTACCCGAAGCGAGCGCAAGCTCGCAAAGCTTGCTGACAAGACCTTTTTGAGCCTGTGGGCATACCCCAACTCGTACAATGATCGAGATATGCGGAAGGGCCAAGGGAAGGAGCTTTGCGACCTGCTTGCGGTCTGCGGAGACGATGTTCTCGTCTTCTCCGACAAAGAGATAACTTGGCCGAACGGAGATCTCGAGACCGCTTGGCGTCGGTGGTATCGGCGTGCAGTCACGTCTTCGGTGAAGCAGATTAGAGGCGCGGAGCGCTGGATTCGCACCCACCCAGACCGTGTGTTCATCGACGCTGAGTGCAAGACTCAGCTACCCGTAAACCTCCCGCCTCCTGCCCGACTTCGGATCCATGGGATCGTGGTTACTAGCGGCTCAGAGCCAGCCGTGCGGCAACATGTGGGGGACAAAGACGGCACGCTGATGGTGATAGGTCAGCCGCCGTCTCCTCAGAGCGGCTCGAGCGCATCGATTGATTTCCCGCCCTTCATGGTTGGCGATCCTGATCCCCAAGGTTCGTTCGTCCATGTTTTCGACGCGCCTTCGCTCAAGCTCGTTATGAGCGAGTTGGACACGATTTCCGACTTCGTCGCGTATCTGATCGAGCGCAGCAACGCGATCCGTTCAGGCACGCTGGGGATAGCCGCCGCCGAAGCTGATTTGCTGGCCCTTTACCTGTCAAACGCAGGCCCTGATGGGCGCAATCAGTTGCCCGTTGGTCCAGCGTACAACAACGACATGCTGGCTGTCGCCCCAGGTAACTATAGGGCGCTGAGGGCGTCACCCGAGTATCGCGCTAGGGTGGCTGCGAACGCTGGTTCTTACCACTGGGACCGCCTTATCGAGCTCTTCGCCCGAAATCTTCTTGGCGGGACTAGCGTTGCTGTGGCGGGCATGCAGCCTGAGATCAGATCAGCCGAGGTGGCACTGAGGCAAATGGCGCTTGAGTGTCGGGTGAACCGGAGAGCCCTCGGGCATGCCTTCATGAGCGCCTATCGCAAAGCGGAGGAGGCCAAGCAGGATCGGTTCGCGAGGCTCATTCTTCCCTTCGAGGGCTGCGCTGATCCCGAAAGTGCCTACCTCTTCCTGGTCCTCGCTTATCGAGGCGATTGGTTGACCGCCAAAGGTTATGATTATTATCGCGAAGGACGGGGTGGGTTCCTCAAGGCGTACTGCCAGGTTGCACTATTTCAGAACCGAAGTCTGAAGCGGATTGTTGGCATAGCAGTTGATGCTGCTCCGAGCCTTACTGGTCGGGTGGGCGGGTCTGAAGACCTGATGATGGTCCAGATCGACGAGTGGACTCCCGAACTCGAAGAGGAAACCCGCAAGTGGCAGGACGAAGCGGAAATCCTGCTTCGAGATCGACTTCAGCCGTCGTTGCTTCGTCAGCGCAGTCTAGCCGAACGGGACATTGATCGATTCTATTCTGGCAATCGGAAAGAGCGGCTGGCCGCGCGTGCGAAAGCTCGGCGCGGGGCGAAGAAGGGGCCGCGTTAGCTAGCTTGAGCGATAAGGCGATCCCATGTCGCCTATGTCGCTGGCGGTGCCTCCTTGAGGTGACCCAGTAAGGTGCCCCAGAAACTCTGCCATTCCGTATGTAAATAACTGAAAAAATTGAATAAAGGAAAAGTGGTCGGGGAGACAGGATTCGAACCTGCGACATCTTGCTCCCAAAGCAAGCGCGCTACCGGACTGCGCCACTCCCCGACACTTTGCGCTCGCCCCCGCCCCCGGTGGGCCCGGCAGGATTCGAACCCGCGACCTAGCCGTTATGAGCGGCCAGCTCTAACCGCTGAGCTACAGGCCCTGTGCGCGCATGGCGCCGGGGGCAAGGCAGGGCGATAGGCCCGCCCTACTCCGGAGGAGCGGCCGAGACAAGCGGCCTATGCGTCTGTCGCGGCGATGACCTCGGCGACGGTGCAGCTGGTGACGCCGCGCTCGGCAAGGCGGGCGTAGACGGCCTCGAACCAGGCATAGAGCGCCTCGACCTGCGCCTCGTTCGTGGCATAGGGCGTGTGGCCGGGGGCGAGCGTCGGGCTGTGGAACGAAAGCACCAGCACCGGAAGGCCGGCATCGACCGAAAGATCGACGCCGCGCAGCGCCTCCCGCGCCGAGACCCCCTCGGGCGTCAGCGCGATGCGTTCAAGCAGGCCCAGCCGGGAGAAGCCCGAAAAGAACGTCGGCACATGGCGCTGGACCCGGTGGATCAGCGGGCCGAGCGCGCGCAGAGGGCCCCGATAGGCGCTGGTCACGGGCAGTTCGAGCAAGCGACTTTCGGGGTCGACCCAATAGGGAGCGAGCGGGTGGTTGCTGTAATCGGGCCCGCCCTGATCGCTGTAATCGAACAGCGGGCGCACCGATGTGTCGATCCGGATCCCGGCTTGCTTGAGCAGCGCGGCGGTGTTGGGGCCGAGCCCGTATCGCCCGGCGCGGTAGATCTGCGGCGCGGCCCCGAAGGCGGTCTCAATCGCGTCGTGCAGCAAGGTGAACTTCGCCGCCTCCAGGCTTTGCGGCAGGTTCCCGGCAAAGGAATTGGCGGTGCTCACCTCTTCCTCGAAGGGCGGGTTGACCCAGGGGTGGAGCTGCACGCCGACATCGGCCGTGCCGCGCCGCACCGCATCGCCGATCACCTCGACGGCGCGGCGATCCTGCACGATCGGCCAGTCGACGAGATAGACCGGGTGCGCGCCGAGCCTTTCGCAGAAGGCCTGAAAGCGCGGGATTGCGGCGACGTGGCTCGTGCCATAGCCCTCGCGCCGGAAGGGCGCGCGCCAGTCGAACTCCTCCTCGGTGTCGACCGTCAGCAGCACCCGCTGGCCGAAGCCTGGCGCAAAGACGGCGCTGCGCCCGGCGGGCGGCACTGCGAGCATCGAACCTGAACTCATCCCCTGTCTGCGTCTCCCCGCCGCAGGCCGGTCAGGCATGGGCTGCGTCCCGCAGCTCCCTATTCCCGCCAAGCAGTGGCAGCGTCAAGAGCAGCGCGTCCCCATCGTGCCGCAAGGACCCACCGGCCGCGCGGGCTTCGGCGCGGGCGAGCCGCAGCGCGAAGCCGGTGCCGAACAGGCCGGGGCTGATCGCGCTCTCGCCGCTGCGGGTGGTGGCGGCAAACAGGCTCGCCTCGCCCGCTGCGGCAAGCCGCGCCGGGATGGTGCAGCGCAGCCGCACCTCGCCGCGCCCGGCGCCGATGACGGGATCGAGCCGCAGCGCGATCCGCTCGCCCGGGGCAGCGGCCGAGGCGAGGCTCGCCAGCAGCCGCCACAGCAGCGCCTCGGCATCCTCCGGGTCGATTGCCGCCATGACGCACGCGCCCTCGGCAAAGGCCGGCTCGAACCCGCCGCCCTGCGGCGCAAGCACCGCGGCGAGCTGTCCGGCGGTGCGGCGCACCAGCGCAGCGAGGTCAACCTCGCCCGGCTCGATGCGGATCGCCCCGGTCTCGAGCCGCGCCAGCCGGTCGAGCTCCTCGAAGCCGGCGAGTATCCGTGCCGCATCGGCAGCGATCGCGGCGGCGAGGGCGCGGTATTCGTGCGGCGCGGGCCCGAACAGCTGCTGCTGGATCACCTCGGCATAGCCCTGCACCGCAGTGACGGGCGTGCGCAATTCGTGGAGCAGCTGGCGGATGCGGTCGGCCTCGCGCGCAGCGGGGCTGTCGCTTGCCGGAGCGGCTGCGTCCTGAACGCGGCGCAAGCGCCCGAAATAGCCGGTGAAGTGGCCTTCCTCGGAAAAGCGCGGCTCGGCATCGACGATCCAGTCGCCGGTGATCGCCGGCGCGCCTTCGAGGCCGAGCGGAGCGCGGGTGATCGGCTGGCGGCGCTGGAAGGCGCGCGCGATCCCGTTGTCCGGGCCGTCGCTGCCCATGGGGCCGCCGAACAGGCGCATGCCGATCACCATCGGCGCGGCCTCGGCGGCCGCCCAGGCGATGCGCCCGGTGATGTCGGTGGCAAAGCCGAACACCGAAAGCACACGCTCGGAGCGCTCGGGCAGCTCGCCCAAGGGCAGCAGGGGCGAGCGTTCGAGCTCGGCCTGGGTCTCGGAACGGGTGCGGCGGAACTGGGCGATGCGTTCGACCAGCGCGGAAATTTCGGTGCGGCCGGTGTCGTCGCGGCTACGCGCGGTGACGGGGATGGCCGCAGGCGCGGGCGCGGGCGCGGGTGCGGGTGCGGGGGTCGGCGCCGGCGCGGGCGTGTCGTTTGCCGGAGGCGCGGGCGCCACCGGAACCTTGCGAAGTGCCTCCGGGGCAGGGCGCAGGGGGATCGGTTCGGGGGCAGGAGTGCCAGACGCAGGCGGCGCGGGGGCATCGGCTGCTGCGGGGGCGGCTACGGCGGCGGCGGCGCGC
>NZ_LSKQ01000040.1 GCF_001557115.1 Erythrobacter sp. CCH5-A1
GCGGCGGGGCGCCGAAGCCGGTGCGGCCGAGAGGATAGCACGTGAGATAGAGCCCCTCGGCCTCCGGCGGATCGGCGAGGTCTTCGTAGTCGCTTTCGACGTTGAGCTTGCCGGCGATGATCTGGAGCTTGGCGTTGTCGAAGCTCTGGCCGTTGTCGTTGACGAGGGTGAGCCAGCTCAGCAGGCCCATCTCGAACTCCTCGCCCGATTGCTTTTCGGTCATCCGGCCGACGTAATCGGCCTGCCAGTCGAAGCCCCAGGCAAGGTAGGTGAGGGTCACGTCATAGGTGCCCCCCTCTGCCGAGCGGGTGTCGACCGAGAACACCGGCTGTGCGGAGAGCCCGGCGGGGACGCGGCCAAAGGTCAGCGTTTCGGGGAGCCCCGAGCACTGCACCGCCTCGAAACCCTGCCCGGTCTGGAGCACGAGGCCCCCGTCTGCCCGCGTGCGCACGACGGCGCTCTCGCTGACCTGCTGGCCGGTCGCGGGGTTCATTCGCGTGATCGTCACCCGGTTGCCCAGCGTCCCGTCAACCAGCGCCGCGGGCGAGAGCAGCTGGGCGTTGCGGTTCTTCTCGATCGTGCCGCCGGGAAGCCCGGTGACGATCGCCGAGACGCCGATCATCCCCTCGGCCACGCCTTCGAAACGGATCGTCGATTCGCCCTTGGGCAGCGTCACCCGGCGCGTCTCGGAGATCATCGCGAGGCCGCCCGGGTAATCCGGGTCGAGCCCCTCCTCCTGATCGCGGTCGGGATCGCGGTAGATCGTGACGGCAAGGTCGACGGGCGCCGAGGCGTCGACCACCTCGCGCGCCCACAGCGGGGCTGAGAGCACGCAGCCCACCCCGGCAAGCATCATCGCGGCAGAGCGCATGGCCCCGCGCCCTCAGTAACGGGTTTCGTAGGTCACGCGGATCACCCGCTCGCCCTCGGCGGGGACGGGGACGATGTAGCGCCGCCGGTCGGCGTTCAATTGCTCGCCCTGAATGTCTTCGGAGGGGATGCGGAAATCGTCCGACCACCAGTTGTTGCCGAGCCCCGTTTGAATGAGCTGCACCTCCACACCCTCGCGCTTCGCATTGGTGAGGGTGTAGCGCATCGTGGTGCGGTAAAAGGTCTTGGGCCGTTCGAGCGTGCCTTCCTCGACCACCTGGCCGTTCTTGACCACCCGCCAGCGGGCGCTCTTTTCCCATTCGGCCGCGGTGATCGTTTCGCGCTTCTCGACCTCGGCCTTCACCGTGATGTCGAAGGCGTCGCCCGTCACCAGCGAAAGGTCGCTGCCCATGGGGGTGTGGCCGATGCCCTTTTCGCCGATGAACTGCGGGGTGCCCTCGCGGTCGCGCTGGTAGAAGCGCACCGTGCCCGCAGGCAGCGCATCGCCGAGGCCCTGATCGCGCGAGGTGGAAAAGGCGATGCGGCTTTCGACGTTGGCGGGCTGCTCGTCGTTCTGCTGGAAGTAGATTTCCTTCGAGTAGATCTTCTTGGCCGGCACTGCCTGCACGTCGAGGAAGCTCACCTGCTTGGTCTGGGCATTGGCGATCGTGGTGCGGGCGGAAATGGGGTAGAGGTAGAAATCACCGAGCCGTTCGCGGCTGGCGGCCTGGGTTCCGGCGCGGGTCATGCCGCGGTCCCCGAAGGAACCGCGCCCGCCGCCGCCATTGGGATCGCCCGCGACCAGCACGGTGTCGGCATTGTGGAAGGTGGTCCCGGTGTTGTTGGTGAGCGTCACCCAGCCCTGCATGTCGATGGTGCCGGCCGCCTCGTTGTAGAGCGCGACGTAATCCGCGTTCCAGCCGAGCCCGCCGGTGAGGTAGCGCAGACTGACCGGACGCGTGCCGGGACGCGACGAATCGACGTTGACGGAAAGCGTGGGACGCGCGCGCAGGTTCGGAGGCACGCGGTCGAAGATCACGCGCACGGGCAGGCCGTCGTCGCGCAGCACCTCGATCCGGTCGCCAATCTGGAGCACGGTGCCGCCCGCGACCGAGAGCACCTTGGCGCGCTCGCGCGTTTCGACGCCGGTCGCGGGGTTGGTGCGCAGCAGCGTGACAGTCTGGCCGATCGCCTTTTCCATGAGCTTGGAGGGGGTGAGCAAGTCGTAATCGAAATTCTGCTCGATGATCGTGGTGCCCGCCGCGGCAAAGCTCAGCGTCTGGGGGCGGATCTGGGCCGAGACGTCGGGGAACTCGACCCGGCTGCGCCCCTGCGCGATGGCGAGCTGGCGCACGTCCTGCACCAGCGCGAGGTTGTTGTTGTAGATGGTGATGGCGACATCGCCCTGAGCGGTCTGAGGCGCGGTTTCGGCCGTCGGCGCTGCCTCGCCCGCCGGCGCGCTCTGCGCCGAGGCGCCCGCCGCCAGAACCGCCGCACCGATGGTGCACGCGCCGATAATCGCCCGGTTGATCATGCCAGTCCCCTCCATTCCTCGTGCGAGAGGATGAACGATTCTGAGGCTTTATCCAAGGTGAACGTGGCGCGGACGGCAAAGAAATCCGCTTGCCGCGCTGCGCCTGTTATGCCCCCGCCCCCTGCACGCCGCGCGCCTCGCGCAGCACCGCGCCGACCTTGTCACCGATCGAGGCGACGCTGAAGGGCTTGGGGATGAAGTGCATGTCGGGAATGTCGATATCGCGCCTGAGCTGCTCTTCGGCATAGCCCGACATGAACAGGACCGGCATGTCGGGGAGCCTGGCGCGGATCGCGCGGACCATCGCGGGGCCGTCCATCCCCGGCATCACCACATCGCTCACCACCAGATCGAAGCGCGTCGTCCCCTCGAGGATCGCCGCCAGCCCCTCCTCGCCATTGGCGCAGGCGGTGACCTCGTAGCCCGCGCGGGTCAGCGCGCGTTCGGCAACGGTGCGGACCATGTCCTCGTCCTCGACCAGGAGCACCTTGCCGCCCGCCGACCAGTCGGACGAGACCAGCTCCTGCACCGGACGCTTCTTGGGCACCTCGCCGCGATAGACCGGGAAATAGACCGTGAACCGCGCGCCGACCGGGTGCCCGGTCTTGTCGGTGATGTTGTCGGCGAAGATGAACCCGCCCGATTGCTTGACGATCCCGTAGGCGGTCGAAAGGCCAAGGCCGGTTCCCTTGCCCTGCTCCTTGGTGGTGAAGAACGGCTCGAACAGCTTGGGGAGCACGTGCGGGGGAATGCCGCCGCCGGTGTCCTGGACGATCAGGACCGTGTAGTCCGCTGCCGGCAGGACTTCCGAGCCCAATTGAACGACCTGCTTGGCCTGGAGCGTGCGGGTGAAAAGCGAGATCCGCCCCACCCCCTGCCCGCGCGACTGGATGGCATCGCGCGCGTTGACGGCGAGGTTCATGATCACCTGCTCGAGCTGCTGCGGGTCCGCGCGCACCGGCCCGAGGTTGCGATCGTGCTGGACGTAGTAGGTGATCTTCTCGCCCAGCAGCCGCTTGATCAGCGGGCTGACCTCGCTGACGACGTCGGGCAGCTGGATGATCTCAGGGCGCAGCGTCTGCTGGCGCGAGAAGGCGAGCAGCTGGCGGGTCAGCGAGGCGGCGCGGTTGGAATTGGCGCGGATCTGCTGGATGTCGTCATAATCGCTGTCGCCCGGGATGTGGCGCAGCAGCATCAGGTCGCAGGTGCCGATGATCGCGGTCAGCACGTTGTTGAAATCATGGGCGACCCCGCCTGCAAGCTGGCCGACCGCCTGCATCTTGGTCGCCTGCGCGACCTGCCGCCTGAGCTGGTTCTCCTGCGAGGTGTCGGCAAGGCTGAGCAGCACCGCCGCCTCGCCCAGCCCGCGCACGCCCGCAAGCCCGAGGCTGACCGGCTCTTCCGGCGCGTTCGTCAGCCGCACCGCCACATCGCCGCTGGTCGCCGGCCCCCGCCCGTGGCGGCGCACCGCATCGGAGAGCGCAGCCTTGTCCTCGCGCACCACCAGATCGGTCGGGAAGGCGGGAATGCCCCGCCCCTCGCGGCCCACCGAGCGCAGGAAGGCGTCATTGGCGAACAGGAAGCGTCCGTCGCGGTCGGTCATCGCGAGGCCGAGCGGCAGCAGCGCGAGCAGCGCGTCGAGCTGCGCCACCCCGGCCTGCGATGCCCCGTCCCAGCCGCTCCCGATGCCGACGCCCGAATCGATCAGCAGCATCAGCGAAGTCGCCTCGTCGGGCCCGGCGGCGGTGACGCGCTCGTCGGGGTTGACCAGCGGCACATCGACCAGCGTCTGCGGCGTGCCGCCGCGGCCCTCGCGCGCGAAGAAGATGCGGTCGCGCTCGTCCGAGCGCAGGAAGCTGACGAAGTCCTGCCCGACAAGGCTCGCGCGCTCATCGCCCGCAGCGCGTTCGGCGAAGCCTGCGCTGACCGCGCGGATCACGCCGTCCGCCGTGGTGATCGCGCTCTCGATACCGGCGCGGCTCAGCATCTTGCCGAAAGGCCCGGCCAGGTCGAGCGCCTGCAGGCTCTCCCCACCCGAGCGGGCGAGCGGCTTCAGGCGCCAGATCAGGTGATCCTCGCCCCGCCCGGCGCGGGTGGCGGTGATCTGCCAGCGGGTCTCGTCGGAGGCCTCGACATCCTCGAGGCTGGCCGTGCCATCGCGCCAGGCATTGCGCGCGAGCAGCGTCACCGCCTCCAGCGCGGCACGCTCCATCGGCAGCGCCGGAGGAGCGGCATTGGCGCCGAAGCTGTCGAGGAAGAACAGGTTGGCGCAGACCATGCGGTTGGCGCGGTCGGTGATCGCGATCGCTTCGCCAGCGCGCTCGATCGCGGCGACGGTGACGCTCCAGTCGGGAGCGGAGAGGCCGTCGGCCTCGGACGGCGCGCGCGCGCGGTCGAGCAGCACCACGCCGCCGAGCAGCACGCCGGCGGCGAGCACGAAGGCGAGCGCGACGATCCCGCTGCCGGTCGCGAACCACAGCAACGCCGCGCTGGCGATCACCCCGCCGCCGAGCCCTGCAAGGAGGCTGACGGGCGGCTGCGCCTCAGCGCCCGCAGCATCGTCGATACGGATCGGACTGCTGGATTGGGTGCCGGTGCGGCGGGACACGAGAGGAAGGCTCCTGGGGCTGTCGGGCGGCCGGACGAGAGGCAGCGGAAGCGCCTCTCCTACCGCGCCCCGAGCCGCTGGTCGAGCCGCGCTTCCATCGCCTTCAACCGTCTGGCGCGCTTGCGGGACACCACGGCGCGCCACACCCAGCCCGACACCAGCCAGCCGACCAGCGGCGTGAAGAGCGAGAGCACGAGATAGCCGAGAATGGTCGCAGCGCCCACCTCGTAGGCCATCGTCAGCCACGCCCAGGCGCCGCTGTCGGCCTGCGAGGCGGCGATGGTCGCGCCGGCGGCATCGAAGCGCAGGAAAAACTCGCCGATGCGGTTGGCGATCACCAGCCAGAAGGGCAGCGTGAAAGGATTGGTGACGAAGGTGACCAGCGCGGCGAGCGGCACGTTGGCCCGCGTCGGCAGGGCGAGGAAGGCCGACAGGAAAATCTGCCCGATGGGGATGATGAAGGCCGCGAACAGCCCCAGCGCCACGCCGCGCGGGACCGAACGCCGTGTGAAGCGCCACAATTCCGGAGACAGGAAGCGGTGCGCGATGGGCGCGAGATACTTATTCTGCGCCATCTCCTCGCGGGTCGGCGTGTTCTTGCGGATCACGTCCATCGCCCAGGTCTTGGAGCGCAGGCCGAGGCCAGCCTTGGCAGGGGGCGGGACGCTCATGCGCGGGGGCTTTCGGCGGAGGGGCAGATCGAAGGGGCGCGCATCATGTTCATATGGGTAACATCGGCTGGGTGACCAGTGGGTGAACTCGCACCCTTCGTGAAATTTCCTAGCCGCGCTCGCGCATGAGCCGCGCCTTGTCGCGCTTCCAGTCGCGTTCCTTGATGCTGGCGCGCTTGTCGTGGGTCTGCTTGCCCTTGGCGAGCGCGAGTTCGACCTTCGCGCGGCCCGTCCGGTTGAAGTAGATCGACAGCGGCACCAGCGTCATGCCCTTGCGCTCGACCGCGCCGAACAGGCGCTCGATCTCGCGCTCGTGGAGCAGCAGCTTTCTCGGTCGGCGCGGTTCGTGGTTGAGGCGGTTACCGTGCGAGTATTCGGGGATGTTGGCGTTCACCAGCCACACCTGCCCGTCGCGCACCTCGGCATAGCTCTCCGCGATCGACGCCTCGCCCGCCCTCAGTGCCTTCACTTCGGTGCCCTGCAAGGCGAGCCCGGCCTCGTATGTGTCCTCGACATGATAGTCGAAGCGCGCCCGGCGATTCTCGGCGACGATCTTCACCTTGTCGAAGGTAACGGGTTTGGGACGGGCCATAAGGGGCGGCGACATAGGCGCTGGGGGCGTAAAAAGCGAGGGCCTTTGCGCTTTGGCGTACCGCAGGGTAGCTTGCTCGCGGGCAACAGGGGAAACAGCGGGCCATGACCATGCCGCAGCCGTTCATCATCGCCGGCACAAGCATCGCGCCCGGCGCCTGCGCCGATGTCGCCTTCCCGATCACCACCATGGCCACCGGCACCACCTCCAGCCTCGCTGTGCGGGTGGTCCACGGCGCGAAGTCCGGCCCTGCGGTATTCGTGAGCGCGGCGATCCACGGCGACGAAATCATCGGCACCGCGGTGATCCAGCGCCTCGCGCAAGCGCTCCGGCCCGAGACGCTCGCGGGCACGGTGCTGCTGGTGCCGGTCGCCAACATCTTCGGCTTCATCAGCCACTCGCGCTACCTGCCAGACCGGCGCGACCTCAACCGCAGCTTCCCGGGCAGCGCGGGGGGATCGCTCGCAGGCCAGCTCGCGCACATCTTCTACCGCGAGGTGGTGGCGCGCTGTTCGCTCGGGATCGACATCCACTCGGCCGCGATCCACCGCTACAACCTCCCCCAGATCCGCATCGCGGCGGGCAACCGCAAGCTGGTCGAACTCGCCATGGCCTTCGGCGCGCCGGTCATCATCGAAAGCCCCTTGCGCGACGGTTCTCTGCGCGATCTCGCCCAGAAGCACGGGGTCGACATGCTGCTGATGGAGGCGGGCGAGGCGCTGCGCTTCGACCGCCTTTCCATCGAGACCGGCGTCGAGGGCGTGACCCGCGTGCTCGCGCATCTCGGGATGGTCGAGGCCGATGACGGCCTCAGCGCGGTCGGCATTCCCGCGCGCGCCAACCGCTCGGTGTGGGTGAGGGCCCCGCGCGGCGGGGTGATGCAGGCGACCCGCACCTCGGGCGATCCGGTGCGCAAGGGCGAGACGCTCGCCTGCGTCGCCGGCCTGTTCGGCGAGGAGGCCGAGGCGCTGGTCAGCCCGGTTGACGGCATCATCATAGGCCACGCCACCCTGCCGGTGGTCCACCAGGGTGACGCATTGTTCCACATCGCCGCGATCGACCACCCCGAGCGGGTCGGCGCCCAGATCGATTCGATCACCGAAGCGATTCTGGCGAGCGAACCGCAGGGCAGCGCGCAAGGGATGCTGGACGAAGACGAGGTGGTTTAAGTCCGTAACCGTCTTGCACCGGAGCAGCCGCTTGCGGCAGGTGGGGACTGAAAGGATTGAACGATGCTTGCCTCCCTCCTTCTGCCGCTCAGCCTGCAAGGCTCGGCGCTCGCCCAGATGAGCGATCAGCAGTTCTGCGCCGTATTTCGGCGCAATGTCGAGGGTCAGCAGCAGGCTTTCGCATATCCGTTGACAGCCGTTGCCACGTCGGTCGATTGCGCCGCGAAGCGGATCAGGGCGAATATGAAGGCCGACCTCAGCGGGCCGTCTCTCGATGCCTATGTGGCTCGTTTTCTTGGCGTGTCACGCGCCGGGGTCTGCAATCTGTCGGACCCGACAATGGCTGCATTCCATAAGCGCGGCTGGAAATTTGCATACCGCTTCGAAGCAGCAGACGGCAGCGTGCAGGAGCACGTGCTCTCCTGCTAGAGCACCCCCGCGCTCACCAGCGCCTCGTCCACCGCCCTCTTCGCCTCGTCCGAGCACTCGACCAGCGGCAGGCGCACCTCCGGCTCGATCCAGTCGTGGACTCGTGAGAGCGCGTATTTCACCGGGGCAGGCGAGGCGTCCGAGAACATCGCATAGTGCAGCGGGAACAGGCGGTCGTTGAGCTGCCGCGCCAGTTTCAGCTCGTTGGCGGCGATGGCTTCGTGGAACTCCGCGCACAGCTTGGGCGCGACGTTCGCCGTCACCGAGATGCACCCGCGCCCGCCTGCCGCCGCATGGGGCAGCCATAGCTCGTCATTGCCCGACAGCTGGCAGAACTCGCGCCCGATCCCCATGCGGTGGTCGGCGACGCGGCTGAGGTCTCCGCTCGCGTCCTTGATAGCGATGATCCGGTCGGGATATTTCCGCACTAGCTCGACCACGGTGTCGTCGAGAATGTCGGTCACCGTGCGCCCGGGCACGTTGTAGAGCACGATCGGCAGATCGCAGTTTTCGGCAAGGTAGCTGAAGTGCGCGATCAGCCCGCGCTGGCTCGGGCGGTTGTAGTAGGGCGCCACGCACAGCCCCGCCGCCGCGCCCGCCTTCTTGGCGAAGGTCATGTGCAGCTGCGCGTTCCTTGTATCGTTCGACCCGCAGCCCGCGATCACCGGCACGCGGCCCGCGGCCTGCTCGATGCAGACCTCGATCACGCGGTGATGCTCGGCATTGGAAAGCGTCGAGGCCTCGCCCGTGGTACCGCACGGGACGAGCGCGGCGCTGCCGTTGTCGATCTGCCAGTCGACCAGCCGGCGAAAGGCGACCTCGTCGAACGCCCCGCCGCGAAAAGGAGTCACCAGAGCGGGTATCGAACCGCTGAACATTGCTATTGCCCTGCCTTCATCTCTAGATACCGGACCAAGGGGCCCTCTCACCCCGTCATCCAACACGTTCACCGCCTGATAAGGAGCCGGTAGGCACTATGTCCAGCATGGGCTGCAAGCTTTTGAATTCCCGCCGGATGTATGCTGCGATTCTCGGGGCCTCGTTGCTGGCGGCATCCGCTTCGCCTGCCGCTGCTCAGGACTGGAGCGGCGGGCAGGATCTCGTCGCCCGCCAGCCGGGCGCCGCCGATGCGGTGATCGCGCGGTGGGAGGCGCTGCAGGCGAACAGGGGCTATGGCTTTGCCGACTACGCGGGTTTCGTGCTCGCCTACCCCACCTTCCCCCGCACCGACATCCTGCGCCTGCGCGCCGAGGCCGCGCTCGAGATCGAGGCGCCTTCGCAGGCCGAGGTGCTGCGCTTCTTCGATGCCAACCCGCCGCTCACCAACCCCGGCCGCGCGCGCTATGCACTGGCGCTCGCCGCCGCGCAGCGTCCCGAGGCGCTGAGCGAGGCGCGCAAGGCGTGGCGCGGCGGGCAGATGGCCGATGCGGTCGAGCTTTATATTTCGCAGCTTTACGGCGCGCAGTTCACGGCCGATGACCACGCGGTGCGCACCGATGCGCTGCTGTGGCAGGGCAAGGCCGATGCCGCCTCGCGGATGGTCGTCAGCCTTGCCGAGGACGCCCGCCCGATGGCGCTGGCGCGCCTCGCGCTGCTGCGCGGCGCGCGGCCCGAAGCCTCGGGACTCGCTGTTCCGGCCGGGGCCGAGGCCGATCCGGGCTATGTCTTCAATCTGGTCAAGTTCCTGCGGGGCAGCGGCCAGAACTACGAGGCCGCGCGGGTTTTCACCGCCCGTCCGGCCTTCGTGCGCCCGGCGCTCGATCCGGAAGCCTTCGTCGGCCAGTTGCTGGGCCTCGCCGAGGATGTCGGCGCCTCCGAGGCGGCACAGATCGCGGCGCGCAGCGGTGATCTTTTCGCGCCGGACGCCGACCTGTCGCAGACCAGCTTCACCCTGCGCGACCGCCTGACCGACCTGATGTGGAAGGGCGGAACCAATGCGCTCTGGCGACTGGGCGATGGCACCGCCGCCGCGCCGCTCTTCGCGCGCTATGGCGATGCCGCCAAGACCCCGCTGACAAAGGCGAAGGGCTATTACTGGGCAGGCCGTGCGGCGCGTCAGGCGGGCGATGCCGCGAGCGCGACGCGCTGGTTCGAGATGGCCGCACGCTGGCCCGATTACTATTACGGCCAGCTCGCCCTGTCGGCGCTCGGCCGCTCGATGCCGGCCTTCGCCGCCCTGCCCCAGCCGCGCATGGAAGCCTCCGCGCGCGCCGAGTTCGAGGCGCGCCCGGTGGTGCAGGCGATCCGTGCGCTCGCCAAGAACCGTCGCGACTGGCGCACCGAGCGCCGCTTCTTCGAAGCCCTCGGAGACGAGTGCGACACCCCCAATGAAATGCTGATGGCGGGCATGCTCGCCAAGGAAACCGGGCTCGACGAGATGGCGGTCGTGCTCGGCCTCAAGATGGGTGAAGTCGGGGTCTCGGGGCTCGAACGGATCGGCTTTCCCACCGTCGCCACGCCGCCCGCCGTCAACGACTGGGTGATGGTCCACGCCATCGGCCGGCAGGAGAGCGAGTTCGACCGTACGCGCGAAAGCCATGCCGGCGCGCGCGGGATCATGCAACTGATGCCGGGCACCGCGCGCGAGCAGGCGGGCAAGCTGGGGGTGCAGTATCTTTCGGCCGATCTCACCGGTTCGCCGCTTTACAACATCCAGCTGGGCGATGCCTATTTCGCGCGGATGCTGGCCTATTACGGCGGCTCCTATCCGCTCGCGATCGGGGCCTACAATGCCGGGCCGGGCCGCGTGAACCAGTGGCTGCGCCTCAACGGCGATCCGCGCACCGGAGCGATCGGCTGGGAGGAGTGGATCGAAAAGATCCCCGCCAATTTCGAGACCCGCTATTACATCATGCGCGTGATCGGCAATGCGGTGACCTATTCGCACATGTATCCCGAACAGGCGGCGCTGCCGCGCACCGTCGACACGTTCTTGCGCTGAGGCCGCTAGTGAAGCCGGCGGGGCCTCCGATCACGCCTCAGTGGATGGCGGCCTTGAAGGCCCGCTACGACCACCTGCCCGGCACCGAGCGGCCGGCAATCGTCGAGATCGTCAGCTGGGCGGCGGGCAACGGCGACCGCTCCGAGAACGGCGACTACCTCTACGGCCGCAAGAAGATGCGCGAGATCGACCGCGAGCTGGCGCACCTCGCCCGCCGCATGAAGGTGCTGCGCGTGGTCGACCCGGCCGCGCAGGTCGACCGCGCGCGCGTTTTTTTCGGCGCGCGCGTCACCATCGCGGACGAGGATGACAACCACCAGACCGTGACGCTGGTGGGCGACGACGAGCAGGACGCAGGCGCCGGCCGCATCGGCTGGAACTCCCCCATGGCGCGTGCCCTGCGGGGCGCTTCGGTGGGTGATGTGCGGGTGGTCGCCCTCCCCTCGGGCACGCGCGAGTGGGAAGTGATGGCAATCGCCTATGACTAGGCCCCTCGCACTAGCCATGCTGCTGCTCGCCGCCGCGCCGCTCGCCGCGCGCGACAGCCTTGGCGTCTATGACGGCTGGGCAGCGTTCCGCGATGCCTCTCCGGCGCGGTGCTACGCAATTGCCAAGGCGGAGGGGAACAGCGCGGTGGGCGCATATGCCACGATCTCGACGTGGCCCGGCAAGGGCGTGCGCGGGGCGGTGCATATCGTGCTGAGCCACGAGGTTTCGCCCAAGGCTACCGTGCGCCTCGCGGTGGGCGACAAGCGTTTCACCCTCGTCACCAAGGGCCGCAACGCCTGGGCCGCCGATCCGCGCGAGGATGCCGCGATCATCGCCGCGATCCGCTCGGCCGCGCGCATGAGCGTCTCGGGCGGCGGGTTCACCGACCGTTACACGCTGACGGGGGCCGCAACCGCGATCGACGCGGCCACAGTGGGGTGTGCCAAGCGCTGACTCGCCAAACCGGCGAAGGCGCACTATATGGCCGCGCACCCATGGCCGATACCGCACTCATGACCATCCCGGGCCTCGTCGACCCGGTGCCCGCCGCGCGCGACATCACGCCGCGCGCCGACGGCCGCGTCGACCTCATCGGCCTCCCCCGCCCGCGCATCCGCGAGCTGTTCGAGGAGGCCGGGCTCGACGCCAGGCAGGCCAAGCTGCGCGCCAAGCAGGTGTTCCACTGGCTCTACCACCGTGGCGTCACCGACTTCACGGCGATGACCGACATCGCCAAGCCGATGCGCCCGTGGCTGGCGGAGCGTTTCGTCATCGGCCGCCCGGATGTGGTCGAGGCGCAGCATTCGGTCGACGGCACCCGCAAGTGGCTGCTGCGCACCGCCGACGGCCACGATTTCGAGATGGTCTTCATCCCCGACGAGACGCGCGGCACGCTGTGCGTCTCCTCGCAGGTCGGCTGCACCCTCACCTGCTCCTTCTGCCACACCGGCACGATGAAGCTGGTGAGGAACCTCACCCCCGGCGAGATCGTCGGCCAGGTGATGCTCGCCCGCGACGCGCTGGGCGAATGGCCGCGCGGGACGATGGTATCCGATGCCGACGCGATCGACGAGGATGACGAGGCCGGCCACTACACCGCCGACGGGCGCCTCCTCACCAACATCGTGATGATGGGCATGGGCGAGCCGCTCTACAATTTCGACCACGTGCGCGACGCGCTGAAGCTGGTAATGGACGGCGACGGCCTTGCCCTCTCCAAGCGCCGCATCACGCTCTCGACCAGCGGCGTCATCCCGATGATGGAGCGCTGCGGCGAGGAGATCGGGGTGAACCTTGCGGTGTCCCTGCACGGCGTTCGCAAGGAAGTGCGCGACGAGTTGGTGCCGCTCAACAAGAAATACGGCATCGAGGACCTGCTGCAGGCCTGCGCCGACTACCCCGGCGCCTCCAACGCGCGGCGCATCACCTTCGAATATGTGATGATCAAGGACAAGAACGACAGCGACGATGACGCGCGCGAGCTTGTCCGGCTCCTCAAGGAATATAACCTTCCCGCCAAGGTCAACCTCATCCCCTTCAACCCCTGGCCGGGCGCGGGCTACGAGACATCCGCGCCCGAGCGCATCCGGCGCTTTTCCGAGATCGTCTTCGAGGGCGGCTTCTCGGCCCCGGTCCGCACCCCGCGAGGGCGCGATATCGATGCGGCTTGCGGCCAATTGAAGACCGCCGCGGAGAAGAAGTCCCGCGCCCAGCGCGACCGCGAAGCCGCCGCCGCGGCAGCCGGGCAGGCTTGAGCACCGATCCCGACACCATCGCCTTCTACCAGGCGCGTGCGCCGCATTACGTGCTGAAGTTCGGACAGGCGCATTCGTGGCAGCTCGACCCATTTCTCGATGGCCTCGCGCCCGGTGGCCGTGTGCTAGAACTGGGCTGCGGCGGCGGGCAGGACGCGGCGCGCATTCGGGAGCGCGGGTTTGCGGTCGACGCGACCGACGCTGCGCCCGCCATGGTCAGAAAGGCCAATGAACGCTGGGACGTGGGCGCAAGGGTGATGACCTTCGACCAGCTCGATGCCGAGGCCGAATATGATGGCATCTGGGCCCATGCGAGCCTGCTCCATGTGCCGCGTACCGACCTTCCCGATGTGCTCGCCCGCATTCACCGTGCGCTGGTGCCCGGCGGCTACCATTTCGCCAGCTACAAGCTCGGAGAGGCCGAAGGCCGCGACGAGTTCGGGCGGTTCTACAACTTCCCTTCGCCCGATTGGCTCACCGCGCAGTATCACGCGATCCCTGGCTGGGAGATCGTCCGGGACGAGCGCAGTCTTGGCGGCGGTTTCGACGGGGTGGAACGCGACTGGATCAACCTTACCGTGAGAAAAGCATGACCCGCTGGACCGTCGAGGCCGTCTGCACCGGCACCGCCCGCCCCTTCCACGGCGCCGAGCTGAGCGCCTTCGCCAAGCAGCCGCGCGAGGGCGTGGTGCAGATCCACGCCGAGGGCCTCGCCCCCGACGAGCAGGCCGACCGCCGCGTGCATGGCGGGCCGGAGATGGCGCTCCACCTCTATCCGCTCGATCACCACGACTGGTGGCGGGGCGAGATCGGTGACCACCCGGCGCTCGCCGAGCCCGGCGGCTTCGGGTCCAACCTCGCGGTGCGCGGGCTGCTGGAGGACGCGGTGCATATCGGCGATCGCTTCCGCTGCGGGACGGCGCTGATCGAAGTCAGCCAACCGCGCCAGCCGTGCTGGAAGATCGAACACCGCTTCGGCCACAAGGGCATGGTCGCGCGCATCATCGCGAGCGGGCGCGGGGGCTGGTATTTCCGGGTGATCGAGACCGGCGAGGTGCAGGCGGGCGATTCGCTCGAACGCGTGTCGCTCGGCGCGCAGGAATGGAGCGTCGCGCGGGTGTTCCGCGCGCTGGTTGCAGGCAAGGGCACGCCCGAGGAATATGCCGCGCTCGCGGCACTTCCCGCTCTCACCCCGCGCCTGCGCGAGCGCGCCGCGGCTAAACGCGGGTGAGGCACGGTTCATCCCGAACCCTCCCAAACTGAACAAATCCTGCTGTTTCCTGAAAGGCTCGTTCAGCCAGCGTTCGCGTTAGCTGAACGAAAAGGGGGTCGCTCCACACGGGAGCCGCCACAAGGATACGCAACCATGAAACACCTCGCCCTGCTCGCCGCCGCTGGTTCGATGGCCGCCTTCGCCGCTCCGGTGCAGGCTGCCGAGCTTGCCGCTGCTCCCTCGCCGCTCTTTGCCGGCTACAACGCCGCGCCCGCCTATGCCCCCGTCGCCGCCTATGACGATGACTGGCGCGATGACCGCCGCGACTGGCGCCGTGACCGCCGCGACGACCGCCGTGACTGGCGCGACGATCGCCGCGACTGGCAGCGCGAGCGCCGCCTGAGCCGCAATGACCGCGTGTGGCGCGGCGACGACGGCCGCTACTACTGCCGCCGCGACAACGGCACCACCGGCCTCGTGGTCGGCGCCATCGGCGGGGCCCTGCTGGGCCGCACCGTCGACACCCGCGGCGACCGTTCGCTCGGCACCCTGCTCGGCGCGATCGGTGGCGGTCTGCTGGGACGCGAAATCGACCGCGGCGAAGCGCGCTGCCGCTAAGCCGGACTGATTGGGGGCGGGCATCTGCCTCGGCAGGTGCCCGCCCCGTCGCC
>NZ_LSKQ01000041.1 GCF_001557115.1 Erythrobacter sp. CCH5-A1
CCTCACTCTTACATAAGTGTGAGGTCCTGTCCGGGGAATTCGGGGGCCGCTTCAACTGGCAATCGTTGTTCTTGGGCCTGTCTAACCAGCCGGAGCAGAACCTTCATTCGCTGGCTAGTCCGATCCATCACGTCACTTACGGCGTCCAATTGATCGATGATCAAGACGACCGGCGCGTTGCGCGCCAGCGCAGATAGCTCAGGCAGAAGTGAACCTGTCATGCCCAGTGCCCGCGCAATGTCATCAAAAGTTGCTACATCCGCAGGCAGGGTGTCGGCTTTGATGCCAAAGACTGTCGAGCCTTGGTTCTCCAGTTCTTCGGTGAGTTTGGCCAAGAGGGCAGATTTGCCGGAGCCAGCTTCACCGATCAGCAAGGTAGCTGCACTCGCCTCAGCGAGTATCTGACCCACATTCTCCAAGTAAGTCGCTGATTTCGCTGTCGTAATCGTGATATTTCGCATATAAATCATGGCGTTGACGGCTGCGAGGGGCGCGTTTCATGGATCACCTGGAGGGTGCGGGCTTGGCGCGGGGAGATCGGGTTGATTTCGACCGCCGTGTGCGTCTGGAGTTCCGTGGTGCGCAGATCAGTTCAGACGGTGGCCTGCTGGTGATGCGCGAGCTTGATGACGTGCTCGGCCTGTCCAATCTGGCGTCGGAGGCGCTGCGAGACAGCCGCACCGGGAAGAACACGCTCCATCGGCTTGACGGATTGTTCCGGCAATCGGTGTTCGGACGACTGGCCGGATACGAGGATGTGAACGATGCTGACCGCTTGGCCCTCGATCCCGTGATGCGTCAGGTCGTTGGCGGCAGGGCCGTCGAGGCGCAAGCTGCTTCGGCATCGCAGATGGGACGGTTCGAGACCGAGACGCTGGCTCTGGCCGCGAACCGGGCGGCGCTGGCCGATCTGAACGGCCAATGGATCGACCGGTTTCATGACCGCAACGGGTTGAAATACATCGTGCTGGACATGGACAGCTCGGTCAGCCCCACCCACGGCGATCAGGAAGGTGCTGCCTGGAACGGGCATTTCGACTGCACCTGCTATCACCCCATCTTCTTGTTCAACCAGTTTGGCATGCTGGAGCGCTGCGCCCTGCGTAACGGCAATGTCCACAGCGCCGATGGCTGGCGGGATGTCCTTGATCCCGTCATTGCCCGATATGCTGGCCGCGACCTTGGTGGACGCTTCTTCCGGGCCGACGCTGCCTACGCGATCCCCGCGATCTATATGCGGCTGGAAGAAGCCAGGTTCTTCTACGCCATCCGTCTGCCCGCCAACGCCGTCTTGCGCGAGAAGATCGCGCATCGGCTGACACGGCCCGTGGGACGGCCTTCGCTGACCAAGGTCAAACGGTTCTTCGAGGACTTCGAGTATCAGGCGGCGTCCTGGGACAAGCCGCGCCGCGTCATCGCCAAGATCGAATGGCATCCGGGCGAGCTGTTCCCCAAAGTCGGCTTCATCGTCACCAACCTGCCGATGGAGCCAGACTGGGTGGTGAGGTTCTACAACCAGCGCGGCACCGCAGAGCAGCACATCAAGGAAGGCAAATATGCCTTTCGCTGGACGCGGCTGTCATGCCGGAAGTTCCGGCACAACGAGGTGCGGCTGCAACTGCACGCGCTGGCCTACAACCTGGCAACCTTCCTGCGCTGCATCGAACTGCCCGAGGCCATGGCGGACTGGTCGTTGACCAGCCTGCAACTCAAGCTGATCAAGATCGGCGCCCGCGTCGTCCGCCACGCCCGCGCCATTACCTTCCAGTTGGCCGAGGTCGCCGTCACCGGCCCGATGGTGCGGGCCGTCCTTGCCGCCATCCGCCGTCTTCGAACGCCTCCGTCATGCGCATGACCACGATCCATGCCCAAGCTGAACGAAAGCGGCAGGACAGGTCCGTCTGCCGCGCGGAAAAGCGGCTCTGCCGGGCCAGAATGCTGCGGGTTCGAGGCTTGATCCACCCGACTTCGGCCGTTTGCGCGACGACAGACACCGCTCGGGGCGAAAAACGCTTGCCCAGCGAGCAAAATCAGGCGATCTTGAAGTCAAGCGGCAGGCCACTTGGAGAATGTCGGTCTGAGTCTTCAGACGCTCCAGCTCGGGCCTTGTAAGTTCATGGCCTGAAATCGCTCTAGGCCAATTGCGAAGTTCATCGGACCCCGACCTTGCATCCTGACGCGCTCTATCAAGGTCAATCGCATCGGCCTCGTTGCGCTGAGCCATCCCTTCCAAGGCCGATTTGATCGCCTCTGTGTTTTTGAACGTGGCCTCTGTCGCTGCGAAGTGCCCCAGCTCGCGCCAGTGCTTCGATTGGTAGAGTCTTGAGCGAAACGCACTGAAAAATATAACAAATGCAGACTTGAGTTCGCTTGGTTCGGTCTGAAAGATCCTCTTGAGCGCGTCATCGGCACCGCTGTCTCCAGCAAAACGCTCCACGAACATTCTGATATACTGATCAGCCAGTCGTTCTGTGTCCGGCAATTGCGATGGGTCGGCGACCAATGCCTCAAGCATGGGCACGACAACGCCTTTCGCGAAGCTCTCCGTTCTGAGGTCTTCAGCCAAGGCGGGAACACCCGGTATCACCGCCTCGAGAGAAGCAGCAGCGATTGCCGCCAGCTCCTCTTTTGATTCACGAGACTTCAGCCACGCAAAGCCCTTGGAGCCAGCATACTGGATTGCGGCGTCGCCTAGCGCGCCAAGGATGATTTCAGTTAGCATCGCTGACAATATAGGACTAAAAACTGGTGTTCTGGAGGCCTAGTGTCATACTGACCACCAGAAAATTCGCTGACATTTCGATATTTTCTGGCAACGTGCAACGCGCGCTGCATGGGGAGGTTCGATGTCTGCTGCGATCGATTTTACATACAGCTACGCCTTTCCGTCGAATGTTCAGCAATCTGCCAAAGGTAGGCCGCAATTGTCGCTCGCGACCTGCAATGCAGATCATGCGAAGCCCCACTTTTTCGACGGAAAGGTTCGACAGCCGCGAATGCTGGGCGAAATGCTTTACGTCTTGAGCGATGTTGTGCGCACGCACTTCTTTTTGCCCAGGCCCGCCATTCTCGATCCGGTGGTTACCAGCAATGAAGAGATGCTGCGCCTTGAGGGATTCAGCGGTTGCTGCGGGGTCTATGCCAGGGTGGATTTGCCAGCCTCCGTTTTCGAAGGCGAGTGTAAGGGGCGGGGAACGACCAACGTTGATTTCAATAATGACATGCGAGCAGCGCTGCTTAGCCCATCTTATTCACCGGCGATGTCGTGAAGGGTTGGCGGGAGTGGTGTAAG
>NZ_LSKQ01000042.1 GCF_001557115.1 Erythrobacter sp. CCH5-A1
GCGATGGCACGGGGGCAGGGAAGGGCAGGCAGATCGCCGCCTGCATCCTTGATGGCTGGCTTGCTGGACGCCGGAAGGCCATCTGGATCTCGAAGAACGAAAGCCTGCTCGAAGACGCGCGCCGCGACTGGAGCGCTATCGGGGGCCTTGCGGCCGACATTCAGCCGCTTTCCAACTGGAAGATCGATCAGGCGGTTCCGTTTCGCGAAGGGATCCTGTTCGTCACCTACCCGACCCTTCGCAGTCAGCGTCAGGACGCCACCCGCCTGAAGCAGCTGCTCGACTGGGCGGGCGCGGATTTCGACGGTGTCATCGCCTTCGATGAAAGCCACGAGATGGGCGGGGTTGCAGGAGGCGAGGGCGCCCGGGGCACGAAAAGCGGATCGCTGCAGGGCATCGCCGGCGTGCTGCTGCAACACAACCTGCCCGATGCCCGGGTTCTCTACGCCTCTGCGACTGGGGCCTCGGAGGTCAACAACCTTGCCTATGCCGTGCGGCTTGGTCTGTGGGGACCTAGCACCGCGTTTGCTAATAGGGAAGATTTCATCAGCCAGATCAGGGCAGGGGGCATCGCTGCGATGGAACTCGTGTCGCGCGATCTCAAGGCACTTGGCCTCTATCAGGCGCGCGCGCTCAGCTTTGCAGGCGTCGAATACGACATCCTGAAGCATGATCTGACCGCCGAACAGATCGCCGTCTACGACACTTATGCCGATGCTTGGGCGATCATCCATCAGAACCTTGAGGAGGCGCTGGAGCTGACCGGCGTCGTCGATGAAATCGACGGCACAACGCTCAATAGCGGTGCGAAAGCCGCAGCGCGGAGCCGGTTCGAAAGCACAAAGCAGCGATTCTTCAACCAGCTGCTGCTGTCGATGAAGCTGCCAACGCTGATTGCTGCTATCAATCTCCATCTGGACCGTGATGAGGTGGTTGTGGTCCAACTGGTTTCGACCGCCGAAAGCATCCTCGATCGCCGTCTCGATAGCCTCTCGCCAGAAGAGCGCGCGGAGCTCGACCTCGATCTCAGCCCGCTCGACGCGGTAATTGAGTACCTTGAGCGCGCCTTCCCCACGCAACAGATGCAGGTATTCGTCGATGATACCGGCACCCAGCGCTCGGCACCGATGTTCGACGAGGAAGGCCGTCCAGTCCACAACCAGACGGCGATCGCCCGCCGCAGCGAGATGATCGAGCACCTGTGCGCCATGCCGCCGATCAAACCAGCGCTGGACGGGATTATCGAGCACTATGGACCGGAGAAGGTCGCCGAGGTGACCGGGCGCAGCAAGCGGCTTATAACCCAGAGCGACGGCCAGCAGCGTCTCGAGACCCGCTCGCCGCGGACGAACCAGTCCGAGACCGACCAGTTCATGGATG
>NZ_LSKQ01000043.1 GCF_001557115.1 Erythrobacter sp. CCH5-A1
GAATGAGGTATCCCGCATCCGAGAAGCTCGAGATCATCAGGATCGTCGAGCAGTCCCACCTGCCTGCCAAGCGAACGCTGGACCAACTCGGCATCGCCCGGCGGACGTTCTACCGCTGGTATGACCGCTACCTCGCAGGCGGCCCGGAGGCGTTGGCGGATCGGCCATCGGCTCCAGGCCGGGTGTGGAACCGGATCGCGCCCGAGGTGCAGGACCAGATCGTCGAAATGGCGCTGGAGCAGTCCGAGCTGTCACCGCGCGAACTGGCGGTGCGATTTACCGATGAGCGCCAATACTTTGTGTCCGAAGCTACGGTTTACCGCCTGCTCAAGGCCCACGATCTGATCACCAGCCCGGCATACGTCGTGGTGAAAGCGGCTGATGCGTTCCATACCAAGACGACCCGGCCGAACGAGATGTGGCAGACCGATTTTACCTACTTCAAGATCATCGGGTGGGGCTGGATGTATCTCTCCACCGTGCTCGACGACTTCTCGCGCTACATCATCGCCTGGAAGTTGTGCACCAACATGCGGGCCGAGGATGTGACCGACACGCTGGATGTAGCGTTGGTCGCATCCGGATGCGACAGCGCCACGGTGTTGCACAAGCCCCGGCTGCTCAGCGACAATGGTCCCAGCTACATCGCGGGCGAACTGGCTGAATACATCGAGGCCAACAAGATGAGCCACGTGCGCGGCGCCCCGATGCACCCCCAGACCCAGGGCAAGATCGAGCGCTGGCACCAGACCCTTAAAAACCGCATCCTGCTCGAGAACTACTTCCTGCCCGGCGACCTTGAGGCCCAGATCGAGACCTTCGTCGAGCACTACAACCACCGCCGATACCACGAGAGCCTAAACAACGTGACGCCCGCAGACGCCTACTTCGGCAGGGCACCAGCCATCATCAAACAACGCGAAAGGATCAAGCGACAGACCATTGAACATCGGCGCTTGCAACACCGTAAGCTCGCCGCCTAAAACCCAACAACAGACGAGGCCCGCACTCCGCTAATTTACGCCGCGACCTGTGCCAAATGTTCTGACGACGGACAGGCCGAGTTAGGGTTTATGAAGAGAGCAGTTGCTAGGATGCGGTGATGAAACAGGAAGCCCTTATAGCTTGGACCAGCCTCTACATAGCCGTCGGCGCAATGGCGGTGCTGTGCGCTGTCCTGTCCGTCATCGTAACCGCCGACGACTGGCGATCAGGACGTTGGCGCCCGGCGTTCGAGACGGGCCTCCAGAAGACCTTGCTCTTGCCGAAGATCTGGCTGCGCTGGCAGCTGAACTATCTTAAGGGCACACCGGTGATCCTGGCGGTTAGCATCTATTATGCCTGGTCGGTCGGCTTTTCAGTTTTCTGGAACGTGTGACGCCAGCTTGAAAGGTGAGATCGCTACGGCGCGGAACGGCCTTCCGCGCCGGTCAAACGACGGGCGCCCGCCTCCCCCGTCGATCGACGCGAGGATCGTCCGAACATAATCGCGTGTTTCCCGAAACGGCGGAATTCCATCGTACTGCACCACCCTCCCCGGCCCCGCATTGTAAGCCGCCAGAGCAAGCTCCCATGAACCGAACCGGTCGAGCTGTTCCTTGAGGTAGCGAGCGCCGCCACGAAGATTCTGCTCAGGGTGCCATGGATCGGCCACCCTCAGATACGCGGCGGTGCCAGGCATGAGCTGCGAGAGGCCCATGGCGCCAGCAGAACTCCGAGCATAAGGGCGGTACCGACTTTCCTGAGCGATCAGGGCGTCAAACAAACGTACCGGCACCCCCACCTCGCAGGCGACCTGAACGATCAGGTCGAAATACACACTACGCCGAGCTTGTGCATCCACCGAAATGCCATGGCGGGGAAAGTACCCTTCCGATCCGCAGGAGGCCGACGGGTCGATCCGGAGAGGGCTGAAGGGGCTCGATGAAACTCGCCCTGCCCTCATCCAGCCCGGCACTACGGGAAGCGTCGGAGTCTCACCTTCTGGCGATGGGGCGCCTTGGGATGCCATATAATCGAGTAGCGCTGTCTCAGGAGAACCCGGTCCAGTGTCGACCGGAAGCGCCGGTATCACAGCTGAGCCGGGCACGATTTCCTGAAACGCCTCAGGTGCTTCAGCACCGAAGGTGTGAACAGCCACACCCTGAGCCGATGCCGGCGAACAGACCATGGCAAAAAGGATAACGGAGAGTTTTCTCATAACCACACCTTTCGGCGCGGTTCTCATATCGCGGGCCGACAATAGGCTATGGCGTCCGACCGATCAAGCCGGCGATTGCGCCCACAGGCCGATCGGCCAAGCGCCCCGCGCTGAAGCCGATATGCCAATCCGAACGCGCCATCGATACGGCCCAAGGGGCAACTGGCACTGATCATAAAAAGAGGTCGAACCTCTCGTGTCAGTAAACCGGCAGGCGCTCTTCCCTGCCGAAAGATTAACGCTCTGCGGCTGCCGAATTTGGCAGAAATCAGGCGAAAGACCCGTGCTGACGACGCAAAGAAGGCGCGACAAAACAAGGAGAAAAGGGGGAAGTGATATGGTAGAGGAGTTGAGTTATGCTGATGGCCCTTCGACCGACCCAAGAGACAGTCGATATCGTGGCAGCTTTGCGCGGTCGGTGGCACGGATCCTATGCGATGTGCCTATGTCCGGCACATGCGGATGCCACCCCTTCCCTATCTGTACGACAGGGCCAACGAGGCATCCTCGTCCATTGCTTTGCCGGCTGCGATAACGCTGACGTGCTAAGAGCGATCGGGCAGTTAGGCCCGCGGGCGCACGCGCCAATTCCCACATTCGCCGAAGCCAACACCGCACCCAACATCCAATGGATATGGGACAATTCGAAGGGGTTACGGGGAACAATCGGGGAGACCTATCTCCGGTTGCGAAATCTTCCGACCGACCTTCCCGACGTCCGCTTTCATCCGCGATGCCCTTTCGGACGAAAGTAAGCGTCCGGCCGACCACGTGTTGCGCGGTCGGCGCTGGACGGTGAAGGACGG
>NZ_LSKQ01000044.1 GCF_001557115.1 Erythrobacter sp. CCH5-A1
CTTAGAGTCTGATTCAAAACTATCTCGTGTAATTTCATGCTCTTGCGATACGGCGTGTGAAGAGCTGGATTGATGCGATGAACAGCCAGGCGGTTGCTGAGGCGATGGTTTGTTCGAAGTCCTTGGCGAGACGTCGGTTGCGGCTGAGCCATGCGAAGGTTCGTTCCACCACCCAGCGGCGCGGCAGCACCTCGAAGCCTTTCGCGGCGTCGGACCGCTTGATGATTTCGATGGTCCATTTGCTCTTTCCGATCTTGCGCAGTGCCTCCCGGAGCTTGTCACCGGCATACCCACCATCGGCGAAGACGTGCCGCAGCCACGGGAAGCGGCGGATTATTTCGGCGAGGACGAACGGTGCCCCGTCGCGATCCTGGATGTCGGCGGTGTGGATCACAGCATGAACCAGGTTGCCGTCTGTGTCGGTCAGGATGTGGCGCTTGCGCCCCTTGATTTTCTTGCCCGCATCGTAGCCCCGAGGCCCGCCGCTCTCGGTGGTTTTGACACTCTGGCTGTCGATCACTCCTGCACTGGGCGACGCTTCGCGCCCTGCCGCTTCCCGGCCGATCAGAAGCAGAGCATGATTGAGCGAAAGCCACAGACCATTGTCGCGCCACAGGTAGAACCAGCGTCGTACCGTCGAGACCGGAGGAAAGCAGGGCGGCAACATCCGCCAAGGCAGCCCTCCGCGCAGCAGATACAGGATCGCCTCGACGATGCGCCGCAGCGGCCACTTCCGCGGACGCCCAACCTGTGAAGGCTGCGGAAGAAACGGCTCCAGCACGGCCCATTCCGCGTCAGTCAAATCGCTTGGCAAAGTCAGCTGTGCACGGGCATACTGCGCCCGAGTGGTGTCGGTCCACATCGTCGAACTCCGGAAGTTTGTTGCAAAACCCCGTGAATCAGCGACTTGGGATGGCGTCAAGCTAACCCGCTGACACCACTCAACTTAATTTCGGATCAGGCTCTTAG
>NZ_LSKQ01000045.1 GCF_001557115.1 Erythrobacter sp. CCH5-A1
TGAGCGCTGTTTCGAACGGCTCGCGTTGCTCAACGATCAGATCAAGGACATCGAGCGGGACCGCGCTGAAGTTGTGCTCCATGAGGAGTCTACCTTCCCATGCCGAGAGAAAGCGGTTCGCCTTGAGCAGCTGAAGGGCATTGGTCCGAACAGCGCGGCAATGTTGGTTGCAGAGGTTTTCTGCCGAAAGTTCGAAAGCCGGTGAAGCGGCCCCCGAATTCCCCGGACAGGACCTCACACTTATGTAAGAGTGAGGA
>NZ_LSKQ01000046.1 GCF_001557115.1 Erythrobacter sp. CCH5-A1
GAGCGGCGCGGTGACGGCGCGGCTGGCGGCGGCGGGCCGCCTGTCGCTCACCAACTACCTGATGACGAGCGTGATCCTCTCCGCGATCTTCGCCAGCTGGGGCCTCGGCCTGTTCGGCGAGGTGACGCGCTGGCAGGCCTTCGCCTTGGGGCTGGTGCCGGTGGCGGCGATGCTGCTGTGGTCGCCTTTATGGCTGGCCAAAGTTGGACAGGGGCCGTTCGAGCGGCTGTGGCGGTGGCTTTCGCGGGGTCTTTCCTACACGCCTGAAAAGTGACAGCCTTGCGGGGATGGCCTGCTTCGCGACCCTTTCATGTCAGTCTTTCGGGGGCCGCGCGGGGGGCCACTTTTTCGCCCCTGGACAGTGTCTCATGTGTCTCCAACAGCCCGGGGGGGCGAGGGCGCTCAGCCGTGCTCTCCGTGGATCGGCGAGGGGCGGTCGAGCGCGAGTTCGGCGTCGGAGAAGGTGAAGGGGCTGCGCACCCCCGCCATCCCGCCCAGCTCGATGCGCATGCCCCGCGCGACGACCTGGGGATCGGCGAAGACCTCGTCCAAGCGGTTGATGGGGCCTGCGGGGACGCCCGCCGCGTGGCAGGCGTCGAGCAGGCCCTGCTTGGTCCAACTTGCCGTCGCAGCGGCGATCTCCGCGTCCAAGGCAGCGGCGTTGGCGGTGCGGTCGCCATTGGCGGCAAAGCGCGGGTCGGCGGCGAGGTGCTCCAGCCCCAGCACCGCCATCAGCTTGTGGAACAGCCCGTCATTGGCGGGCGCGAGGATCACGTGGCCGTCGCTCACCGCGAACACCCCGTATGGCGCGACCTGCGCGTGGGCATTGCCCATCCGCGGCGGGTTGTGGCCGGTGGTGAAGAAGTATGTCGCCTGGTTGGCGAGGAGGCCGACCGAGCAGTCGAGCAGGCTCATGTCGACCTGCTGGCCGCGCCCTGTCCG
This sequence comes from Erythrobacter sp. CCH5-A1, assembly GCF_001557115.1. Lineage (GTDB taxonomy): Bacteria > Pseudomonadota > Alphaproteobacteria > Sphingomonadales > Sphingomonadaceae > Erythrobacter. The sequence continues at coordinate 943 of NZ_LSKQ01000046.1, forward strand.
CGCGCGCATCAGCAGCGCGGCCTGCACGCCGTTCGCCGCCCAGACGCCGGTGGCAAGGTCGCTGATCGAGATGCCCATCTTGACCGGGTGGCCCTGCGGCTCGCCGGTCAGCGACATGAGGCCGCTCATCCCTTGCGCGACGAAGTCGTATCCCGCCTCGTGGGCGCGCGGGCCGGTCTGGCCGAAGCCGGTGATCGAGCAGTACACAAGGCCGGGATTGGCGGCAGAAAGCGAGGGGTAGTCGAGGCCGAACTTGGCGAGCGCGCCGGTCTTGAAGTTCTCGATCAGGACATCGGCGTCGGCGACAAGAGCCTTGACCCGGGCAAGGTCGTCGGGGTTGGCGAAGTCGGCGATGATCGAGCGCTTGCCGCGGTTGCAGGCGTGGTAATAGGCGGCCTCGCGGTGGACGGTGCCAGCAGCGTCTGTGCGCTCCACCCAGGGCGGGCCCCACAACCGGGTGCCGTCACCCTCGGGGCTCTCGACCTTGATGACGTCGGCGCCGAGGTCGGCGAGGATCTGGCCGCAGAACGGCCCGGCGAGCACGCGGGCCAGCTCGAGGACCTTGAGCCCGGCGAGCGGGGCGGCGGGGTTGCGGGGCTCGGCCAGCCACATGGCCTAGCGCTCCAGATGCTGGCGCAGGAAGCGGACCGCGTCGGCCAGCACCGGGCCCTTGCCGCGGAACGGGACCGAGAGCGCCATGACCACCTCCTCGTGGGTGAGCGGGCCGTAGTTGACGACCTCGGCCCGCGCGCCGAGGACCTTGAGCTTGGCGCCGAGGTTGTTGGCGTTCTTCGGGCGCACAGTCTCGTCGCCGTCCGAGGTGACGAGCAACAGCGGCGGGGCATCGGCGCGGGCGAAGGTGATCGGCTGGGTCTCGGCCGGGCGCGGCCACTGGCTGAAGGCGGCGATGGCGCGCTCGGAGGTGAAGGGGTGGAAGTCGTAGGGCCCGGAGAGGCCGACCGCCGCCTTGACCTTGGCAGGGTCGGCCCCCGCCGCCGTCAGCCGCTTGGCATCGAGCGCGAGCATCACCGCCTGATAGGCCCCCGCCGAGTGGCCCATGAAGGCGATCCGCTCGGGGTCGCCGCCGTGCCGGGCGATGTTGGCTTGGGTCCACGCCACCGCCTCGGCCCCGTCGTCGAGGAAAGCGGGGAAGCGGATGGTGGGCACCTTGCGGTAGTCGGGGATGACGACGAGGAAGCCCGCCTTGGCAAGCGCCCGTCCGGCGAAGGCGTAGGAGGTGCGGTCGCCCTTGGCCCAGCCGCCGCCGTACCAGAAGATGACGACCGGCAGCGGCGCCTTGCTCTGCTCGTTGGGTGCCCAGATGTCGAGGCTCTGCCCGTGGCTGCCGAAAGGAACGCCGGTCGCCGCGGGGTAGGAGCCCTCGCGTCCGCCCATCAACGCGTCGTAATGCGACAGCAGCCGCGGGGGCGAGGTGAAGGCGAGAACGCCGCCGATGGCCGCCGCCGCCAGCGCAAGGCCGCCGATCGCCAGCTTGCGCTTCATCAGCGGACGAAGTGCGCGGTGGTGCTCGCCGCGATGTCGGCCTCGGTGACGCCCGGCGCCATCTCGATCAGCCGGAACGGCTCGCCCTTGGCGGTGCGCTGGAAGACGGCGAGGTTGGTGATGACCATGTCGACCACCCCCGCGCCGGTCAGCGGCAGGGTGCATGCGGGGATGAACTTGGGCGTCCCGTCCTTCGCCGTGTGGTCCATCACCACGATGATCTTCTTAACCCCCGCGACAAGGTCCATCGCCCCGCCCATGCCCTTGATCATCTTGCCCGGGATCATCCAGTTGGCGATGTCGCCATCCTGGCTCACCTCCATCGCACCCAGCACGGTGAGATCGATATGTCCGCCGCGGATCATCGCGAAGCTGGTTGCAGAATCGAAATAGGCCGAGTGCGGCAGCTCGGAGATGGTCTGCTTGCCTGCATTGATGAGGTCCGGGTCGACCTCGTCGTCAAAGGGAAACGGCCCGATGCCGAGCATCCCGTTCTCGCTCTGGAGCGTCACCAGCATGCCTTCGGGGATGTGGTTCGCCACCAGCGTCGGGATGCCGATGCCGAGGTTCACGTAATAGCCATCCTTCAATTCGCGCGCGGCGCGGGCGGCCATCTGGTCGCGGGTCCAGCCGGTGGGAAGCGTGGTCATCTTGAAAAACCTTATCCTTACTGGCCCAACAGCGGTTCGATCAGGAACCAGCCGTCGCCGATCACCGTATCGAGCGCGGCGCCCGCTTCGGGGGTACGCAAATATTTGTAGCGCATGTCGAAATCGGGGCGTTCGTCCCCGGCAATGGCGACGATGCAGGTGATTGCGGCAAGGCTGGCGAGGCGCTGGGCCTTGGCATCGCCATCGTCGCGCTTCAGCGAAATGATGTCCTGCCCGCGGGGGTCGAGCCCCGACTGCTCGAGCGCGGTGCGAAGCGTGCCCGATTGCGTGGTCGAAAGCTCCGACATCCATGCGATCTCCACCCCCGCCTCGCGCAGCACCGCAAGGCCGAGCGCCAGGCCCGGGAGCTTTTCGGTGGTCGCCGGCGGCGCAAAGATGCCACCGGCCGGATCGAGATCGATCACCGCGACCAGCTGTTCGCCGACCGAACAGCGGCGGCGCTTGCCGTCAAGCGAGACCGCATCGCTGAGCATCGCGGAAGGCAGCTCGGCACCCTGCGCGGCCTGGCGGGCGGAGGACTGCGTATAGCGGACGAAGCGCGCGAAGCTGGCCTGGCCGGGCGTCAGCGGAAGATCGGGATCGGGATAGGCGGCCGCCGGTGGGGGGTTTTGCGCTGGTGCTGGCGGGATGGCGGGCGCAGGGGCGGGCAAGTCTGCCAGTGCCGGACGAGTCGCGAAGCCCGGGATCCTCTCCGGCAGGGAAAGCTCGGGCTGGGAAGGCGGATCGGATGCGTCCGATGCCGGGGCTACCGCAACGTCCGGCCCAGATTCGGGGACTGGGGCGGGAGCGGGAGTGGAAGCGGAGGCCTGCTCCGGGGCGGCTTCCTTCCCTTCCTTGTCCAGCACCCGCTTGCCGAGAATCGTCGTTCCCGCGATCGCCGGGATCACCGCTGCCACGCACCCCGAAAGCGCCGTTCCCGCCGCCAGCACCAGCAGCGCGGCAAGCCGCTTGCCCATCACGCCGTCTCCCTCTCGCGCACGGTCCGGAACTCGATCTTCTTGTCGTAGGGCGCGCCCATGACAATGCGGTTCACGAACACGCCCGCCAGATGGATCTGGTCGGGGTCGAGGCTGCCGGCGGGCACCACTTCCTCGACCTCGGCGACGCAGACCTTGCCGCAGGTCGCGGCGGGCAGGTTGAAATTGCGCGCGGTCTTGCGGAACACGAGGTTGCCGGTCTCGTCGGCCTTCCACGCCTTGACGATGGCAAGGTCGGCAAAGATCCCGTGTTCGAGGATGTAGGTCTGCATCACCCCGTCACGATCGGGGAAATCCTTGTGCTCCTTGCCCTTGGCGACTTCGGTGCCGACCCCGGTGCGGGTGTAGAAGCCGGGGATTCCGGCGCCGCCCGCGCGCATCCGTTCAGCCAGCGTGCCTTGCGGGCAGAACTCGACCTCGAGCTCTCCTGCGAGGTACTGCCGCTCGAACTCCTTGTTCTCGCCGACATAGGAGCTGATCATCTTCTTCACCTGCCGCGTGCGCAGCAGCTTGCCGATGCCCTCGTTGTCGATCCCGGCATTGTTGCTGGCGAAGGTGAGGCCCTTCACCCCCGAATCGCGGATCGCATCGAGCAGCCGCTCGGGCAGGCCGCACAGGCCGAAGCCGCCAGCAGCGATCAGCATGTCATCGCGCAGCACGCCGGCGAGCGCACTGGCGGCGTCGGGGTAGAGCTTGGTCATCGGATCAGGCTGCCTCTCGTGGTGTCGCGCAAGGGGTATCCCCGATGGCGGGATCGGAGGCGTGATTAGAGCGTTCCGGGGGCGCTGTCACGCCTTGCGAGTCGAAAAGCCGAATCACCTTTCATGTTGCGACGCAAAACGGTCACAATGGGTTTTTCTGCCCAATTTTTGAGCTTCTGCCGCGTGTTTGAGCAGCTATTTGCAAGTTTGCGCACAAATCTGCATCGGATTCGGCATTGGTTGCGTTCTTTGCAATCAAATACGCATCTTTCGCACTTGCACAATCGGTTCATCTGCGGCATTTGGAAGGTGCCTTTCAGGCATCCTCTCCCAAACTTTTCAAGCCCGGCTCTCGTAGCCGGGCTTTTTTCTTGCCCGGTTAGCGCTACCGACCGCGCAGCCCGGCGCAGCCCTCTCCGATTGCATTCGCTTGCGCCCGTTCCTAGCTTGGCGGTCAACCCGCTTGAACAGGAATGCCCATGGCCGACGCCGAAGCCGCAACCCCGATCCGCACCGTGCGCCTGCAGGTGGCGCCCGCGCGGCAGGAGGAATCCGGAGCCGGGATCGCCCGCATGCCGCGCTCGGCCTTCCAGAAGCTCGGCATCACCGAGGGCGACGTGGTCGAGATCCGCGGCAAGCGCACCACCGCCGCGATCGCCATGGCCGCCTACCCCGAGGATGACGCGCTCGATGTGGTGCGCCTCGACGGCCTCCAGCGCGCCAATGCGCAAGGGGGTTCGGGCGAGCATGTCGAGATCGCGCGTGGCGAATCGCGTCCTGCCACCCGCGTGGTCTTCGCCCCCGCCCAGCGCGAGATGCGCCTGCAGGGGCCGACCCAGGCGCTGAAGCGCAACTTCTTCCGCAGGCCCCTTGTGGCCGGAGACCTCGTCGCCACCACCGGTCAGCAGCCGGTCCAGAACATGCCCGCCGACGTGCGCCAGCTGCTGCGCGCGCCGGCCTATGCCCTGACCCAGATCCGCCTGACGGTCGCCTCGACCAGCCCCAAGGGCCTCGTCCACATCGACGAGAACACCGAGGTCGAGCTGCGCGCCGAGTTCGAGGACCCGCGCGATGGCCGCGCCGTGGTCAATTACGACGATGTCGGCGGGATGGAAGAAACCATCCGGGCCTTGCGCGAAATGGTGGAACTGCCGCTGCGCTACCCCGAACTGTTTATCCGCCTCGGCGTCGAGCCGCCCAAGGGCGTGCTGCTGCACGGCCCCCCGGGCACCGGCAAGACCCGCCTCGCGCAGGCGGTGGCGAATGAATCCGACGCCGAATTCTTCATCATCAACGGGCCTGAGATCATGGGCTCGGGCTATGGCGAATCCGAAAAGCGCCTGCGCGAGGTGTTCGAGGAGGCGACCCGTGCGTCCCCTGCGATCATCTTCATCGACGAGATCGATTCGATCGCCCCCAAGCGCACCCAGGTGCCGGGCGAGGCGGAAAAGCGCCTTGTCGCCCAGCTGCTCACCCTGATGGACGGGCTGGAGAAGCGCGCCAACCTCGTGGTGATCGCCGCCACGAACCGGCCCGATGCGATCGACGAGGCGCTGCGCCGTCCGGGCCGCTTCGACCGCGAGATCGTGATCGGCGTCCCCGACCAGCGCGGGCGGCGCGAGATTCTCGGCATCCATACCCGCGGCATGCCGATGGGCGAGGGCCTCGACCTCGACGAGCTCGCGCGCGTGACCCACGGCTTTGTCGGCGCGGACATAGCCGCGCTCGCCCGCGAGGCCGCGATCGAGGCGGTGCGCCGCATCATGCCGCGCCTCGACCTCGACGAGCGCACGATCCCGCAGGACGTGCTCGACGACCTCTATGTCTGCCGCGACGATTTCCTCAGCGCGTTGAAGCGCGTGCAGCCGAGCGCGATGCGCGAGGTGATGGTGCAGGTGCCGAACGTGGGCTGGGATGACATCGGCGGCGCGGGAGAGTCGGTCGAGAAGCTCAAGGAAGGCATCGAACTTCCCTTGAAAAACCCGGACGCCTTCCGCCGATTGGGCATTCGTCCGGCCAAGGGCTTTTTGCTTTATGGCCCGCCCGGCACCGGCAAGACCCTGCTCGCGAAAGCCGTCGCCAAGGAAGCCGAGGCGAACTTCATTTCCATGAAATCCAGTGACTTGCTCTCCAAGTGGTATGGCGAGAGCGAGCAGCAGATCGCCCGCCTCTTCGCCCGCGCCCGCGCGGTTGCGCCTTGCGTGGTGTTCATCGACGAGATCGATTCGCTGGTGCCCGCGCGCGGCTCCGGCCAGGGCGAGCCGCAGGTAACGGGCCGGGTGGTCAACACCATCCTCGCCGAGATGGACGGGCTCGAGGAGCTGCAATCGGTGGTCGTGATCGGCGCCACCAACCGCCCGACACTGGTCGACCCCGCGCTGCTGCGGCCGGGGCGCTTCGACGAGCTGGTCTATGTCGGCACCCCCGACAAGGCGGGCCGCGAGCATATCCTCGGCATTCATACGGCGAAGATGCCGCTCGCCGACGATGTTGATCTGGCGAGCCTCGCGGCCGAGACCGAGCGCTTTACCGGCGCCGACCTCGAAGACCTCGTCCGCCGCGCCGGCCTCGCCGCGCTGCGCCGCGTGGGGGGCGAGGTCACCGCGGTCGAGGGGCGCGATTTCGACGCGGCGCTCAAGGATTCGCGCGCCACGGTGACGCCCGAGATGGAGGACGAATACCTCAAGATGCGCGGCGAGCTGAAAAAGCGCGCGGCGGCGGTTCAGCCGATCGGGTTCTTCTCGCCCGAAATGCTCAAGCCGACGCGGGAGAAGAAGCACGATTGATGTTTGCGGAATGTTCCACGTGAAACATTCGCGGGCGACGCGGTTTAGTGCGCCGCGTCCCAGCTGAGCCCCGTACCGATCTCGACCCCGAGCGGCACGGTCAGTTCGACCGCAGGCAAAGCCGCCTCGGCCATCACCTGCCGGATGATCGGGGTGGCGGCCTCGACGCGGGCTTCGGGCAGTTCGAAGACCAGTTCGTCGTGCACCTGCAAGAGCATCCGCACATCGTGCAGCCCCGCTTCGGCCAGCGCAGGCAGCATCCGCGCCATCGCGCGCTTGATGATGTCGGCGCTGGTGCCCTGGATCGGCGCGTTGATCGCGGCGCGCTCCGACCCCTGCCGCTCGGCCTGGTTCTTGGAATTGATCCGCGGGAACCACGTCTTGCGGCCGAACAGCGTCTCGGAATAGCCGCGCGCGCGGACGGTCTCGAGTGTTTCGTGGATATAGCGCTGGATGCCCGGGAAGCGCTGGAAATAGGTGTCGATCATCGCCTGCGCCTCTTCCGGCGGCACCTCCAGACGCGCGGCGAGGCCCCAGCGTGAAATCCCGTAAAGTATTGCGAAGTTGATGGTTTTTGCTCTGCCGCGGCTGTCGCGGGTGACCTCGCCGAACATTTCCTGCGCGGTGCGGGCGTGGATGTCCTCTCCGGCAGCGAAGGCGGCCTTGAGCGCGGGCACATCGGCCATGTGCGCGGCAAGCCGCAGCTCAATCTGCGAATAGTCCGCCGCGAGCAGCACGTTGCCCTCTTCCGGCACGAAGGCCTCGCGGATCTGCCGACCGATCGCGGTGCGGATCGGGATGTTCTGCAAGTTCGGATCGGTCGAGGACAGCCGCCCGGTCTGCGCGCCCACGAGGCTGTAGCTGGTGTGGACCCGGCCCGTATCCGGGTTGATCGCCGCCTGCAGCGCATCGGTATAAGTCGACTTCAATTTGGCGAGCTGCCGCCATTCCAGCACCAGCCGCGCAATCGGCGCGCCCTCCGCCGCCAGCTTCTCCAGCACCGAAACATCGGTCGAATATTGCCCGGTCTTGCCCTTCTTCCCGCCCTTGTAGCCCAGCTTGTCGAACAGGATTTCGCCCAGCTGCTTGGGGCTGCCGACGGTGAACTCCTGCCCGGCGACCGCGTGGATCTCGCCTTCCAGCCGCGCGATTTCGTGCGAGAATTCCTCCGACAGCTTTGCGAGCCGCGCGCGGTCGACCCTGATGCCTTCGCGCTCCATGCCGGCGACCACGGCGATCAGCGGGCGGTCGACGCGTTCGTAGACCTTGCTCCCGCCCTCGATGGCGAGGCGCGGCTTCAGATGCGCATGGAGCCGCCAAGTGATGTCGGCGTCCTCGGCGGCGTAGGCGGTGGCGCGGTCCAAGGGCACTTCGGCGAAGCTGATCGCCTTTTTGCCGGTGCCGCACAGGTCCTTGAACGGGATCGGGGTGTGGCCGAGGTGGCGCTGCGAGAGCTCGTCCATCCCGTGGCCGCCCCCCATCCCGTCCTCGCCGCGGCCCGCGTCGAGATCGAAGCTGATCACCATCGTGTCGTCGATGGGGGCGACCATGATGCCCTGCCGCGCCAGCACGTTGAGGTCATACTTGCCGTTCTGGAATATCTTGAGGACCGCCTCGTCCTCGAGCAGCGGCTTCAACAGCGCAATGGCCTCGGCGAGCGGCACCTGCTCGGGCTTCTGCGCGAACATGTCGCTGCCGCCGTGGCCCAAGGGGATGTAGCAGGCGTCGTTCGGCCCCAAGGCAAGGCTCACCCCGACCAGATCGGCACGGATCGCATCGAGCGAGGTCGTCTCGGTATCGACCGCCACGGCCTGCGCAGCGCGGGCGCGGGCGACCCATGCGGCGAGGCGCTCCAATGTCTGCACCGTCTCGTAAGCGGCGTGATCGACCGGGGGCATCTCGGGGAGCGGCTGGCGGTTGCCTTCCCCCGGCGTGGGGGCAGCGGCGCTGGCGGTGGTCGGCTTGGGCGGGTTGAGCTGCACCGAGGGCGACGGACTCCCCGCCCCCGCATCGAGCCGACGCAGCAGCGAGGTGAAACCGTGCTGCGTCAGGAAGGCGGCGAGCGGCGCGGGCGGGACCGGGCCGAGCACCATCTCGTCCAAGGGCTGCGGGAGATCGCAATCCTCCTTCAGCGTCACGAGGATCTTCGACAGCTCGGCATCGCCGCGCCCCTCGATCAGCCGGTCGCGCAGCTTGGAGGGCTTCATCGAAGGGGCGCTGTCCAGCGCCGCCGTGAGCGAGCCGTGCTCGGCGATCAGCTTGCTCGCCGTCTTGGGGCCGATGCCGAAAATGCCCGGCACGTTGTCGACCGAATCGCCCATCAGCGCGAGCACGTCGCCCACCAGCTCGGGCCCGACGCCGAATTTCTCCTCGACCTCGGGAAGCCAGATGCGCTGGTTCTTCATCGTGTCGAGCATGTCGATGCGCGCCCCGTCACGTTCGCCGATCAGCTGCATCAGGTCCTTGTCGGACGAGACGATGGTGACGTCCCACCCGCGTTCCTGCGCGCGGCGGGCATAGGTGGCGATGAGGTCGTCGGCCTCCAGCCCCTCGACCTCGATGCAGGGCAGGCTGAAGGCGCGGGTGGCGTCGCGGATCAGCGGGAACTGCGGCTTCAGGTCCTCGGGCGGTTCCGGGCGGTTGGCCTTGTAGTGCTCGTAGATGTCGTTGCGGAAGCTCTCCCCGCTCGCATCGAGGATCACCGCAAGGTGCGTCGGGCCATCCGCTGCATCGAGATCGGCGGCGAGCTTCCACAGCATCGTGGTGTAGCCATAGACCGCGCCCACCGGCGTCCCTTCCGGGTTCGTCAGCGGTGGCAGGCGGTGATAGGCCCGGAAGATGTAGGACGACCCGTCGACGAGATAGAGGTGCTGCTTTTCGGCCATGCCGGACTGCTAGCACCCGGCGCCGCGCGCGGGTAGGGGTTTGGCGCGGGGCTGCTTGCGGTGAAACGTCCGCAGAATGTGGCGAGATTGCGGCGAAAGCGCCTTGTGCGGCGGCCCCGCGCAGCCTAGATTCGTCGGCGAACCGGATCACCGGTCGGCGCGTCCTAGGAGGGGGCGCGTGTCATTCGCAGGACAAAGGACCACACGCCATGCGCAAGATCATCCTCGCCGCCGCCGTCGCCACCGCCGCGCTCGGCCTTTCGGCTTGCGGCAGCAACACCGAGACCGAGACCGACGAAACGGTCGAAGCGATGAACGCCGACGCCGAAGCCAATCTCGACAGCGCCGGTGAAGCGATCGAAGGCGTCGCCACCCAGAGCGCCGAAGACGTCTCGGCCGCCGCCAAGGAAGCCGCCGACACGGCCGAGAAGACCACCGACGAAGTGGGCGACGATGCGCTCAGCGTGGTCGACCAGGCCGAGGAAGCCGGCGCCGAGTAAGCGCTTCCCCTCGGGCAGAAACAAGAAGGGCGGCTGCCGAAAGGCGCCGCCCTTTTTGCTGTCCGTCAGGCCGGGGGTGCCTCAGCCCCCGGTGGCGTAAGGCGCGCTCGCCCAGTTGCGGGTGGGGTTCTGCTGCGCGCGCACCGCGAAGCCATCGTAGAGCGCGCGGGCGATCGCCGCGATCCGCTCCTCGCGCGCGGCCTTGCCGCCCTGCCCGGTGACGTAGATCGCCACCGCGATCACCCGGCCATCGGGGCATTCGATCAGGCCGATGTCGCTCGAGGTGTTGCTGAGCGAGCCGGTCTTGTGGCTGACCCGCGCTTCGAGCGGGATGTTGGCCGGGATGCGGCGCTTGCCGGTGACAGTGCGGCTCATCGCGCCCAAGATCACCTGGCGGCTCTGATCGGAGAGATATTCGCCGCGATAGAGCCCGGCGAGCAGGCGCGTCATCGCGCGCGGGGTGGCGGCATCGCGGCTGTCGATGTGGGTGGCGGGGTTGTACTCGCCATCGTCGCGCACCAGCGTGGCGATGTCCCGGTTGATCGAGAAGGGCGCGATGCCCTTCCTCGCCATGAAGGCGTTGACCGCCTGGGGCCCGCCGACCGCGGCAAGCAGCGCGTCGGTCGCCGGGTTGGACGAGCGGGTGATCATGATCTCGATCAGGTCGATCGCGGGCATGTACTGCCCTGCGCGCACCGGCGCCTTGGCGCTGGAGAACTTCGCCGAGGCGACCGGCATCATCAGCGGGAATTCGCTGGTGAGGGTATAGCGCCCCTGTTCGACCATTTCCATGTATGTCGCCGCGATCGCGACCTTGCTGGTCGAGGCCATCGGGAACAGCTGGTCGCCCAGCACCATCACTTCCTCGCCCGTGGCGAGGTCGACCGCGGCGACGCCGATGCGGCCCAGTGCCGGGTTGGCGAGCTCGGCGATGCGCTGCTCGAAGGTCGAGGCGTAGACCGCATCGAAGCTCTGCGGATTGCGCGCCTGGGTGCCGAAGGTGCTGTCGAAGGTCGCCGCAAGGTCATCGGGGTTCGCCGCCGCCGGGCTGGCGAGCGCCGCAAAGGAGGCCACAAGGCCGGTCAAAGCGGCGAGAAAACGGGGGCGTGCCATGGGGGCTAGACTACTCCGACAGGGTTTAGGCGGGCTTAACGTCATACTTATCCACGTGTGATTCGCCGCGGCAAGGCCTCGTTTCGGCGCGTGCGGCGAACGGTGCGCGGGCAGCGATGGAGATGCGCAGGCGCGCCGGCGGGGCTGCAAGGCGTTGCTCGACAGGGATAGGAAGTTCGTCGAATCCGATCTTGCCGGCCCTCCGATGGTCTTGACTGCGCGCGCCGGCAGGGCAGTCTGGCGGTCAACGAAATCAAGGGGACTATTCCATGACCGACACCGCCACCGCCTGCGCCGCGCGCGCCGGCCTTGCCGCCCTGCTGCTCTCCGCCTCGGGCCTCGCCTATGCGCAAGCTGTGCCCATCGTGAAGCCGGGCGCGCCGGGGCAGGCCTCGAAGACGCTTTCGGCCGAAGAGGCGACCAAGCTCGCACAGGCGAGCTACACCGCCGAGGACGTGGCGTTCATGCAGCACATGATCGTCCACCACGGCCAGGCAGTCGAGATGGCGAAGCTGGTCAAGGACCGCACCAACACCGAAGAGCTCAAGACCATCGCGGGCCGCATCGAATCCTCGCAGGCCGACGAGATCACCTTCATGCAGACCTGGCTCAAGGAGCGCGGCGAGCCGCTGGAAGACCCGATGATGAAGGGCCATGGCGCGCACATGCACCACATGATGCAGGGCATGGCCTCGCCCGAGGCGCTGAAGGCGCTGGCCGCGGCCAAGGGGACCGAGTTCGACAAGCAGTTCCTGACGCTGATGATCGCGCATCATGATGGCGCGCTGAAGATGGTCGAGGAACTGCTCAAGGAAGACGGCACCGCCGCCGATCCGGTGCTGTTCCAGTTCGTGGGCGACATCGAGAGCGAGCAGAAGGCCGAGATCGGCAAGATGGACAAGCTGCTCGCCAGCCTCTCGAGCGATCCGCGTTCCGGACTTGCGGCGGGCTTCGACAATGCGGGAGAGGCGATCAAGGGGCTGGTGAAGGTCACGACGCTCGGCAAGCCGGCGGGCTTCTTCAACCCCGAAAACCCGGCCGACCTGCGCCCGCCGGTGCCGCCCAAGAAGAGCAAGGACGAGAAGAAGGACGAAGCGGCCAAACCGGCTGAACCCGCGCCCGCCGTTGCCGCTGCTGCGCCCGCCGCCGGCGCAGCCCCGGCCGCCGCCGGGACCCCGCCGCGCGAGGAGGAGGACAGCCTCACCGAATTCGCCGAGCGCTCCCCGCTGCTCGATTTCGCCAATACCGACATGGCCTTCTTCGGCGATGTCATGGTGGCGGGCTCCTACCACGGCTTCAACATCTACAAGTTGGGCGCTGACGGTGTGCCGACCCTCAAGAGCAGCGTCGTGTGCCCCGGCGGGCAGGGTGACGTTTCGGTGGTGGGCAATCTCCTCGTGATGAGCGTCGAGCAGACCCGCGGCCGGCTCGATTGCGGGCTCGAAGGCGCGCCGGGCAAGATCAACGAGGAGCGGTTCCGCGGCCTCAGGATCTTCGACATCTCCGACCATGCCGCCCCGCGTCAGGTCGGCGCGGTGCAGACCTGCCGGGGGAGCCACACGCACTCGATCGTCAGCGCCGATCCCACGCGGCTCATCATCTACAATTCGGGCACGGCGGGCATCCGCGACGAGAAGGAACTGGCGGGCTGCATCGGCGGCACCCCGGGCGACACGCGCACCGCGCTGTTCTCGATCGACGTGATCGAGGTGCCCGTGGCGGACCCCTCCAAGGCGCGCATCGTCAAGTCCCCGCGCGTCTTCGCCGACGAGACCACGGGCGAAATCGCCGGGCTGTGGAAAGGCGGCGACCATGGCGACGGCACCCAGAGCACCAGCCGCACCGACCAGTGCCACGACATCACCGTCTTCCCCGCGCTGAAGATCGCGGCGGGGGCATGCTCGGGTAACGGCATCATCTTCGACATTTCGGACCCGCTCAATCCCAAGCGGATGGACGTCGTCACCGACACCGGGTTCGCCTACTGGCACTCGGCGACCTTCAACAATGACGGCACCAAGGTGATCTTCACCGACGAATGGGGCGGCGGCGGGCGGCCGCGCTGCAAGGCGTCCGACCCCAAGACCTGGGGCGCCAACGCGATCTACGACATCGTGGGTGGCAAGCTCGTCTTCCGCGCCCACTACAAGATGCCCGCGCCGCAGAGCGACAAGGAGAACTGCGTCGCGCACAACGGCTCGATCATCCCGATTCCGGGCCGCGATCTGTTCGCGCAGGCGTGGTATCAGGGCGGCCTTTCGGTGATGGATTTCACCGACAGCGCCAACCCCAAGGAAGTCGCGTACTTCGACCGCGGGCCGATCGACGCCAAGCAGATGGTGCTGGGCGGGTACTGGTCGGTCTACTGGTACCGCGGCCACATCTACGGCACCGAGATCAGCCGCGGGATCGACGTCTTCACTCTCAAGCCGAGCGAATTCATCACCAAGGCCGAAATCGCCGCGGCCGAGAGCGCGAAGTACGAGGACAACCGTTTCAACCCCCAGACCCAGACCCGCGTGACGTGGGACGAGAAGGCGATCAAGGCAGCGGCGGCGAGCCGGAAGCTGAAGTAAGCGCGGTTCAACTCTGCAAAGCGGACAAAGCGGACACCCTGTCCGCTTTGCGGAGCGCGTTTTTATTCGGTATATTCATGATCTTGATCCGCCGATCACCAAGCGGACGGACAGGGGAGCGGCATGCCTTTATGCCGATTGCGACCCTCAGGCCGCCTGCATCACGATGGGAAAGAGCCAGCCACAAAGCTGGCACATTCCGCCCGAGTAGGAAAATGCCTCGCGCGCTGCACGACTGAGCGGCAGATTGGCAGGCCTTCTGACGGATAGCTGCCGCTCCGTTATCGACCCCGGAGCGGACAAGCAGGGTCCTCGACATATCGGCTCGCGTTGGTAGAACCTCACCATGTCATCAGCGCGACCGACGTCACCGAAATGTCTCTTCGTCGCTTGGGTATTGGCTTGGGCGACAGCGGTCTATCTACCGAGCTTTATGATTGCGCTGCTGTCGCTCTCACCGCTCGCATCCGGCGGGCACCTTTTGCTGGACACCTTCGAAGTCGCAGACGAGGTTTCGCCTGCAGCGAAGCTGACCTATGCGATCCTCTTCGGCGCCCTTGTGATGTCGTCGCGCGCGTCCGGGGCGGGACGTGGGCTGTCAATCAATTCTCTGATCGGTATGGTCAGCATTGCGCTGGTTGTGGCGCTGCTTCCTGAATACTTGTCGCGTGGTTTCGGCATCGGCCTGAACGGAATAAGGTTCGACCCGCTCCCGACTGCCATTTATCTGATCGGCGGTTTCGCCAGCGGTGTCGTTTTCTCGCTCTCGGAAGCAAAATGCTTGTCGCGCAGCCATGCATCCGCACTTCAGCAATCATCAGGTGATTGACTGCGGCGGCAACTCCCCACCCACTAGCCGTCATTCGCGCTCGCTTCGCCGATGCCCGAATGCAGACGCGCCTACCCCTCCGCCGCCTGCTTCTTCTCCATGAACGGCCGCAGCGGGAAGAGCCATTGCTCCTTGATCGACAACCGCTTGCGATCATCCTGCCCGACGATCGCGCTCTCGCCGTCCCTGTAGGTGCCGAACACGCGGTCCCAGAAGATCACGCTGTTGCCGTAGTTGCAGCGCGTGTCCTCGTAGCTGGTCGCGGTGTGGTGGAGCGAGTGGTTGCGGATCGTGGTGAAGAAGTAGCCGTACCAGATCGGCGGGTTGGCGCTGACATTGGCGTGGGCATAGGTCGCGATCACGCCGCCTGCGGTTATGCTGGCGAACAGGGCATTGAGGTCCACGTCGAGCAGCGCGGTGATGCCAATGCTGATGAGGAACAGCTCCACCGGGTTGCCGACGAAGCCCTTGGCCGCGTTCAACTGGGTGATGTGGTGATGCGGCGCGTGGGTCAGCCACAGCGGCGTCCAGTTGTGCATCGCGCGGTGCATCCAGTACTGGCCCAGCTCGAACAGGAACAGGAGGATCAGCGTCTGCACCAGGAAGGGCAGCTCGGCGAGCCACGGCGTGGCGATGCCGAGGCTCTCCTTGAGCGCCGCCAACGGCGAGTGGATCAGCGCATCGGTGGCAAAGCCGATCGCGGTGTAGCTAAGGGCCACATAGAAATAGTCGGTCGCCAGCTCGCGCCCGTTGATGCGCCAGCCCTCGTGGCGTTCGAACACCAGCTCGAGCAGTTGCACGAATACCAGCACTCCGAGGCCGACGGCCAGCAGCGACCACGGCGCCTCGACCCATGCGGCGGGCGCGAGGCCCCAGAAGGCAATCACCACCGCGAGCGTGGCAGGCGGCAGCAGGTTGATGAGCGACTGTTTCACCGGATCGTCCCCTGTTCGATTCCGAGGCTTTAGAGCACTTTCCGACCAATGCGGGTTACCCTGATCGCCTCAGGAAGCCCGCTGGACAGGAGTGGCGCGCAGCAGGGGCTGGTTGCCCCTGCAAGCGCCGCGACGCAGCCAGCGGGCTTCCTGAGGCGACCCCGCAGGGGCGGGCCGATTTTGGCCCAGCGCGGCGTCTCTCGTCGCTCACTATGCTTCAGCATGGCTCGCTCCTCGTTCCTTGCACTGAACCAAAATCGGCTCCGTCAGGGTGACCCGCATTGGTCGGAAAGTGCACTAAGGCCGCATCCCCGCCCGCGAGAATACGCCATTATGCGCAGAGCGCCAAGGGATGTGCGCCCTGCTTCGAAGTCCTGTGACCCGCGGGCAACGTCCCCGAACCGTCATTGGACTTTCGCTTTCTTGCCATCGGTTCGCAAATGAAACGCAACATGGTGCGCCTAGGCGCCAGCCCCGCAACCATAAAAAGGGGCAAGAAACATGAAGTCTTCCGCACTGCGCACCGCGTTCCTCTCCGGCACCGCGCTGCTCGTCCTCGCCATTCCCGCCCACGCCTTCGCGGCCGAGGCCGAGGCTGAAACGCTCGCTGCCGACACGGTCGAAGACACCGCGGCAGAGGGCGAAGAGATCGTCGTCTACGGCAAGGGCGAAGTGCGCCAGGTGACCGAGATCGGCGCCGCCGACATCCAGCTCACCACAGCCGGCTCCAGCCCCTTCATCGCCCTGCGCAAGCTGCCCGGCGTCAACTTCCAGTCGGCCGACCCCTTCGGCACCTATGAATGGTCGACCCGCATCACCCTGCGCGGCTTCAACCAGAACCAGCTGGGCTTCACCCTCGACGGCGTTCCGCTGGGCGACATGAGCTACGGCAACACCAACGGCCTGCACATCAGCCGCGCGATCATCGCCGACAATATCGGCCAGACCCGCGTGAGCCAGGGCGCCGGCGCGCTCGGCACCGCCTCGACCTCGAACCTGGGCGGCACGATCGAATTCTTCAGCCGCGATCCGCAGGACGAGCTGAACATCGCCGGCAACCTCACCTATGGCGACAGCAACACCTTCCGCGCCTACGGCACGCTCGACACCGGCGATCTGGGCGGGTTCAAGGCCTATATCAGCGGCGCTTATATCGATGCCGACAAGTGGAAGGGCTTCGGCAGCCAGCGTTCGACCCAGATCAACGCCAAGCTCGTCGCCGACCTGTCCCCGAGCACCACCTTCACCGCCTTCGTGAACTATTCCGACCGCAAGGAAAGCGACTATCAGGACCTCAGCCTCGAGATGATCAACCGTCTCGGGTATGACTGGGACAACATCTCGAACGACTGGCCGCTCGCTGTGCGGCTTGCCTTCATCGGCGCCAACCGCG
The DNA here is from genome assembly GCF_001557115.1 of Erythrobacter sp. CCH5-A1. Classification (GTDB taxonomy): domain Bacteria; phylum Pseudomonadota; class Alphaproteobacteria; order Sphingomonadales; family Sphingomonadaceae; genus Erythrobacter. The sequence continues at coordinate 17,812 of NZ_LSKQ01000046.1, forward strand.
GCGATACCGGCGTGGTGGTCGGCCCCAACACCTTCGGCACCACCTACCCCGCCCCGATCACTTCGATCGACGACGCCTATTACGACGCCGCCGGCCTGCGCCGCGACTGGCTCGCCAGCGGGCGGATCGCGCAGCAGTTCGGCGATGCGGTGACCGGCGGCCTGCAGGTCTACTACCACACCAACAAGGGCCAGGGTTCGTGGATCACGCCCTACCGCGCCAGCCCCGGCGGCCTGCCGCTGAGCTTCCGCACCACCGAATACAGCATCGAGCGCATCGGCGTGCTCGGCGACCTGAAGGGCGAGTTCGGCGCGCACACCTTCAGCCTCAACCTGTGGTACGAGAACAACGACTTCGAACAGGCCCGCCGCTTCTACACCATGGGCACCAGCCAGACCGTGCCGGGCGCCAGCGCGCTCGATTACCAGTCGAACCCGTTCTTCACCCAGTGGAACAATGCCTACAACACCCGCACCTTCCAGTACGCGGTGCAGGACGAGTGGGCCGTGACCGACGCGCTGACCGTCACCGCGGGGGTCAAGGGCCAGTCGGTCAAGCTCGAGGCGACCGCTATCAACCCCAACCCGAGCCCGCTTGCTGTCGGCGAGATCAAGTCGGAAGACTTCTTCCTGCCGCAAGTCGGCGTGCTCTACACCTTCGGGGGCGGCAACGAAGTCTTCGCGAGCTTCACCCAGAACCAGCGCGCCTTCACCGCGGCGGCGACCACCGGCCCGTTCGCGACCTCGGCCGCGGGCTTTGCCGCGCTGCGTGACCGGATCGAGCCGGAAAAGACCAACACCTACGAAGTCGGCTTCCGCTTCGGCGAAGGCCAGCTTTCGGGCGTGATCGCGGCCTATCTCGTCAACTTCTCGAACCGCCTGCTCGCCGTGCCGCAGGGCCCGGGCATCGTCGGCAACGCCGCGCTGCTCTCGAACGTGGGCGACGTTCGCTCGATCGGTGCGGAAATCGGGTTGCAGTGGCAGCCGGTCGCCGATTTCACCGTGACCGGCTCCTACGCCTACAACGAGAACACCTACCGCAACGACATCGTCAACCAGGCGGGCGTCGTGGTCCAGGCGATCGACGGCCGCACCGTGGTCGACAGCCCGGAGAGCATCGCCAACCTCGAACTGGCCTATGACGACGGCATGTTCTACGCCCGCGCCAACGCCAACTACACCTCGGAGCGGTTCTTCACCTACTCGAACGACCGCTCGGTCGAGGGGCGCGTGCTGGTCGACGCGCTGATCGGGGTGCGCCTCAACAGCGACAACAAGTTCCTCGACGGTCTCGCCATCGAGGGCACGGTGACCAACCTGTTCGACGAGGACTATGTCGGTACGATCGGCTCGAACGGCTTCGGCTTCTCGGGCGACAACCAGACCCTGCTCGCGGGCGCGCCGCAGCAATTCTTCGTGACGCTGCGCAAGGACTTCTGATGGGGGCCTGACACCTCATCGCCTTTTGGGGGGTCGGCGGGCGGAAGCTTGCCGGCCCCTTTTTTGTTCAGCGGGCCAGGCGGTGGAGGGCGAGCGGGCAGCCGGGGACCGGGGCAGAGGGGAAGGTCGCCCGCGCCCAGCCTGCGCGGGCCGGATCGGCCACGAGCACGTGGGTGACACCGAAGCGCTGGGCAAAGGCGCGGGTCGCCTGCGCATCGAGCCGCCCCTCGGCCATGTTGCGCGGGGCCATCATGGTGGCGATCCCGCCTTGGGCTCCGGCACGGGCGGCGAGCTTGTCGTCGCCGATCACCAGCACCCGGGCCGCGGGCGCATCGGCGAGGCAGGCCTTGAGGGCGCGGACATCTTCGGGGTTGTCGAAGGCGGCGGCGTCTCCGGCTTTCGTGCCGATGAGCGCGAGCACCGCCACGGCCAGCGCGGCCACCGCAGCGGCGCCCTTGGCGAAGACCCCCCGCTGGGCGAGCGCGCCGCTCCGGGCGATCCCCCAGCACCCCGCCGCCAGCAGCACCGCGAACGCCGCCAGCACGCCCGCGCCTGCACGTGGGTGCCGCTCCTCCCGGCACAACCACGCCAGCGCCGCAGGGAAGGCGAGGAATGCCGCCACCGAGAGGCCGAGCGGGCTCAGAGCCAGCCCCGCGGCGACATAGCCCAGCCGTCCGAGGTTCGCCGCCACCTTCCCCGCCCACGCAGCCGGATCGTCGGCGAGGGTCGGCTGCGGGGTCGGCCACCAGTCGGTCACATAGGCGCGGGGGTCGAGCGCGGTCGCGATCCCGGCATTGTCGGTCGCGAACAGCGTGCCGAAATGGGTGAGCGAATAGGCCACCCACGGCGAGACCGCGACCAGCGCCGCCGCGAGCGCCGCAAGGGCCTTGGCGGGCGAGCGGGTCAGCCAGCCGATGGCGAGCGCCACCGGCAGCGGCAGCAACAGGGCGTCGAAACGGTTGAGAACCGCGATCCCGGCGATCAGCCCGATCGCCGCAGCCTGAGCGAGGGTGATCGAAGCGCCCCGCACCAGCCCCCGCAGCACCAGCGCATAGAGCAGCAATTGCAGCGGGATCGTGCGGCCCGCCTGCATCTCGATCAGCAGCATGTTGGGGCCGAGCAGCAGCACCAGCGCCGCCCCCAGTCCCAGCCAGGGCGCGCCCGTGACCCGCCGACCGATGCTCTCCGAGGTCAGCGCGACGCCCGCGAAGGCGGCGAAGGCGAGGAGAAGCCCGGTGCGCGGGCCGGTGCCGAACACGGCATCCAGCCCCGCGATCAGCACCGGCGTCAGTGGCGGGAAGCTGGCGGAATACGGCAGGTCGCTGGCATAGGAGCGCCAATGGGTGAAGCGGTAGAAATCACCGCCGACGGTCTGCGAAAGCTCCCACAGCGCCCAAGAATCGGGCGAGTAGGGCGGCGCGGTGAGCACCTGCCACAGCAGCGCCGCCAGTAGCGCGCCGAGCACCGCCACCGGCCACAGCCACCCCGCGCGCGCCACGGCCGCATCGGGGGTATAGCCCCCGGTCGCCGCGACGAAAGTCTCCTTCAGCAGCGCCAGCTTCGAAGCCAGCCCGCCAATCTTGGTCGGCACCTTGCCGTCATCCGGATAACGCCGCTCGACCGGGACATGCGCGACCTTGAGCCCCAGCTGCCCGGCGCGCACCGTCAGGTAGAACAGGAGGTTATAGACCGAGAACACGTCGCGGAACGGCTGCACACCGGGGTGCAGCAGATAGGCCGCGGAATAGGCGCGAAAGCCGTTGGTGGTGTCGGTGAACCAGTGCCGCCCCGCGATGCTCAGCATCGGCGCGTGGATCGCCCGGTTGGCGATGGTGCGCTCCAGAGGCGTATTCTCCGCCGCCCCGCCGGGGAGGTAGCGCGAGCCCTGAACGTAGTCGCAGCCCTCTTCCAGCTTCGCGACCATCGCCGCGACCGCCTCGACCCCGTCCTTGCCGTTGCCGTCGATGGTGACGATCCCGGCATAGCCCTGTCTGAGGCACCAGGCATAGGCCATGCGCAGCTGGGCGCTGAGCTTGCCGGGCCCGGTCTTGGTCAGAACTGCGCGGACGCCGACCTCGCCCATGAAGCCCGCATCGAGCGAGCCGTCGGTCGATCCCCCGTCGGCGATCACCACGTCGACCGGCAGGCCCGCGGCGGCGATGCGGCGGAGCTGGCCGCGGATCCGCTCGCCCTCGTTGATGACGGGGATGACGAGCGCATGGCGGTGCTGGCGGGGGCCGTGGAGCGCCACTTCGTGCGCGGGCACCTCCCACGCGGCGTCATCGAGGATCGGGGGCGGCTGAATGGTCATGCCCGCTCCCCCTCGGGCGCGAAGACGACCCACTTGGAGAGCGCGAAATTGACGCAGAACGACCCTCCCGCGCCGGCGACAAGGATCGCCAGCGGCCACGTCCCGGGCAGCGCCCGGTCCAGCAGCGCGACGATGGCCACGCGCACCGCCAGCGTCACCAGCGCAACCCCGGCGTAAAGCCCCGCGCGCCTGAGCGAGAGCGTGCCGCTCCGAAAACTCCAGGTCTGGTGGATGACATAATTGGCCCCCGCCGCGATGCCGAAGCCGGTCGCCGCCGCCAGCCACAGCGGCATGCCTGCCCAGTGGTGGAGCGCAAAGGCGATGGCGAGGTCAAGGATCACCCCCAGCACCGTCACCACCAAGAAGCGGAGGAGTTCGCTCATCGGGCACCTCCCGACAGGTGGCGGGCGATCCCCTCGGGCAGCGGGGGCAGCGCGGCGAAGTCGATTGCGGGGAGCACCCCGGCGGTGCAGGTCGCGGTGCCGACCTCGGAGCCGTCGAGCGTCTCAAGCGTCAGGCGGGTGGCTCGGGCGGGCGCAACGGGGGCCATCAGCTCGAGCGCCGCGACATTGGCGATGCCATAGCGCGGGAAACCGGCCCAGCGATCTGCGGTGTCTATGGTGTCGGGGGAGTCCTCGACCACGGTCAGCATCGCCCCGCGCCCCGTAGCGAAGGGGGGCTGGCGAGTGACGCTGACCGAGGCGATGCCCGGCGCACCAGCGGCGATCTCGAGCACCATCCACCCTGCCCCGCGCTCGGCGACACGGCACATGGTGGGCGCGGGGTCCGCACGCTTGTTCTGGTCGCGCACCCACAGCACCTGCTGGTCATTGCGGGCGATGGGCGCGTAGTTCTCGCGCAGCGCACGGAAGAAGGGCCAGTTCGCGCGGGTCAGCCACCCCTCCCACCCGCTGTAGTCGGGCGCGATGGTGGTGACGGCGGCGACCTTTCTTTCGGCGACCAGCGCGGTGAAAGCGGCGCGCTTCTCCGGCCCCAGCGCGTGGATCAGCGAGCCGACATCGGCGGGGCTCCGCACCCCCGCGGCAATATCGAGCGGCGAGGTGTAGACCGAGAGCATACGGCCATTGGCGGGAATGCCCTGCGCATCCCACGCCGCTGCCAGCCGGCGCATCGCGGCGAGGTCTGCGGCGTATCCAGGCGTCACATGGAAGCCCAGCGCGGGGTCATAGGTCGAGCGGTATTCGCGCTCGGGCGAGGCGGCGAGGCGCACTGCCTCGGTCCCCACCATTCCCAAGGCGGCGAAGGCGCTCAGCGCAGCGACGTGCCTCGGCTTGACCGCGCGCCGCACCCCTCGCGCCCGCCGCCAAAGCCCCGCAGGCAGCACGATCAGCGGCGCGCAAGCCGCCAGCACGAAGGTGATGCCATTATACTCCGCCCCGACATGCCCCCCGAACTGCGGCACCAGCGCCGTGCCGAGGACGCTCGCACCGACGAAAAGGAAGGCGCTCCCCCGAACCGGCGCGCTCCGGCGGCGCAGGCGCAGCACGGCGGCAAAGGCAAGGCAGCCCGCCAGCACCACCAACCCGAGTGCCGCCAAGGGATCGGCCCGCACGAGGATTTGCGGCAGGTCGGCGGGCGAGAGGATGCGGGTGCTCCGGTCCCACGGGGCGAAGAACCAGAACTGGTCGGCGGCGACATCGCGAAAATTGTACTGGACCCACGGCCCTGGCGCGCCGTGGGTCACGCCCATGAGGGTCGCACCCGCCGACGCCATGACGCCGAGCGCAAGCCCCGCGAGCGTCTTGGCCAGCAGCAAGGGCCGCTCCCAAAGCGCCAGCACCAGCGCGCCCGTGAGCGCAATGACCAGCGGAATGCCCGCATCGTTCGACCACAGCAGCCCCGCCCCCGCGACCAGCCCGAGCGGCAGCCCTCCGGCGAGCGCGCGGCCCTCCAGCCAGACCCGCCGCACCAGCACGACGAAGAACGGGAGCACGAAGAACGGCAGCGCCCCGCGCAGGGGCCGGAGCGACACGCCCGGCTCCAGCGTCGCGGGCCAGACGATCCCACTCGCCTGCCCCGCCAGTGGCCCGGCGCAGTAGAACAGCGCCAGCAGCACCAGCGCTGCCTGCCACCGCCTGCGCGGCGGGATCGGGCGGATCAGCCACGCGCAGGCGTAGCTGCAAGCGAAGGCCCCCAGCAGCACCAGCGTGTAGGCGGCCAATGTCGAGGCAAACAGCGTCTTGCCGCCAGCGACGAACACGGGCAGCAGCGCCAGCACCATGGTAATGCCGAGATAGGACTGGAACGCCGTCCCCAGCGCCTCGCCGCGCGCGAAGTGATCAGCTGCGAACCATGTCTGCAGCGCTCCGTCGATCGAGTTGAGGCTATGCGCATGCAGCAGCCACGCTCCCCGCAAGGCGGCGAGCACCACGAACACCCCCGCGAGAGCGGCGAAGCCGCGCGAGCGCCCCCTTACCTGGAACATCTCACGCATGGACCCGCCCGAACACATGCGCCGGGTCGAGGCCCGCGAACTCCCCGCCGGTCTCCTTCACCGCCTCGAACAGGTCGTAGATATTGTCGATCTTGCCGCCCAGCACCGAGATCACGCGGCTCGTCTCGGGGCTGCGGTGGTAGAGGATCGGCCGCCCGTCATCGCCCTCGTTCTTGATGAGGACGGTCTTCACCTCGTAAATCGAGCGGCGATATTGCGCCCCCGCCATGCACGGCAGGTAGAACTGCGCGTCGCGCTGCATGAAGGCGAAGCGGCTCTCGGGCTGCAAACCGGCGAAATGGGCATAAGGGTCGCGCGCCCGCGCATCGTCGGCCCAGCTGTCGTGCGGGGTGTAGCGCACGTGGGTGAAGGAATAGAGCCCCTCGGCGGGGTAGGGCATGGCGGAGAAGAACGGCCCGTCCATCACCGTCACCCCGATCCGCTCCAGCTCGCGTGGGGGCTCGACAAGGGCGAGCTCGGCGATTTCGTGCTTGAGGCGCGCCGGGGGGAGCCCCGCCTGCGCGAGCACGGCGTTGATCTGCGAATAGGTGATGTTGAAAGCAAAGCGCGCGGTGACTTCGCTGCCGTTCGACAGCCGCGCGACGACGCCGCTGCGATGGTCCTGAAGCGCCATGACGCCAGTCGAAAGCCGCACTTCGATCCCGGAGGCCGCCAGCCGCTCGCCGACCAGCCGCCCGAGGATCTTGTGATCGAAGGCGACCTCATGGCAGGCGAAGACCTCCTCGATCCGCTCGGGGCTGAACAGCGCGCGCTGTGCCGGGCTGGCGACTTCGATCGGCGCGCCCATGTCGCGGAACATGCGATGGAACTTCTTCGCCGTCACCTTCGAGCGCCGCCGGGCGATGGCGTAGAGCATCTGGAAATCGGCCACCACCGCTTCGGGGAAATCGGCGAGGAAGCGGCGGTGGAGCAGCATCGACTTAACCGCCGTTGCCGCGCTCCTCGGATAGTGGAAGCCGGTGTGCACCCGCGCCTGGTTGACCCGCGAGGCGCGGTCCATCAGCCGCTCGCCCGCCTCCACCAGCAGCACGCGCGAGGAAATCGAGCGCAGGTACAGCGCCAGGCAGCAGCCGTAGAAGCCGCCGCCGATAACGATGTAGTCGTAGGAGGTGCGCTCCCCCGCCATCATGCCTCCGGCGGCGGGGCTGGTGTATCGCTTTCGAGTACCACGTTGAGATCGAAGGCGACCTGCTGGAACAGGTCAATGCGGTTGACCTCCTCGGGCACCGACACGCCTTTCAGCCGCCGCTGCTGCTTCAGCAGATGTTGCAGCCCGAGAGAAAGGCCCAGCGTCGAAAAGCCCATGAAAGTGGCGCTCACCGCGAGCATCGCGTTGGTCGTCAGCCAGCCCGGCGCGAGCTGGTCGACCAGCAGCACCGCGCCCACGATCCACGCGGCGTAGGCCAGCCCCACCAGCGTCAGCAGCGCCGAGGTGATCGCGACCACCGACAGGATCGTCGGGGTAAGGTAAACCAGCAGCGTCTGGAGCAGCGCGAGGCGGCGCCCGACCCCGTTGAAGGCGGTGCGGCTCGCGACCTTGGCCGCGGTGCGGAACCATTCGCGCGGCAGGCGCGGATCGCGCGGGGGAAAGCGCAGCGCAAGGCGCGGCTCGTCATGCGCGAGCAGCAGGTTCAGGAGCGTGCGCGGCATCGCGATCGACTGCCATTCGGCCGGATCGACATTGAACCCGGCAAGCTTGCCGAGCGCGACGAAGGGCCAGGCGGCAAGGCGCTTGAAGGGCTTGCGTTCGGGGCGGAAAGCCATCGTCACCGCGTTCTCGCCTTCCGCAAAGTCGAGGAAGGCGAGCACGTCGAGCGCGGCGATCTCGTCGAGATGGCCGAGGATGACGAGGTCGCCGATGGCTTCCTCGGCGGCGATCACGCGGCGGTCGTAATATTCGGTGCCACGGCGGACCACGAACAGCCGCGTGTTGGGCACCTCGCGCACGATGTCGAGGAAGGCTTCGCGCTGGTTGTCCTCGACCACGAGGATGATCTCGCGGAAGCGGTAGGCGCCGTCGAGCGTTGCGGCCAGATCGCGCAGCGCGGCGAAGGTGGCGGGGGTGGCGGCAAGCTCGGAGAAACAGACCGAGACCACCACGTCCTCGCGCGGCTTTCTGAACTGGTTGGTGTCGGGCTCACGCATGGAGTGCCTCCATGGCGTCATGCGCCTGCGTGAGCGCGGCGACCGCGCGGCGGACGGCGGCGAGGCCCTCGGGCGCGCGCTTCATCTCGATCGAGACCGCGCGGGGGTAACCGGCGGCGGCAAGGCCTTCCAGCACAGGCACCAGCGCAGCAGGATCGGCGGGCGCAGGAGCGAGGTCAGGCTCGCTGACATGGACGTGGGAGAGGCGCGGGGCGAGATCGGGCAGGCGCGCGGGCACGCTCGTGAAATCGCTGTTCATGTGCATCGCGCCCAGATCGAGGTGGGGGACGACAGCCGGGTGGTCGACCAGCGCGACGAAGGCCAGCGCCTCCTCCAGCGTGTTGCAGAAATTGGTGCCATAGGCCGCCGGATTGGCCTCGATCGCGATGCGGGTGTCGGCGGCGGCGGCGGCGTCGCCCAGCTTGCGGAACACCTCCGCGGCCCGCGCCAGCGCGTCGTCCATCCCCATGCCGTCAGGCACCCGGCGTTGCAGCGGCGAGCCGAACACGAGATTGGGGATGCCGAAACGGTCGGCGAGTGCGATCGCGCGGCGCATCCCGCTCTCGAAGGCGGCGCGCGCCTCGGCCCCCTCGAACAGCGCCGCCCCGGTGACGCCGAACAGCAGCGACTGCATCGAGACGAGGCGGAGCCCGGCGTCCGCCATCTCGGCCCGCGCGGCGCGCGCGCTGGCGGTGTCGGGAAGGAAGGGGTCCTCGGCCGCGTGGAAGAACAGCCCCGGCGCGATCTCGAGCCCCGTAAAGCCCGCCCCGGCGAGGATGGCATAGGCCTCCAGCCGCTCGTCCGGGGCCCAGGCGATGTTGGACATCGAGAAGATCACGCCACACCCCTGCGCTGGCCGGCGAAGAAGGCGGCGAGGTGTTCGAGCGTTTCGGCGGCGGCGAACTGGTAGGGGCCCTCGGCGCCCCACAGCCCGGCATGACGCGTGCGCATGTCCTCGCGGTGGAGGCGCGCGGGCGTCTCGGGCATGGGGCGACCGGTCAGCGCGGCATGGATGTCGGCGGCCACGAGCGGCTCGGGGGCGAGGTGGAGGTGGGTCAGCCCCGCTCCTTGCGCGATGCCGATGTCCTGCCACAGCCGGTCGGTGTTGTAGTATTGGTAGGTCGTCTCGCGGTGGTGGAACTGGGTCGCAGTCACGCCGAGCGCGTCGAGCGCGGCTTCCAACCCGGGGCGGCGCGGGTCGGCATCGAGCGCGGCCCGGTCGAGCTTGAGCAGCCCCGTCGCCGCATCGGGCGCATAGAGCGCTGCCAGCCACACGGCCAGATCGCCGCCGAGCGCCGTCCGCAGCGCCGCGTGCCGCGCCTCGGGAAGCATGGAGGGGACGGGGTTGAGCAGATCGAAGAGGAAGTTCTTGCGCAGACCCGCCCCGAACAGCGCGGGCAGGCGGACGATCAGGCTGCCGGGGAAGCGCTCTTCCACAAAGGCCTCGAGCGCGCGGCGGTGGCGGCCATAGGCGAGGTCGTGCTGAAAGCGCTGCGTGCCCTCGTCATCGCCCCCGGCGAAATCGGCGAGCACCGCGATCGAGGAGACAAGCACGAAACGCTCCGCCTCCACCTTGTCGAGCCGCGCGATCAGCGCGTCGATTGCCGCCTTGTCACGCTCGGGCGCGCGGTTGGCTTCGAGCATCGATCCGGGCGCGGCGGCGCAGACCAGCGTGCCGAAGCGCGCGCCGGTGATTTCGGCGATGTTGGCGCTGTTGTAGCGCGCGTCGAACCACGTCTGGCGCAGCAGGGCGGTACCGACAAAGCCGGTGTGGCCGATCAGGCCCGTGGGCCGGGGGGAGGAGTCGGGGGCATTCATCGCGTCGTGGGCCGGGGCTGCTTTCATGTCCGCAGCCACACGCGATAATTAACATTGCTCTAGATTGGGTTAACCACCCCGGCCTCAGGCGCGCGCGGCGATTTCGGCGGCATCGAAATAGTGGATGCGCAGGGTCCTGAGCAAGCCGTCCTCGAAGGTCCCCGCCTCGCAGATCGTCTGGGTGAAGGGCGCACTGCCGTCCTTGGGGTGCATGGTGAGGCGGATCACCATCACCGCATGGGTCTCGCCCCCGGTGCAGTCGAGGATTTCGAGATCGGTGTTCACCCAGGTGCCGTACATGGCGGCGGCGCAGCGCTGGAGCGCGTCCTTGCCCCGCCACTCCCCCGCGAAGGGCAGCGAGTTCGCCTCGTAGAGCACGAAATCGGGGTGGATAAGCGCCTCGACCGCCGCCCAGTCGCGGGTGCCGGCGGTGGCGTAGACCTTCGCCAGCATTTCCCTCGGTGAGAGTCCTTGTTGTCCTGCCGCTGCGCTACTTGAGGACATCACTCCTCGATGGTCCCGATCAGGTCGCCGACCTTGTAGACCGCGCCTTCCTCGCCGGTGGGGCGGATGATGCCGCTGGCCTGCGCCTCGATCTCGGTGGTGCTCTTGTCGGTCTCAACGGTGTAGATGATGTCGCCCTTCTCGACGCGCTCGCCATCGCCGAACATCCATTCGACGAGGGTCATTTCGACCGCGCTCATGCCGAGCTTGGGGATGCGGATTTCGGATGCCATTGGTTCGGTGCCAGTCCTGCTTGTTCGGGTAGCCCCTCCCCTTCAGGGGAGGGGCTACCCGAACAAGCAGGAC
>NZ_LSKQ01000047.1 GCF_001557115.1 Erythrobacter sp. CCH5-A1
GCATTACTGCGAGGAATTCGCCGAGGCCCCCGGCAGCCCCGCCCCCAGCGCATCGCGCACCACCATCGCCTTGCCGTGGGCCTCGGCGAATTCCTCGCAGTAATGCGCGCCGATATGCCGCGCGAGCCAGGGCCGGTGGCGCGGCACCAGCGGCTCGACCGGCAGCTGCACGAAATCCGCGCCGCCGGCGATGGTCTCGTCCAGCAGGCCGAGCGCGCCGGGATCGACCATGTCCTCGGCATCGTGGAACACCAGCATGGCAAAGCGCTGCCGGCTGCGCTCCTCGTCGAGGGTAAGTGCGGCATGGAGGCGGTTGAGGCAATCGGCCTTGGTGGTCGGCCCCTCGCGCCCGTGGATCACCAGCCTGAGGCGCGGATCGCCGCGCGCGGCCGCGATCACGGCGCCGATGGTGTCGGGATCGTTGCAGTAGCAGCCGACGTAGAGGCGCAGGCTTGCCTGGGGCCAGGTGCCGAGCAGGTGCCTGATGGTCTGGCCGATCACCGCCGCCTCGCGCCAGGCGGGGATCAGCACGGCGACGGGCCCGGCGAGGTTGCGGCGGACGAGGCTCGCCCGGTTGCACCGCCCCGTGACCGCCCGGCCGCGCGCCCTCAGCCACAGCCACGCGGCATCGATCGCCAGATCGTCAAGCGCGCCGACGAGGAAGAATACCCCGGCGAACAGCAGCAATTCATGCTGCAGCAGGGCGAGCCCCTGCCACAGACCAGGCTCGGCAATGGACAAGGCGACCCCCTTCCCCAATCAAGGTGTTAACTTACCTTGACAGGGGGTCTATTGCAACAGCGCCAAGCAATTTTGATGGTTTAAATCGATGTAATTTCGTAACTTGTATAAAGTCGCCAAGTTACCACGTGCCGGTATTGGGCATGCTTGCCCAAGGCTCGGCCGGTTCGAGATGGCCTTCCTGAAGCAGCTCGATCGAGATGCCGTCGGGCGATTTGACGAAGGCCATGTGCCCGTCGCGCGGGGGGCGGTGGATGGTATGACCGGCGTCCAGCAGACGCTGGCAGGTCTCGTAGACATTGGCGACACGGTAGGCGAGGTGCCCGAAATTTCGCCCGCCGGTATATTCTTCCGCGGGGCTGCCGTCCTCGGGCGGCCAGTTGTAGGTCAGCTCGACCTCGGCCACCCCGGCCTGGCCGGGCGCGGCGAGGAAGATCAGCGTGAAACGCCCGGCCTCGCTGTCGAAGCGGCGCACCTCCTCGAGGCCGATCAGCTTGAAGAAGGCGACCGTCGCCTCGGGGTCGGCGACACGGATCATCGAGTGAAGATATTTCACCATGGCTCATTCCATTCAAAAACGGTTCATCGACGATGATGCACAACTCGTCGCACCAACTCTTGTGGGGGACAATGCGATGAGCGGCGAAGACATGCAACCGGCGAATACGACGACCAGTGCCCTGACAGCGCCTGCCAGCCTGCGCTGGTTCGGCACGGCGGCGATCCTCGCGGTCGGCATGATCGCGGGCGGATACCTGCTCGGCGACGGGCTGCTGCGCGCCAAGGATGCCGAGCGCGCGGTCACCGTCCGGGGCCTTGCCGAGCGCGATGTCACCGCCGATCTCGCCACCTGGACGATTTCCTACTCGGCGTCCTCGACCAGCCTTGCCGAGGCGCAAGCCAAGGTGCGCGGCGACACGCAGAGCATCGAGGCCTTCTTCAAGGAGCTCGGCTTTCCCGCCGAGGCGCTGCAACCGACCGGCGCGAACGTCAACAGCTCGACCGACCTCAGCGGCAACACCACCTACACCGTGCGCCAGCGGCTTGCGCTGCGCACTACCGACATCACGCGCGCGCAGAAGGCCGTCGCGCGCCAGTTCGATCTGGTCGGGCGCGGGGTGTTTCTCGAGGAAGGCTCGGGGATGGCCTACACCTTCACCAAGCTCAACGCCATCAAGCCCGAGATGGTGGCCGCCGCCACCAAGGACGCGCGCGCCGCCGCGCAGCAATTCGCCAAGGATTCCAATTCGGGCGTGGGCAAGATCCGCGATGCGACCCAGGGCTATTTCGAGATCGAGGCACGCGACGGCGATGCCGGCGGTTGGGGATCGGCCGACAGCCCGTACAAGAAGGTTCGGGTGGTCACGACAGTGAGCTTCACGCTCGATTAGCGACCGGCGGGATACCGCTTGCCGACAAATTCGCACCTTCTGTCGCGCCCCGCAGAGGGTTGGTTGCGCCTTTGCGTTGCGCAAGTTATCGCGACCCCCAATCAGCGAGGCACGGCACGCAATGCCCGACCTCGCGGCGTTGGCCGGGTCGCACCAGCCGGAACACAAACGGGCCATGCTAGACCTTCTGCGCGATTTCTTCACACCCCAGCCCCCGCCCCGAATGCCGACGGTACCCGATGGCCGGCGCTACTACGCGATCGGTGACATCCACGGCAGGCTCGATCTCTACGAGGCCATGATTGCGGCGATCGAGGACGAGATCGCGCGCGCGCCCGGCTTCGACTGTCGCATCGTGCTCCTTGGCGACCTGGTCGACCGCGGCCCGGATAGCGCGGGCGTGGTCGAACGCACGCGCCGCTGGCAGCAGACCCGCAAGGTCCGGGTGCTGGCAGGCAATCACGAGGAAATGTTCCTCGCCGCGTTCCAGAAGCCGGAGGCGCTGCGCCATTTCATCAAGCATGGTGGGTTCGAGACCCTGCTGAGCTACGGATTCACCACCCGTCAGCTCGCCGAACTGCCGCTCGAGGATCTGTTCGAGGCGCTTCCGCAGATCGTCGGCCAGTCGACCCGCGACTACATCGCCGGCTTCGAGACGATGATCCGCGCGGGCGACTATGTCTTCGTCCATGCCGGCGTCGATCCCTCTCGCCCGCTGGCCGAGCAGACCCGCAGCGATCTGCTCTGGATCCGCGAGCGTTTCCTGCGCCATGAAGGCCCGCTTGAGAAGGTCGTGGTCCACGGGCACACGATCTTCGACCGGGTGATGGATTGCGGAAACCGCATCGGAATAGACACTGGCGCTTTCCGTTCCGGTGTGCTTACAGCGCTCGTGCTCGAGGGCGACCAGCGGCGCATCCTGCAGGCCCGGATCGCGGATGACGGGACAGCGCAGGTGTTCCATGGGGACCGTGCGCAGTAAGCCCTGTCGCAGGGTCCGGGCTGCCGGGGCGGCAAACGGCGCGCCAGTCGGCGCAGATTCTCGTGAGGGCAGCTAGTTCATGAAGATTGCGATGGTGGGATCGGGCTATGTCGGGCTCGTTTCGGGGGCGTGCTTTGCCGATTTCGGCCACGATGTGGTTTGCATCGACAAGGACCAGGGCAAGATCGACCGCCTGCACGCCGGGATCATGCCGATCTACGAGCCCGGCCTCGATGCGCTGGTCGAAAGCAACGTCAAGGCCGGCCGCCTCAGCTTCACCACGTCGCTGGGCGAAGGCATTTCCGGCGCCGATGCGATCTTCATCGCGGTCGGCACCCCGAGCCGCCGCGGCGATGGCCATGCCGACCTCACCTTCGTCTACGAGGTCGCGCGCGAGATCGGCGAGAAGCTCGCCAATGACGCGGTGGTCGTCACCAAGTCCACCGTGCCGGTGGGCACCGGCGACGAGGTCGAGCGGATCATCCGCGAGACCGGGACTGCACACAAGTTCGCGGTCGTCTCCAACCCCGAATTCCTGCGCGAAGGCGCGGCGATCGGCGATTTCAAGCGCCCTGACCGCATCGTCATCGGCGCCGAGGACGAATTCGGCCGCGAGGTGATGCGCGAGGTCTATCGCCCGCTGTTCCTCAATGAATCGCCGATCCTGTTCACCAGCCGCCGCACCAGCGAGCTCATCAAATACGCCGCCAACGCCTTCCTCGCGACCAAGATCACCTTCATCAACGAGATGGCGGACCTGTGCGAGAAGGTCGGCGCCAACGTGCAGGACGTCAGCCGCGGGATCGGGATGGACGGCCGCATCGGCGCCAAGTTCCTGCACGCCGGGCCCGGCTATGGCGGCAGCTGCTTCCCCAAGGACACGCTCGCGCTGCTCAAGACCGCCGAGGATTACGACAGCCCCACGCGGATCGTCGAGGCGGTGGTCAAGGTCAACGACAGCCGCAAGCGCGCGATGGGCCGCAAGGTGGTCGATGCGCTCGGCGGCATGGAGGCGGCGCGCGGGAAGAAGGCGGCGCTGCTCGGCCTGACCTTCAAGCCCAATACCGACGACATGCGCGACAGCCCGGCGATCGCCGTCGCGCAGACGTTGATGGACGCGGGCGTGGCCGTCGCGGCCTACGACCCCGAAGGCATGGAGCAGGCCCGCCCGCTGCTCCCCGATGTCACCATGTGCGAGAGCGCCTATGCCGCCATCGAAGGCGCCGACGTGGTGGTGATCGTCACCGAATGGGACGCCTTCCGCGCGCTCGACCTGAAGCGGGTGAAGGAACTCGCCAACGCCCCGGTGATGGTCGACCTCAGGAACGTCTACAAGCCCGAGGACATGCGCGCGGCGGGGTTTGCCTACACGAGCGTGGGCAGAGCGTAAAAGCCACTTCCCCCTGGGGAAGGGGTTGGGGGTTATGCAGTCGATAGGGCATAGCCCCCACCCCCGCCCCCTCCCCAAGGAGAGGGAAGTTCAACGCAGGGGCCTTGTCCTCGGTCGCGGCTCCAGATCGATCCCGTCCTCGAAATAGGCCCGCACACCGCAGGTGATGAAGTCCCCCGCTTCTTCGGGCGTGTTGCCGGAATTGCCGCTGTAGCGCAGCACGATCCGCCGGCCCTCGATGCGGAACAGCGGGACGGTGACGCCCGCGTCGTTCTTCGCGCTCCACCAGCCGGTCCTGGGGTCGAAGCGGGTGACGGGCGCGCCCAGCTCGCAGGTATGGGCATTGGCACGCACCGCGGAGCCCTCGGCAGCGATGCTGCCGTCGGGGTTTCCGGTGAGCGTGATCTCCTGCCCGCTCGCCTCGCGCAGCACCGGCAGGATGCGCTCGTAAAGCGCGCCCCGCCGCATCGCATCGGGGAGTGGGAGGGCGTCGCCCTCATAGATCACCTTCTCGCCCGGCTTCAGCGCGATGCCAGGGCCCAGCTGCCCGCGCAGCACCGCGATGCGCGCCTGATAGAGGTCGGCGAGGCAGGTGCGGTCGCCGCCGCACTTGTCACGCGAGGCAAGCCAGCGGCGCTGGGCAGCAAGGTCGCCCTTCCCCGCCGCGCGCGCCGCCGCCCAGGCCTCGGCCAAATCGCGGTCGAGGCTGCGCAATGCGCTCTCGTATTCGCCGCAGAGGGTCTTTTCGATCGGCGTGGTGGCCTTGGTGCAATCGAAGCTCGGACGGTCTTCGGCCTCCGCCAGCGAGCGGGTGGCTGAGATCAGGACGCGCGCTTCCTCCGGCGTCAGAATGGCGATGGTCGGCGCATGGGGAGGGAATTCGTCGGCGATATAGGCGTATGGCGAGGTGACGGTCTCCGCCAGCCGCACCGGGCCCTCGATCCGCGCGGCGGCCAGCGCGGCGAGCGAATCCGGGGCGACAATCGTCCCGTCGATCCGCGCGCCCGCAGCCCCGTCACCCCCCACCCCGATGCTGCTGAGATCGGCGCGGGTCAGGTCGGCGCCGGCGAAGTCCGGCCCGAAATTGATGCACCACACATCGACGGTGACCCCGCAGGCGAAGCTTGCGCCCGTCAGGTTGGCGGCGCGGAAGCTGACCTCGCCGAAATCCGCGCCCTGCCAAGCCGGAACGAAGCGCAGCCCCGCAAGATCCGCGCCGGTAAAGTCGGAGCCGGCCAGATCGACGCCATAAGTCGACAGCCCCGGCCAGCGCGCGCGGGCGGCCTTGGCGGCGGTGAAGGCGATGCGCACCATCCGCAGATTCGGAATGGCGGTGCCTTCCCAGTTGGTGCCTTCGAGCTCGGTCTCGACGAGGCAGGCGCCTGCGAGCAACGGCGCGACCTTGCGCATGTCGGCGCCGTTGAAGCTGCCGCCGCGCACCACCGCACGCTTGCCCGCAGGGACGGTGCGCAGGGCGTCGGCGAGGTCCGAGGGGTTGTACATCTCGCGCGCGTCGATGATCGCCCAACCGGCGCGGGCGGCGGCGGCATCCTCGCCGGGCATGGCGCACAGGTCGGTCACGGGCGGGTCTTCGGCCAGTTCTCGGGGCGGAACCTCGGGTTCCTGCGCGGCCAAGGCAAGTGCAGCGGCGAGCGTGAACATTGGCGGCAAGTCCTCCCGATCAGGAGATTACGCAAAGGCACGGCGCGCACCAACCCCCGTTTGGCGGGGCGAGCGCACTACGAACCTCATATCAGGGGGCCATCATAAGCCGGGTTCTGTCTCCCCGGACGGTATCCTTGCGGACCAGCGCCGGGGTGGCAGCCATTCATCTGGGCCGTCGGTTGCCCGGCGGCTCTAGCAGCCAACCCGGGTCTCTCGGCGCGAAACACGCCTGCCCTCCTTGCGGAAAGGCGCGAGACCCCTATTCGGCCTTGCTCCGGGTGGGGTTTGCCATGCGGTTGCCGTTGCCGGCCCCCCGGTGCGCTCTTGCCGCACCCTTTCACCCTTGCCTGTGCTTCCGAAGAAGCCATCGGCGGTTTGCTCTCTGTGGCACTTTCCCTTGCCCTGCCCGAAGGCAGGACCGGCGGGCGTTACCCGCCACCCTTGTTTCGTGGAGCCCGGACTTTCCTCGCACGTAGCGCGGCTGCCTCAGGCCCCCTGACCGGGCGGCCTATAGGCGCGCGGTCACAGGATTGCAAAATTTAGCGCGTCCGCCCCTGATCGCGGTCGAGCAGCAATTGCCACAGGATCGCGGCGATCTCGCCATCGGGAATGCCTGTGATGCGTTCGGGCCGCCAGCGGCGCTCGAAGGCCTCGACCGCCTTGGCCTGATCGGTGATGTCGTAGCCGAACCGTTCGAGCGCGAGGAAGAAGCTGCCCCAGTTGTGGAAGGGGTTGCCAGCCGTGAGGCACTCAGGCCGCGGCAGGCACAGCTTGTGCTGCGCCAGCCGGTCCCACGGGAAGAGCTCGCCCGGATCGACCTTGCGCATCGGGGCGACATCGGAGTGGCCGACGACATTGGCGCGCGGGATGTCGTATTGCTTCACGAGTCGGCCGAGCAGCGGGATCAGCGCGTCGATCTGCGCCTCGGCAAACCCGCGGTAGCCCAATGCGTGGCCGGGATGGTCGAGCTCGATCCCGATGCTCGCCGAGTTCACGTCGGGAATGCCGCGCCAGTAGCTCGCGCCCGCGTGCCATGCGCGGCGGTCTTCCGGCACGAGGCGGATCACCTCGCCACCTTCCGTGATGCAGTAATGCGCGCTGACGCTGGCCTCGGGATCGCACATCCGCGCGAGTGCCGCCTCGACCGGCTTCATCTCGGTGTAGTGGATGACCACCATGCTGATCGGCAGCGACCGCTCGCCATGGTTGGGCGAGAGCACCTCGCGGTGGACCAGCTCGTCTTCAGTGCCCCCCGACACGTCCGCTGTCCTAGCCGATCATGCCTTCAGGCTCGGGCAGCACCGCGCCGAGCACCAGCGCGCCATCGCCGAGCTTGTACTGGAGGCCGCCCTCCATCTCCTCGGCGAGCACCGCGATCATGTGCGCGGCGGCGGTGCGGGAGGTGATTTCGTTGGGGGCCAGCTCCCCCTGAAGCGCGCGGCCGATGGTCTCGTCGAAAGCGATGCGCTCGGCGCGCGCGCGGGCGACGATCTCGACCGCGCCGTCGCGCCGCTCGGCCCCGATGTCGAGCGTGCCGCCGCGCACCAGTGCATCCAGCGCAATCTGCGCGAGGTTCAAGAGCACCTTGACCGCGGGCTTGGGCAGGCTCGGCTCGGCAATCGCCCAGTTGACCTCGACCTTCTTGGCATCGCCCGCCAGCGCGTCGATCACGGCCTTGGCCTCGTCGACCGGGATCGCCTCGCCGAAGCCCCCGGCGGCGCCGAAAGCGAGGCGGAAGAACTTCAGCTTGTCGGTGCTGATCTTGGCCGACTGCTCGAGCAGGTCGACCACCTGCGCGCGCATCTGCGGGTCCTTCTCCTCGGCGAGCAGCTCCAGCCCGTTGGCGAGCGCGCCGACCGGCGAGAGCATGTCGTGGCACAGGCGCGAGCACAGCATCGCGGCGAGATCGGTCTGGGAAATCATGGGCGCTTTCCTAGCTGCCGATCATGGTAAAGGGAAGTGCGACAAACCCTAGTTTGCCGTCCTGCCAGAACCTTGTGTCGTCCCTTGCAAGGATCGCCCAGACCTTGCCATCTCCGCTGGCGCAGGCGCGGTCGGTGGCGGAGGGCTCGGCGGGCCCGTGCGGGTGCGAGTGGTAGTAGCCGATCAACTGCGGCCCGCCCCCGTCCCGCGCGGCGCGGTGGGCATCGATCAGCGCCTGCGGGTCGATTTCGAAATGGGTTTGCGGCGAGGGGTGGATGTTGGCGGCAGGGCGGGCTTGCGTGATGCGCTGGCCCTCCCCCAGCAGGATTCCGCAAGCCTCGCACGGGTGCGCCGCGGCGGCATGGGCGCGCATCTGGCTGAGGGCTTCGCTTGTCACTTCAATCCGCATCGCGCATGGCCTTAGCATGTCCGAGACCGAAATCATCACCGGCACGATCCCCGCCGCCGCGCGCCTCGACAAGGCGCTGGCCGAGGCGACCGGGCTCAGCCGCGCGCGGGTGCAGGGGTTGATCGAGGAGGGCCGCGTCGATGTTGGCGGCAAGACGGCGACCTCCGCCTCGATGAAGGTCGCCGCCGATACCCCGTTCCGCATCATCCTTGCCGCCGCCATGCCCGCTGCCGCGCTCCCCGAGGATATCCCGCTCACCATCGCCTTCGAGGACCAGCATCTCGTCGTGGTCGACAAGCCTGCAGGGATGGTCGTCCACCCGGCGGTGGGCAATATCACCGGCACGCTGGTCAACGCGCTGCTGCACCATTGCCGCGGCCAGCTCAGCGGCATCAACGGGGTCGCGCGGCCCGGGATCGTCCACCGGATCGACAAGGATACTTCCGGGCTGCTGGTGATCGCCAAGTCCGATGCCGCGCATGAAGGGCTGGCCGCGCAGTTCGCCGCGCACTCTGTCCACCGCCGCTACATCGCGGTGTGCGCCGGGCACCCCTCCCCTACCGAGGGCACGGTCGACGCGCGCATCGGCCGGTCGGACGCGGACCGAAAGAAAATGACGGTGCTCCCCAACAATTCCTCGCGCGGGAAAACGGCGATCACCCATTACAAGGTCGTCCAGCGGCTCGATCACGCCGCACAGATCGAATGCCGGCTCGAAACCGGGCGCACGCACCAGGTGCGCGTTCACTGTGCGTCAATCGGCCATCCGCTACTGGGAGACCCTGCCTATGGCCGCACACCCAAACAGCTTCGCCCCGTTCTCGAGCGACTCGGTTTCGCCCGTCAGGCGCTGCATGCGGCAGAACTGGGCTTCCAGCACCCGCTCACCGGCGAAATGGTCCTATTCCGGAGCAATCTGCCGCAAGACATGGCGGAACTGATCGACGAACTAAGCCGTTGTGATCGATGAAACGCGCATACATCTGACCGAAATTCGCGTATGAACGTAACCCGTGGCCCAGCGCGACGGATGCCCATCAGGGGTCCCCGCCAAGCGGTCGACACCAGAAAGGTTAGGTAACCAGTGACCAAGTCAAAAGCCGCGTCGATGCCGGCGCTGAGCGGTGAGCAGAGCCTCAACCGCTATCTCGCCGAAATCCGCAAGTTTCCGGTCCTCACGGCCGAGCAGGAATACATGCTCGCCAAGCGCTATCAGGAGCACGAGGACCCCGAAGCCGCCGCCCAGCTCGTCTCCAGCCACCTGCGGCTCGTCGCGAAGATCGCGATGGGTTACCGCGGCTATGGCCTGCCCGTCGCCGACCTGATCTCGGAAGGCAATGTCGGCCTGATGCAGGGCGTCAAGAAGTTCGAACCCGATCGCGGCTTCCGCCTCGCGACTTACGCGATGTGGTGGATCAAGGCCTCGATCCAGGAATATATCCTGCGTTCGTGGAGCCTCGTGAAGATGGGCACCACCGCGGCGCAGAAGAAGCTGTTCTTCAACCTGCGCCGGATGAAGAAGAACCTCGACGCCTACGAGGACAGCGACCTGCGCCCCGACGATCTCACCAAGATCGCGACCGACCTCGGCGTGCCCGAGGCCGAAGTGGTCAACATGAACCGCCGGATGATGATGGGCGGGGATGCCTCGCTCAACGTCTCCCTGCGCGGGGCCGAGGAAGGCTCGGGCGAATGGCAGGACTGGCTGGCGGATGATCGCCCGCTGCAGGACGAAACCGTCGCCGAGAGCCAGGAAGCGCAGATGCGCATGGAGATGCTGTCCGAAGCGATGGGCAGCCTGAACGAGCGCGAGCGCCACATCCTCACCGAACGCCGCCTGACCGAGAAGCCCCAGACGCTCGAAGAGCTGTCGCAGGCCTACGACGTCAGCCGCGAACGCATCCGCCAGATCGAGGTGCGCGCCTTCGAGAAGCTCCAAAAGGCGATGCAGCGGATCGCGGGCGAGCGGCTGCTGCCCGGGATGGCGTAAAGTCTAAACCATCAACACTGAAAGGCCCCCACGCCACTGCGGTGCGGGGGCCTTTTTAGTGGGACTTCAGCGACAATCCGGTTCGAAGTCATAGCTGAGAAAGTAGGTGTCCTCCCAAATCACTCGCTTGTCCTGCCTCACTGTTGCGCGCACACCTTCGTAAGTGAAGCACACGCCATAGGTGTACCCACCCTCCGGAGGCGTCAGGACAGCGACCGCATATTCGAACGGGCGCGCGCGACTCAGCCGGTAGAACCGATGCGCGTCGCTGCGGTTCATGATGGCGTTCTCGGTTTGGAGTGGTCTGCATAGGCGCGCCGATTCGGGCGCATCAGGCTCGATTGGCGCGATCACGTAGGTTTCAATCGCCTCCGCGCCCGCCTTCGCTGGCGCAATCCAGACCCTGCGCGGCAACGTATCGAGCGGCGCCTTGAGGACGAGACACTCCCCCTCCACCCATCCGAACTGCGGCGCTCCGACTTCGGCAAGCGCCGCTTCGGACATGGTGGAGGACGCAAGCAGGAATGTGACGGCAGCAACCCGGGCCGGGCACTGCCACTTCGACATCTTCGTCGGGGGCATGGCATGCGCCCCTTCTTTCTCTACAGTGCCCATATGACTACTTCTTCCCCGCCAGATCCATCACCGCCGCGACCATCGCCCGTGCGCCGACCGTGATGCTCTCCCTCGGCGCGATCTGGAACAGCGGGGAATGGTGCCCGGCAATCGGCGGTCCGCCCGCCTTGGCTGCCGCGATCCGCTCGGGCGTGGTGCCGCCGACCGCGAAGTAGTAGCCCGGCACACCCAGCCCCGGCGCGACGAAATAGGTGAAGTCCTCCGCACCCATGTTCTGCTGTTCGTAGGGCACCACCGCGCTCTCGCCCAGCGCGCGCTTCATGGTCGCGTTGAGGCGGCGGGCGAGCGCGGGGTCGTTGATCGTGGTGGGCGTGCCGGAGAAATGCTTGACCGTCACCGGCATGCTGTCGGGCAGCCCGTGCGCCTTGCCGATATTGACCGCGATCCGCTCTACCAGCGCGATCACCTTGGCCCGCGTCTCCTCGTCATTGGCGCGCACGGTGAGCTTGAGGTTCGCCTCGTCCGGGATGATGTTGTAGGTCGTGCCGGCGTGGATCGAGCCGACCGTCACCACCACCGGCTTCAAGGGCGAAATCTCCCGCGAATCGATGGATTGCAGCGCGGTCACGATCTGCGAGGCAATGTAGACCGGGTCCTTGCCGAGATGCGGCGAAGCACCGTGGGTGCCGATACCGGGCACCCGCACGTCGAGCGTGTCCGAGCTCGAATACTGGATGCCCTCGGCGGCCGAGACCGTGCCGGTCGGCAATTCGGCGGCGACATGGAAGGCGAGCGCATAGTCGGGCTTGCCAAAGCGCTGGTAGAGCCCGTCCTCCATCATCGCCTTGGCCCCGCGCACGCCTTCCTCGGCGGGCTGGACGACGAACATCAGCGTGCCGCTCCACTGCCCCTTGGTGGCCGCCAGCCTGCGCGCCGTGGCGATCATCGCGGTGATGTGGGTATCGTGCCCGCAGGCGTGCATGGTGGGATATTCCTTCCCGTCCTCGCCCACCTGCTTCGCTTTCGAGGCATAGGCGAGGCCGGTCTTCTCCTCGACCGGCAGCCCGTCCATGTCGGCGCGGATCAGGATCGTCGGCCCCTTGCCGTTCCTGAGGATGCCCACCACCCCGGTGCCGCCCACGCCGGTCGTGACCTCAAGGCCCGCCGCCTTCAGCTCGGCCGCCATCCTGGCCGCGGTGCGGTTTTCGCGGAAGCCCAGTTCGGGGTTCTGGTGGAAGTCGAGGAACAGCGGGGCGAGGTAGCTGTCATATTCGGCCTCGATCGCCTGCTTGGTGGCGACATCCTCGGCCCATGCGGGCGAGGCGGCGGCGGCCAGCGCGAGCGCGTTCGCGGCGAGGTGGAACAGGCGCATGGTGCATTCTCCCCAGTGATTTGACCGCAAACTTGCCTGCCGTAGCCCGCGCAGGCAAGCGGCCATGCTTCCCTCGTCCCCCGCGCTGCGCTAGAGCCAAGGCCATGGTCTCCCTCATCCTTCGCTACACCGCCAAGGCCATCGCCGCCTTCATCGTGCTGACGCTGGTGCTGGTGGTGGCCTTCAAGTGGCTCCCCGTGCCCGTCACCGCGACCATGATCATGGATGGCAACGGCATCACCAAGGACTGGGAGAGCCTCGACAATATCGACCGCAATCTGGTGAGCGCGGTGATCGCCTCGGAGGACCAGCGCTTCTGCCAGCATTCGGGCTTCGACACCGAGGCGATCGAGCAGGCGATGCGCGAGAACATGGAGGGCGGGAAGATCCGCGGCGGCTCTTCGATCAGCCAGCAGACCGCCAAGAACGTCTTCCTGTGGCAGGGCGGCGGCTATTTCCGAAAGGCGCTGGAGGCGTGGTTCACCTTCTGGATCGAGCTTGTCTGGGGCAAGCGGCGGATCATGGAGGTCTACCTCAACGTCGCCGAGACCGGGATCGGCACCTATGGCGCCGAGGCCGGATCGCAGCGCTATTTCGGCCACTCCGCCGCGCGCCTCAGCCGCGACGAGGCGAGCCGCATGGCCGCAGCCCTCCCCAGCCCCAAGAAGCGCGCGGTCAAGGGGCCCGGCGGGTGGCTCGCGCGTCATGGCAACCGGATCGAGCGGCGGATCGGGATCGTCCGGCGCGACGGGCTCGATGCCTGCGTCTACAACTAGGCGACGGTTTGTCCTGTAATTAGAAGGCGATCATCGTCGCGCGTGACGCGGGCCATGCTTGCGGCTACAAGCACCTGACGATGGCTCACACGCACGCCCATAACCACCATGATCATGCCCACGGGCACGCGCATGGCCATGGTCATGGCGGCCATTCCCATGCCCCTGCCGACTTCGGCCGCGCCTTCCTGATCGGAATCGTGCTCAACACCGGCTTCGTGCTGCTCGAGGCCTCGGCCGGGCTGATCTACGGCTCGATGGCGCTGATCGCGGATGCGGGCCACAATCTGTCCGATGTGCTCGCCCTCGCGCTCGCGTGGATTGCAAGCATCGCCGCCAGGCAGCCCGCCTCGGGGCGCTTCACCTATGGATACAAGAGCTCGACCATCCTCGCCGCCCTCGCCAATGCGCTGCTGCTGGCGGTGGCGATCGGGGCGATCCTGTTCGAGACGCTGCACCGGATCATGAACCCCGTCGAGCCGCAGGGCCTCGCCATGGCGGCGGTGGCGGGCGTCGGCATCGCGATCAACGCCTTCACGGCCTTCCTGTTCATGAAGGGACAGGGCGATCTCAACATCCGTGGCGCCTATCTCCACATGGCGGCCGATGCGCTGGTGTCGCTCGGTGTGGTGGTGGCGGGGCTGGCGATTGTCCTCACCGGCTGGGCGTGGCTCGATCCGGCGGTGAGCATCGTGATCCTCGGCGTCATCGCCTGGGGCACCTGGGGCCTTGCGCGCGATTCCGTGGCGATGGGCCTGCTCGCCGCGCCTGCGGGGATCGAACTTGGCGCGGTCAGGCAGCATCTTGCCGGGTTCGAGGGCGTGGCCGCGGTCCACGATCTCCACGTCTGGCCCATGTCGACCACCGAGATCGCGCTGACCGCGCATCTCGTCATGCCCGCCCGCCCCGCGACCGACAGTTTCCTGGGCGCGGTCGCCGCCAGCCTCGAGACGCGCTTCGGCGTTACCCACGCGACGATCCAGATCGAGACCGGCGATGACCCTTGCGCGCACCCCTGCGGAGCCGATTGCTGATGGCCGCGCGCCCCCGCCATTCCTCGGACGAAGCGCGCGAGGCGCTGCGCGATGCGATGGCGCGGCTCGCTGCCGGGGATCAGTCCGCGCTCGAGGAAATCTATCGTGCCACCCGGGTGAAGCTCTTCGGCATTTGCTTGCGTATCTTGGCAGATCGAAAGGAAGCCGAGGACGCCTTGCAGGACGTCTATGTCAATCTCTGGCAGCGGGCCGACCGCTATGACCCGTCCCGCGCGAGCCCCATCGCGTGGCTGGCGGCGTTCGCGCGCAACCGCGCGATCGACCGGCTGCGCACGGGCAAGGTGCGCGGCGGGGCGGTTCCGGTCGAAGAAGCCGCGCCGCTCCCCGATGAAAACCCGCTGGCCGACGCGCTTCTGATCGATGCCGAGCAGACCGCGCAGATCCACAAGTGCCTGGGCGCACTGGACGCGCGCACGCAGGGCCATATCCGCGCGGCCTTCTTCGAAGGCAAGACCTATGCCCAGCTCGCCGAGGGGGCCGATGTGCCGCTCGGCACGATGAAGAGCTGGATCCGCCGCGGCCTCCAGCGCCTGCGCGCCTGTCTCGAAGCGAGCGAGGCGGCATGAGCGGCGTGGACGAGAACACTCCCGAAGTGACCCGCGACGATCCGATGATCGCCGCCGAGTGGGCATTGGGCCTGCTTGAGGGCGAGGAGCTGCTCGCCGCGCGCGGCAAATATGCGACCGATCCGGCCTTCGCCTGGCGCAAGGAATGGTGGGACGGCTGGTTCGCCCCGCTGTCCGACGCCATGCCGGGGGCAGAGCCGGGCGAGCATGTGTGGGACGGCATCGCCGCACGCGTGGCGGCCGCGCAGGCGGCGGCGGGTGCCCCGGCGGGCGAGGTTGCGGCAGGTTCGAATGTCGTGGCGCTCGAGGCCCGCGTGCGGCTGTGGCAGCGGGTCGCCGGCTTCTCCTCGATCGCCGCTGCAGCGCTGCTGGCATGGGTCGCGCTCACGCCGTCGCAAAGCCCTGTCGCGCCGCAGCCTCCGCAGATTGCGGCCGCGGCCCCGCTGGTCGCCACCGTTCCCATCGGCGAGACCGGCCTCCGGCTCGATGTCACCTACATCCCCGAGAGCGAACGCATGGTCGTCGCCGCGATCGGCCTTACCCCTGACGGCGTCCACGACCACGAGCTGTGGCTGGTGCCCGCCGATGGCACGGCGCTGCAATCGCTTGGCGTGGTCAAGCCCGGTGCGGTGCGCAGCATGACGCTGCCGGCCGCGGCGGTCGCCAAGCTGGGTGACGGGGCGAGCCTCGTGCTCACCCGCGAGCCGATCGGCGGTAAGCCCGAGGGCAAGGACGCCGGGCCGGTGGTCGCCAAGGGCGCTTTCAGCCGGGTCTGACAGCCGCATCGCTTCGGCGCGCGCAAACGGCAATTCATCCGCAATATCACCAAGGCGCTCCATCCGCCGCGCCCTGTCCTCCGTAGCTGACCGTGCAAGCGCCCCCTGCTTGCCAACGTGACACCTATCGACGGAGAACCCCACGTGACCCCCAAGAACACTCTGATCGCGCTCGCCGCCGCGCTGGCTGCGACTGCCGGTTTCACCGCCGCCCCGGCGCTGGCCGATCACCACAAGGAGACGAAGGCGGACGTGCCCACCGTCGGCGGCGCGCCGATGTATCCGACCAAGACCATCGTCGAGAATGCCGTCAATTCGGCCGATCACACCACGCTGGTCGCCGCGGTCAAGGCCGCGGGCCTTGTCGAAGCGCTCTCGGGCCCCGGCCCCTTCACTGTCTTCGCCCCGACCAACGCCGCCTTCGGCAAGCTGCCCGCCGGCACGGTCGAGACGCTGGTCAAGCCCGAGAACAAGGCGACCCTCACCGCGATCCTCACCTACCACGTCGTCCCGGGCAAGGTTGCTGCGGGCGAGCTCATCGAACTGATCAAGAAGGGTGGCGGCAAGGCCGAACTCAAGACCCTGGGTGGCGGCATCCTGACCGCGCGGGTGGTCGGCGGCAAGGTCGTGCTGACCGACGCAAAGGGCGGCACCGCGACCGTCACTCAGGCCGACGTGTTCCAGTCCAACGGCGTGATCCACGTGACCGACAGCGTCTCGCTGCCGGGCTGATCCGCCGCAAGCTTACGGCGCGGGCCTGCGCTCCCCATTCCCCCACCCCGCGCGGGCCAGCGCTTCTCCGACCCCGTCCGGCCTTCCTCCAGGGCCGGGCGGGGTTTTCTTTTGCCTCCATTATGAAATCGCAGGCCTCGAACAAAATATTTTCACAGACGTCATCCGCCCCTGAACACTCCGCGTAACTAAAAATGCAAGCGGGAGGGCTTGCTACTGTGTTCAACCAAATAAGGAGATGATCTTATGAAGTCGAAATTTGCCACTCTCGCCCTCGTCGCTGCTGCCATTGGCACCACCACCGGGTTTGCGTCCCTCCCTGTTCTTGCCCACCCCCAGCGCGCCGCCGCGTCTGCCGCGCCGAATATCGTCGAGGTCGCGATGAGCACCGGGGTCCACAACACGCTGGTCGCCGCCGTGAAGGCTGCCGGGCTGGTCGACACGCTCTCGAGCCCCGGCCCCTTCACCGTCTTCGCGCCGACCGACACCGCCTTTGCGAAGCTCCCCGATGGCACCGTCGCCAATCTCGTCAAGCCTGCCAACAAGGGCACGCTGACCGAAATTCTCACCTACCACGCAGTCGCCGGAAAGGTGACGAGCCGCGATCTCGTCGCGCTCATCAAGCAGGGCCACGGCGAAGCGGTGATCGAGACCCTCGCGGGCGGTGAGCTGACCGCGCGGCTGGCGGGCGACAAGATCGTCATCACCGACGAAAAGGGCCGCGCCACCGCCGTGACCCAGGCCGACGTCAAGACGTCGAACGGCGTGGTCCACGTGACCGACGGGGTGTTCCTGCCCGCCTGATTGCCCTGACAGGCAGGCGCTGCCTTCCGCCTTCCCCATCCCCAACCTTGGGGGGCAGCCCTGCTTGCGCCCCCCGTCCGGCCTTCCTCTTGGGCCGGGCGGGGTTTTCTATGTATTCTTTGGCGGAGGTTCAGTCAGCGAGACCTGCTGGTTGACTCGCCCATTGCGGCAGCCTTCGCGGCTATTGCGCGATTGCGAGCCTGCTCAATGTCTTCGCTGCTCCATGCGCTGAGCTCGTCGAAGGCTGCCTTTGATCCAATCTTGTCGCCATTGCCCTCGCCTCTCAGGTGATGCTTGCCCAGCAAATCCTGAATGAACGAGAAGACGAAGGGTGAGGCGGGGTTTCCCTCGGCCGAGATGATGACAATGCTCGCTCCGTCGTCGCAGGCGAACACGAGCCACTCATTCCCAGCGATGATCCGCTTGTCGGGGCCAACGTCGCAGCTGAGCGGCGTCGGCTTGTCAGGCCAACGTCTGACCGTATCGGCGGAAGCCTGAACCGTAATGCACGCAGCCGCCAAGGCGAGCGCGCCGCGGAGCATCAGGCCGCTTCTTCCTTCTTCGCCGCCTCGCCGCCGTGCACCCGGATCGGGTCCTTCTTGCCGGCGACCACGTCGGCGTCGATCACGATTTCGGTCACGCCTTCCATGTCGGGCAGATCGAACATCGTGTCGAGCAGCAGGCCCTCGACGATCGAGCGAAGCCCGCGCGCGCCGGTCTTGCGCTTGATCGCGCGCTCGGCGATCGCCTGGAGGGCGTCGTCGGTGAAGGTCAGTTCGACATCCTCGAGCTCGAACAGCTTCTTGTACTGCTTGACCAGCGCGTTCTTGGGCTCCTGCAGGATGGTGACCAGCGCCGGCACGTCGAGATCGTGCAGCGTGGCGATCACCGGCAGGCGGCCGACGAATTCGGGGATCAGGCCGAACTTGAGGAGATCCTCGGGCTCGGACTTCTCGAGCAGTTCGCCCACGCGGCGCTTGTCCGGATCGGCGACATGCGCGCCGAAGCCGATCGAACGCTTCTGGAGGCGGTCGGCGATGATCTTGTCTAGGCCCGCGAAAGCCCCGCCGCAGATGAACAGGATGTTGGTCGTGTCGACCTGCAGGAATTCCTGCTGCGGATGCTTGCGCCCGCCCTGCGGCGGAACGCTGGCGGTGGTGCCTTCCATCAGCTTCAGGAGCGCCTGCTGCACGCCCTCGCCCGAAACGTCGCGGGTGATCGAGGGGTTTTCGGCCTTGCGGGTGATCTTGTCGATCTCGTCGATGTAGACGATCCCGTGCTGGGCCTTCTCGACATTGTAGTCGGACGCCTGGAGCAGCTTCAGGATGATGTTCTCGACATCCTCGCCCACGTAGCCCGCCTCGGTCAGCGTGGTGGCATCGGCCATGGTGAAGGGCACGTCGAAGGTGCGCGCCAGCGTCTGGGCGAGCAGGGTCTTGCCCGAGCCGGTCGGGCCGACCAGCAGGATGTTCGACTTGGCGAGCTCGACATCGCCGGCCTTGCCCGAGTGCTTCAGCCGCTTGTAGTGGTTGTGCACCGCGACCGAGAGCACGCGCTTCGCCCGGTCCTGACCGATCACGTAATCGTTGAGGGTGGTGAAGATGTCCATCGGCGTGGGGATCTCGCCGTCCTTCTTGCCGGCGATGCCTGCCTTGGTTTCCTCGCGGATGATGTCGTTGCACAGCTCGACGCATTCATCGCAGATGAACACCGTGGGGCCGGCGATAAGCTTGCGCACCTCGTGCTGCGACTTCCCGCAGAAGCTGCAGTAGAGGGTGCTCTTGCTGTCGGATCCGCTCAATTTTGTCATTCCTGTGTCCTCGAATCCGCGTTCGCGCGTGCCGGAACACCCCGGGCGGATTCGTCAAGTGTATCGCCCACGCTCCATGAATCAACACATGGTGCGCGATTTCGTGGTGTTACCATATGGGCTGCACTCCAACCGACGCGGAAAAGCCACGCCTGATGGCAGCCTGTCCCGGAGCGGAGCAGGTCGGGAGCGGCGCCTTATTCAGGCGCGCCGCCCGAACCGTCCTCCAAGCCGGTTTCCTCGGTATCTGGCCGGGTCTCGAACACCTTGTCGACAAGGCCGAAGGCGCGTGCTTCTTCGGCTTCGAGGAAGGTGTCGCGGTCCATCGCCTTTTCGATTTCCTCGAGGCTGCGCCCGGTGAACTTGACGTAGAGATCGTTCATGCGGCTGCGGATGCGCAGGATCTCGCGCGCCTGGATCTCGATGTCCGACGCCATCCCGCGCGCACCGCCCGAAGGCTGGTGGATCATGATCCGCGCATTGGGGAGCGCGATGCGCATGCCCGGCTCGCCCGCGGCGAGGAGGAAGCTGCCCATGCTCGCGGCCTGCCCGATGCACACGGTCGACACGCGCGGCTTGATGTATTGCATGGTGTCGAAGATCGCGAGGCCCGCGGTCACCACGCCGCCCGGCGAGTTGATGTACATGCTGATCGGCTTGGAGGGGTTCTCGCTTTCGAGGAACAGGAGCTGGGCGACGATCAGCGAGGCCATGCCGTCTTCCACCTGGCCGGTGACGAAGACGATGCGTTCGCGCAGCAGGCGGCTGAAAATGTCGAAGCTGCGCTCGCCCCGGCTGGTCTGCTCGACCACCACGGGCACCAGCGCGCCGGTCAGGGGATCGCGGGTGAATTGCCCCTGCGTGCCGTAGGTTTCGCCTGCGTTGCCGAACAGATCGATCATGTGGTGCCTTTGCCCTTGCTGCTTCACGAATTGGCTATGTCGGAGTGTCAGGGGCAATTTCAAGGGCGTTTACCTTGTTCGTGTGAATTGCCGGAAGATGGCGCTGCACAGGCTGGGGCGATTTGCCTCTTGAGCGGCGCGACATTCGTGGCAAACCTGCAGGCCATGACCTATCGCACATTCGGCCGATCGGCCCTCACCCTGCTCCTTGCCACCACCGCTTCTGCCGCGCTTGCCAACGAGCCGCGGACGGCCGCCTTTGACGCCGAGCGGCAGATCGAGGCCATCCGCACCCTCGATGACGCGGGCCCGCAGCTGAATGCGGTTATCGTTTATGATGCCGATGCGGCGACCAAGGCCGGGGCGGAGGCTGTCCTCGGCACGCAGCTTCAGGGCCGCACCGTGCTGGTGAAGGACAATGTCGAGACCGCCGAGTGGCCGACCACCGCAGGCAGCCTCGCGCTCGCCGACAACGCCACGGGCCGCGATGCGCCGATGATCGCACTGCTGCGCAAGAACGGCGGCGTGGTGCTGGGCAAGACCAACCTCAGCGAATGGGCCAACATCCGTTCGAACAATTCGACCAGCGGGTGGAGCGGGGTCGGCGGGCTGACCAGGAACCCCTACGCCATCGACCGCAATTCCTGCGGCTCCTCCAGCGGCAGCGGCGCGGCGATTGCGGCGGGCTTTGCCTGGGCCGCGATCGGGACCGAGACCAACGGCTCGATCACCTGCCCGGCGAGCATCAACGGCCTCGTCGGCTTCAAGCCCTCGGTCGGGATCGTCAGCCGCACCCATGTGGTGCCGATCTCTTCCACGCAGGACACCGCCGGGCCGATGACGAAAACGGTGTATGATGCCGCGCTGCTGCTCACCGCCATCGCGGGGCCGGATCAGGCCGACCCGGTGACGCTGGAGGCGAAGCGCGTGACCGACTACACCGCCGGGCTCGACACCGCCTCGCTCAAGGGCGTGCGCATCGGCGTGCTGCGCGGTGCGGTGGGCGATCGCCCCGACGTGAAAGCACTGTTCGAGACCGCGCTCGCCGACCTCACCCGTGCGGGCGCGGTGCTGGTCGATGTTGAATACGAAGCGCCCGGCGCGCTGTGGGAAGCCTCGCTCCCGGTGCTCATGTTCGAGCTGCGCGTCGAGATGGACAAGTATCTGAGCACCCGCCCCGGCACTGCAGGCCCGCGCAGCCTCGCCGATGTGGTCGCCTTCAACAAGGAGCACGCCGCCGAGGAGATGCGCTGGTTCAACCAGGACCTGTTCGAGCAGGCACTGACCACCACCGATGCCGAGGCCTATGCGAAGAACCTCGCGACGCTGCGCCGCCTGACCAGGGCCGAGGGGATCGACAAGCTGCTGGCCGACAACAAGGTGACCTTCCTCGTCGCGCCCACTCAGGGGCCCGCATGGAGCACCGACCTCGTCAACGGCGACAATTTCAACGGGCGGATCGGCGCTGGCTACCTCGCCGCGATCGCGGGCTATCCGCATATCACCGTGCCGATGGGCGGGGTCGAAGGCCTGCCGATCGGCTTCAGCATCATGGGCGCCCAGTGGCAGGACCACGATGTGCTGAAGGCTGGCGCGGTCTACGAGAAGGTGCGGAGCGCATCGCTGCCCGTGCCGACTTTCGAGCGGTGGAAACCGGCAGGGGAGTAGGCGGGCGCGTAGCCTGATACTCCCCTGCCGGTTTCCACCGCTCGAAAGTCGGCACGGGC
>NZ_LSKQ01000048.1 GCF_001557115.1 Erythrobacter sp. CCH5-A1
CGTGCCAACATACCCGAAAATACCGCTTGCATCCAAAGGGGCGTCCACAGATGCCATTCGGAAAACGACCCCGAAGCCGACATCGGCGTCACGAGCTATCACCGCAAAACTGCACCCCAAGAAGTGCCGCGTCTCTTGTGATCTTGCTTTAAGTTTTAAAATGAACGATAGCGTTCAGGAATGCAGCGGGTTTGCAGGCTGGAGATGAATAGCAAGTGGCCCAGTATACGCTCGATCAGGCGACCAACCTGACCCAGCTCGACGATGGCACGTTCCTCTCCCCGGATGGCGCAGCCTACTGGAACTTTCGCTCGGCTTTCGGCGGGTGGGCGCTGGCGCTTGCGTTTGAAGCCGCTCGTGCTGCGCGGCCGGGCCTGCCCCTTCTCGCGAGCACAACCGCCCACTTCATGAAGCCCTTGCCCGAACATGGCCTTGCTCTCGCCGTCCGCCTCATGCGCACAGGGCGCCGGACGGACTTTCTGCGCGTCGAAGGTTTTGCTCAAGAGGACCGGCAAGCTCCTCTGTTCGCGGTCGATTTCGTCTTCTCCAATGCACAAGATGGCGCGCTTGACTACACTGCCGCCTGCCCGACTGTTGCCGCCCCAGAAGAATGTGACGTACTGCCGACCACACCCGGGCCTCGCTGGCTCGCGAATTACGAGCAGCGGCTCGCCTTGGGCAAGCCCTTTAGTGCGCAAGAACGCCCACGCTCGGTTGCTTGGGTGCGCGATGCAAGCGGCCGGCCGTGGGACGAGAAGGCGATCCTTGCCCTGTCCGATACGCCAATGCCGCGCACCTTCTTTCTTGATCCCGCCCCGCGCTTCAGTTCGACGGTCACTTACGGACTACACCTGATGTGCACGAGGGCTGAACTTGAGCAGCTGGGGAGCGGGTTCTTGCTAGTAGAGACTGATGCGCCGCGGGTGGCCCGCGGCCGCTTCACGCAAGACGTCCGCGTGTGGAGTCCGACGGGCCAGCTGCTCGCCGTATCGAACCAGCTGGCGTTCTACTGATCAGGCAGCTTCCCATCTGTGGACGCCCCGAAAGATGCAAGAGTAAAT
This sequence comes from Erythrobacter sp. CCH5-A1, assembly GCF_001557115.1. Classification (GTDB taxonomy): domain Bacteria; phylum Pseudomonadota; class Alphaproteobacteria; order Sphingomonadales; family Sphingomonadaceae; genus Erythrobacter. Next base: position 1,062 of record NZ_LSKQ01000048.1, read on the forward strand.
TCGGGTCTTGGC
>NZ_LSKQ01000049.1 GCF_001557115.1 Erythrobacter sp. CCH5-A1
GCACCCGCACCCTCCCCCGCTCTGGCCGAGGACGACTGGAGCGAATTCTGACACCGCGCTCACCCGACCCTCTATCCGCCACCTAGGGAAAACCCCGAGGTTCGCGACAGCCAAACGCAAAGGCCCCGAACCTTAGATTGCGCCTTCGATCCCGAGAGCAGGGCAGACCTCATGTTGAAGCAGATCGCAGTTTCCGATCTCGAACTGGGCATGTTCGTCCACAAGTTCGAGGGCGGATGGTTCGACCATCCCTTCTGGAAGGCCAAGTTCCTGATCGAAGACGACGAGAAGCTGGCCGCGATCAAGTCGAGCAAGTTGCGCGCGGTGGTGATCGACACCGCGAAGGGCCGCGATGTGGGCAAGCCTGCGCCCGCGCCGCGGCCCTGCGAGGCGCGCCCGGCCCCCGCCGCAACCTCGCCCGCCGCCGCGCGCATCCGCAACATCAAGCAGCGCACCGCGGTGCAGGCCTCCTCCACGGGGCCGGTGACGATGGCGCAGGAGCTCGCCAACGCTGCCGCGATCGCGGAGCAGGCGCGAGAAAAGCTCGGCAAGACCATCATGGCCGCCCGGCTCGGCAAGGCGCTCGACGTGCGCAAGGTCGAGCCGGTGGTGAACGACATTCTCGCATCGGTCAGGCGCAACCCCCAAGCCTTCAGCGGCCTGATGCGCTGCAAGCTCAAGAACGAGAGGATTTTCCGCCACGCGCTGTCGGTGAGTGCGCTGATGGTTGCGCTCGCCGACAGGATGAGGCTGAACCCGGTCGAGATCCACAATTGCGGACTGGCGGGACTGCTGATCGATATCGGCGTCACCTACCTGCCACAGGTGCAAAGCTCGCCTGATCCCGATTTCCGCAGCATGCCCAAAGCCGTCTGGCAAAGCCATGTCATGCTCGGCTACCGCGCTCTGGCCAACGATGGGGAGCTGCCGCAGCTGGTGCTCGACGCGTGTCTCTATCATCACGAACGGATGGACGGCAGCGGCTTCCCGCAAGGCCGCGCGGGCGACGACATCCCCACCGTCGCCCGGATGGCGGCGATCTGCGACAGCTTCGAACAGCGGCTTGCCGGCTACGGCGGGCACGCTCCGATGGATCCTGCGCAAGCCGTCGCCGCGTTACGCCGACGCGAGGGCGCCTTCGACCAGGAGATCCTGCGTCTCTTCGTCGAGACGGTCGGGATGTATCCGGTCGGCTCCTTCGTGACACTGGCAAGCCGCAGGATCGCGATGGTGATCGACGAGGACCGCAAGGACCCGCTGCGCCCGGTGGTGCAAGCCTTCTATTCGCTCGACACCGGAGAGCGCATTCTGCCGCACCGGATCGCGCTCGCCGAATGCAACGACAACGAGCGCATCCTCGGGATCGCGGACCTTTCGGGGCTCGATCTGCCCGCGGATGAACAGCTGCGCGAGCTGGTGTTCCTCAGCGCCTACCGCAACCAGGCCCAGGCCTGACCCCTTTTTCCCGAGGCAAACGAAAATGGCCGGCGATCGCTCGCCGGCCATTTTCTGTGCGCCTCCCTTCTGCGTCAGAAGGCGAGCCGCAGCGATGCCTGCACCGTTCGGCCGTTCGCCGCGCGCGCAAAGCCGATGCCGTTGGCGGGCACGCTCGCCTGATTGACCTCGAATATCCCGAGCGTGTCGAACAGGTTCTGCGCGCTCAGCGTGAATTGCAGGTTCTCGGCCGCCTGATACTCGGCAAAGGCGCCGACGGTGGTGAAGCCGGGCATGCGCAGGAGGTTGCTGTCCTGCGCGTAGGAGCCGGTGATCGTGACCACGTTGGCCCCCATGGCGAACTTGCCGAAGTCGAGCGTCGGCACCGCGACCAGCACCCAATCGGGCTGGTGGCGCGGTTCCTTGCCGGTGAGCGCAGCATTGAGCCGATCCTCGGTGATCTTGGCGCGGGTATAGGTCGCCGCCAGCATCAGGTTGAAAATGCCGCGCTGGAAGGTGCCTTCCAGCTCGACGCCCTCGGCCTCGTAGGTGCGGTTGGTGGCATTGGCCGCGCCGTTGAGGACGTTCTGGTCCTCAGCCTCGACATGGAACACCGTGCCGTTGACCGTGATCCCGCCGCGCCGCAGCTTGAAGCCGGCCTCGTACTGGATGACATCGTCCTGCCGGTCGCCCGATGCGACATTGCCGGTGAGCGGGTCGACCGTCGGGGTGAAGAGCACCTTGTCTGCCGCCGCCCGCGCGCCCTTGCTGTAGCGCGCGAAGACCGAGAACGGCTCGGCGACGCGGTAGTTCACGCCGACCGAATAGTTGAGATAGCCGTAATCGTAGTTGACCGGCGCGGGGCGATCCAGGGGCAGGAAGGCGGTTCGGCGTTCGGCCGGGTTGAACACTCCGTCGCGGTTGAAATCGAAGCTGGTGAGCCCGACGCGGCCGCCGCCGAGGTCCGCGCCAAACAGCTGCCCGCGCACGCGCCCGCTATCGTAGCGCAGCGAGCCTCCCACCGCGAGCTTGCCGATGTGGAAATTGACCGAACCATAGGGCGCGATCACGCGGTAATCGACGTCGAAGATCCGCCGGAACAGGCTGCTCTCGCGCCCGAAGGCGAAATAGCCGTTGAGCGTCTGCGGTTGGCCCGCAGCGTTGAAGATATCGACCTGCGCGGTGTTCCCGCCGCCCGCCGCATCGACAATCATCGCGGTGTGGAGCCAGGTCGTGTCGAGTTCCTGCGTCGCATAATAGATCCCGGCGGTGGTGGTGAGCTTGCCACCACCGACGTTCCAGACCTTGCTCGCGCGCAGATCGTTGGTGAAATTGTCGAGCGACTTCGCGCGCACGAAGCTGACGAAATAAAGCGACAACAGGCCGTTGCCGTTGATCAGCGCGCTTCCCGGGATTGCCTGCCCGGCGAGCGGCCCGCTGGCATAGGCCGCGGTCGATCCTGCCCCGCCGATCGAAGCGGCGAAGGCCGACACGGTGTTCTGGCGGTTGGGGAACATCCGGCTGAAATCGCCGCCATTGACGGCGTAGCGCGCCTTTTCGGTGATCGTCCATCCGGCGATATCGAACTGCGCCTCGAAGCCCACCGACTTCGACTTCGTGCTTTGTCCCGTGCTGATCGGCAACGCGACCGGCTGGTTGTTGCGATCGAGCGTGATGACCGGGCCGAGGAAGCCCGAGAGGGTCGAATCCCGCCGGAGATCGAAGCCGGGGAAGCTGCGGATCGTCGGGTCCGCATCGGTGCCGGTGATGTTGACCGCATAGGGCGCGAAGGTCGGCGAACGGTCGTCGAGCAGCTTGAAATAGGCCCGCACATAGCCGCCTTCGAAGCTGCGGGTGACGTTGGCCTTGATCTGCCCGCCGCGCCAGCCGGTGAAGCCGATGTCGCGCGGACCTTCGCCCTGGCGGTAGAAGCCGCCGACATAGAAGCGGGTGTTCTCCCCGAGCTTGCCGCCGTAATCGAAATCGATGCGCTTCTCGTCGAAATCGAGCCCGGTCGAGAATTGCGCGCGCCCGCCTTCCTGCTCGCCGGTGCGCGAGATGATGTTGACGATACCGCCGGGCGAATTGGACGCGAAGGTCGAGGCCGAGCCGCCGCGGATCGTCTCGATCGCGTTCACGGTGAAGTCGTTCCTCAGATAGACGTCGGTCGCGACATTGAAGAGGTCGCCGAATTCGAGCACCGGCAGGCCGTCTTCCTGGAACTGCATGTATTTGGAGCCGCCGGCGGCCAGCGGCAGCCCGCGCACGGTGTAGTTGTTGTTGCCCTCGCCAATGCCGGTGGCGACCCTGAGCCCGGCCATGGTGCGCAGGACATCGCCCAGCGGACGTGGGCCGAAGCGCTGGATGTCATCGCCCTTGAGGGCGCTCGTCGAGGTCGCGCTGTCGAGCCGGTCGCGGCCCTTGGCCATGCCGGTCGAGAATATTTCCGCAGCCGGCTTGGCCGGCGTGTCGGACGGGGCGGCATCGGCTTCGGTCTCGGCAAACTCTTCGCCCCCGACCTTCTCTTCGGCAAAGGCGGGCGCAGCGAACGCGCTGGTGGCAACGAGCAGCAGCAGTCTGGTTCTGTTTTTCATGGCATGGCTCCCCCCGTTGTGCCGGGACTACCTCCAGCCCGGCTTCATCGAGTGCGCCTTGCCCGATAGGCGCGGCTTTGTTGGCGGAGACGAAAGGGGGGCCTAGGGACTGACGCTAGGGAAAGACCGCAGGCCGGCGCCCGGCCTCAGGTCAGCCCGCGCCATTCGATCCATTCGCCGTAGGGGTGGCAGAGCGCGGCGAGACGCGCTTCACCCCGCTCGCCCGCGCCGTCCCACTGTGCGATGCGCAGCTCCACCGCAGCGCGGTCCGCACGCCATTCGATACTGACGCGCGCCAGCGGGCGATCGGGCTCGGCGCGCGCCCCCGCGAGGGCGAAGGCCTGGTCAATGGCGGCGCGCTCACGGTCGCCGGCGTATTGCAACACCATCGAATGAAAGACGACGCGGCGGACACCCTCGGCCTGCGGCTGCGCGAATTGACGCAGCAGCCATGCGCTCGCCAGCCCGGTGTCGACCTGCGGCGGGTGCGCCTCGGCAATCCCGATCGCCGCGGCCAGGCGCGCGGCGCGCATGGTTTCGCCCGGCCAGAGATAGGCCGCGAGTTTCTCGCGGTCGCCGGCTTGCGCCACGTCGAGCGGGTGGAGATCGACGCCGCGGGCGGAGGTGACGCACAGCGAGCCGCCGGGGGCAGCCCCCCCGCGCCAGCCAGGGGCCAGCGTGACCGCGCTCGCCGACGCGCAGGCGTTCACCTTACCGATCCGCACGGCATAGCGGGGGAAGTTCAGATTGAGCCCCGCGCTTGCGCCCAACTCGAACACCTCGCAAGGCAACGCCCGCGCCCGCCCGAGTTCGAGCAGCGCAGCCACCAGCCCCGCAACCCGCGCGACCTCGTTGGTCTGTGTGGGATGCGCAAGCCAGCCGAGAAGCTCGCCGGCATGGACGTCGAGCGCCTGGGCCAGCGCAGCCTCGAGCGCGAAGGACGAGGGCATCGTACCGCCGCGGTAAAGCGCGCCGAGCACGCCCGGCTCGCGCCCGCCGCGCGCTAGCGCATGGAGCCCGGCGTTGAGGCGGAAGATCACGCCGTCCGAGGCCAGATCGCCCGGCCATGCCTCAATCGCGGCAAACACCGCGCCGCCGGTCTGCGGCAGCACCCGGGCGAGCGCGGCCATCAGCGCGGCGGCTCGCGGCTTGGCAAATCCGTGCGCCTTGGCCGCCTCGATCCGCAGCTGTCGCACCGCGCGCGGCAATGCAGCGCCGGGGCCGGTCGGGCGTGCCGGGACGAGAGTGTCGGGGTTGAACTGAAAGGACAAAAAGGGTCGCCCGCAATCGCTGGAAGGGACGCCCTGCATAGTGGGCACCCGACAAGTTTCTTCCTCGCGCGCCTAGGGAAAAGCCGCAGGAAACACCGCACGGACAGGCACTTGGGTCAGACCGCCTGCTGCCAGCCCTGCGACCCGTAACATTACCGAGGGGCCCAAAGCGGCGTGGTTAAATCGCCGTGACCTATCGCCACGCTCAGCCGATCCGTGCCAATCATCCGGAGTTCTCGAGGCATGCGCCTTTCGACCATTTTCACTACCGTCCTGCTCGCCACCACCGCTGCCG
>NZ_LSKQ01000005.1 GCF_001557115.1 Erythrobacter sp. CCH5-A1
GCCCAGCCCGCGCCCGCGCCCACCCCGGCGCCCGCCGCGCGTGCCAACACGATCCGCTCGATCTCGGTGGTCGGTGCCGAGCGGCTCGAGGCAACCACCATCCTTAGCTACATCCGTCTGCGCGTCGGCCAGGAATACACCGCTGCCGCCGCCGACGAGGCGATCAAGGATCTGGGCGCGACCGAGCTTTTCGCCAATTCCTCGATCCGCAACGATAACGGCAATGTCGTCATCACCGTCACCGAGAACCCGGTGATCAACCGCATCGTGCTGGAAGGCAACAAGCGGCTCAAGAACGACAAGATCACCCCCGAGATCAAGCTCGCACCGCGCCAGATCTTCACCCGTTCCAAGGTCCGCGCCGACGTTGCCCGCATCATCGAGCTCTATAAGCGTCAGGGCCGCTTCGCCGCGCGGGTTGAGCCCAAGCTGGTGCAGCTGCCGCAGAACCGCGTCGATATCGTTTTCGAGATCACCGAAGGCCCCAAGTCCAAGGTCCGCCAGATCAACATCCTCGGCAACGAGAAGTTCTCCGACGGCGAGCTGCGCGGCGAGTTCGTGACCAAGCAGGCGCGTCTCACTAGCTTCTTCAGCTCGAACACCAGCTATGATCCCGACCGGCTTGCCTTCGACCAGCAGAAGCTGCGCCAGTTCTATCTGACGCAGGGCTATGCCGATTTCCGCGTCGTCTCGGCCGTGGCCGAGCTGACGCCGGACCAGAAGGACTTCATCATCACCTACGTGGTCGAGGAAGGCGAGCGCTACAATTTCGGCGAGGTCAAGGTCGACAGCCAGCTGCGCGACTTCGACAGCGACGTGATGAGCACTCAGCTGCCGATGAAGGAAGGCGATTTCTACAACGCCAAGACGGTTGAAGACACGGTCGAGCAGCTGACCGAGCTGGCCGGCCGCTTCGGCTATGCCTTTGCCGACGTGCAGCCGCGCTTCAAGCGCGATCCCGATGCCCGCAAGATGAACGTCACCTTCGTGCTGCGCGAGGCGCCGCGCGTCTATGTTGAGCGGGTCGACATCAACGGTAACACGCTCACCCAGGACAAGGTCGTCCGCCGCGAGTTCCGACTGGCCGAGGGCGATGCCTTCAACAGCCTCGCGGTGCAGCGCACCAATGCGCGCGTCAATTCGCTGGCCTATTTCCAGGAGAATTTCGAGGTCAAGCAGGTCGAAGGCAGCGCGCCCGACCGCATCATCCTCGAAGCCAATGTCGAGGAAAAGCCGACTGGCGAATTGCAGTTCTCGGCGGGCTTTTCCTCGATCGAGCAGTTCATTCTGGCAGGCTCCATCCGCCAGCGCAATTTCCGCGGGCGCGGGCAGACCATCGGGCTCAGCGTCAACTATTCGCAGTTCTCGCGCTCGGCGCAGGTGAGCTTCTCCGATCCTTATATCTTCGATCGCAACATCTCCGGCGGGATCGACATCTACCGGCGCGATTTCAACAGCTTCAACTTCACCGGCAACGATCGAAACACGACCTTCCAGCAAGCCACCACCGGCTTCTCGATGCGCGCGGGCGTGCCGCTCACCGAATACATGTCGCTGGTCGGCAGCTACACGCTCAACTACGACGACGTGTCGCTCGACGAGACCCTGTTCTTCTCCGATCTGAACGGCGACGGCACCACGGAATGCGATCCGCTGCGTGCGGGACGCTTCCTGTGCGATTCGATCGGCAAGCGGCTGAGCTCGATCCTCGGTGTCAGCCTCAGCTACAACTCGCTCAATTCGCGCATCCGCCCCTCGCGCGGCAAGACCGTCACCCTTTCGGGCGAGTTCGCTGGCCTCGGCGGGGACGTGCGCTACGTTCGCTTCCGCGCCCGCGGCCAGCAGTTCTGGAACGTTGGCAACTCGGGCTTCATCTTCTCGATCCTCGCCGAGGGCGGTACCATCATCCCGCTTCAGGAGCGCGCCGGCGCGGGCGTCGACGATGTGCTGCTGACCGACCGCTTCTTCCTCGGCGAGCCGCAATTCCGCGGCTTCGCGATCCGCGGCGTGGGCCCGCGGGTGATCAGGCAGTTCTCGCAGCTCGACGCGTTCGGCCGTCCTGCGGTCGATGCCAACGGCAACATTCTCTACAATACCGCGCGCGACCAGGTGCAGGACGACGCGATCGGCGGGCGCAACTACTACCTCGGCCGCGCCGAGCTCGAGATTCCGCTGGGCTCGGGCGCGCGCGAGCTGGGGCTCAGGCCCTCGATCTGGGCCGACATCGGCGCGCTGTGGAGCGTCGAGACCCCTGTGCTCACCGTCAACCCGGCCGGTAACCAGCAGCGCAACAGCGATGGCCAGCTGCTCTACAGCGAGGGTGCGTGCGCCTCCATCGGCCCTCAGACCACGAGCCCGACACAGGCCGACGGATCGCCCAACTGCCGCCTGATCACGGGCGGAACCAACATCCGCGAACTCTTCCTTGGCGATTCGCCGAGCCCGCGCATCACCGCCGGGATCGGGGTCAACTGGAACTCGCCCTTCGGACCTTTCCGCATCGACTTCGCCCAGACCATCCGCAAGGTCGAAGGCGATGACGAGCGGCGCTTCACCTTCAACGTAGGAACCCAATTCTGATGACTCGTTTCACCAAGCTTATCGCGCCTGCCGGCCTGATCCTTGCCGCTGCCGCTGCGCTCCCCGCCAGTGCGCAGGTCCAGGGCAACATCGCCACGGTCGATGTTCCGCGCGCCATCATCGAGACCACTGCGCTGCGGACCGCTTACGAGCAGGTCAACACCACTTACGCCCAGCAGAACGAGCTGCGCCGCACCAAGGCCCAGGAGCGCCAGACCCTGCTCGTCAAGTTCGACAAGAACGGCGACAAGCAGGTCGACGATGCCGAGCAGACGGCGATGCAGAAGTCGCCCGACTTCGCGAAGATCCAGACGCTTGAGCAGGAGATCACCGCGCTCAACAACCAGATCGATGGCGCGCGGGTGTTCGCGGTCGAGCAGATCATCATGCAGTATCCGTCCGCGCTCCAGGACGTGACCACCAAGGACCAGATCAAGATCGTGATCGATCCGGGCTCGCTGCTGTTCGCGCCGCCCGAAGCCGATGTGACGGCCAAGGTCACCGCCGCGCTCAACGTCCGTGTCCCGGCCGTCGGCGTCGTGCCGCCCTCGGGCTGGCAGCCGACCCGCGAAGGGGTGCAGGTCTATCAGCAGATCCAGCAGGTGCTGGTCGCGGCGACCATCGCGCAGCAGCAGCAGGCCGCAGCCGCGGCGCAGCAGCCGGGCAACCCCGCCGCGCCCGTGGGCCGCTGATCGCGCGGAAAGGCTGACAGATGAGCGAAGCGGGCAGCGCGGCGTCAGAGCCGCTCGATTACGATATCGTCAAGATCCTCAAGGCCTTGCCGCATCGCTACCCGCTCCTGCTGGTCGACCGCGTGAAGGCCATACAGCTGGGTGAGCGCATTCACGCGGTCAAGGCCGTGAGCATGAACGAGCAGTTCTTCCAGGGCCACTTCCCGGGTGCGCCGATCATGCCCGGCGTGCTCCAGATCGAGGCGCTCGCGCAGGCGGCGGGCATCCTCGGGATCGAGACGATGGAGCTTGCCGGCACCGGCAAGCTCGTGATCTTCATGGGGATCGAGAACGCCAAGTTCCGCGCGCCCGTGACGCCGGGCTGCCTGCTCGATCTCCATGTCGAGTTCACCCAGAAGCGCAGCAGGGTCTACAAGTTCAAGGGGCTCGCGAGCGTCGAGGGCAAGACCACCTGCGAGGTCGAGTTCACGGCCATGATGACCGATAAGGTCTGAGTTGCGAGGGCGCCTCCGCGCCCCCGTCCTCGGTGCTGTTTCAAGCCGTTCCGGCTTGAGCACCTGCGGCTCGCGCCGTGCGCTCGCGGTGCCTTCGGCACCAAAGCCAGCGCATACGCAGGAGGTTGATGCGATGCGTCTCGCCCCTGTTGGAGACACATGAGACACTGTTCAGGGGCCGAAATCCGCTCGATCAACGCGAGGCTTTCGATCGCCTCTCTCGATCAGAGGGGCAGGGGGCAATCACGGGGTCAAAGAGCGAGAATCGGTGTTATGCCTCTGCCCCCATGTAGGAAAGCGCATTCTCGCATCACGGCGGTTGCATTTCCCCGGCGGCACCGCTAAGCGCCCCGCTTCCCGTTTCATAGCACCGCCGGTCGGCACCGGCGAAAGCTCGCAAGGAAATACGTCATGAAGGCCGAAGGTCTCCCCGATTACCACATGATCACGGTCAAGATGACCGATGGCACCGAATTCCAGACCCGTTCGACCTGGGGCAAGGAAGGCGATGTGCTCGCGCTTGATATCGATCCGCTGAGCCACCCGGCCTGGACCGGCGGCAAGCAGCAGGTCTCGGAAGGCGGCCGCGTTGCCCAGTTCAACAAGCGCTTTGGCGGTCTCACGCTCAAGAACAAGTGACGCGAGACTTGCTGCGCGCTCGCGCGGCCTAGTCGCAGCGTCATCCCCGCGCAGGCGGGGATCCAGTCATAAGGCTGCGCGGGTTTCGGCCCGCAACGAGGGAGGCGGGCCGACGGGCTCGCCTTTTTCGTTTCGGGCCGCAGCGCTCTCACCCCTGCCATGGGCGCTCGCGGTACCACTTGGTGATGACGTATTTGACGCCCTTCCTCACCTTCATCCCATGGTGGAGCGTCGCCGGGTTGACCTCTCCGCCGGGGTGGCGGTTGTTCCAGCACAGCAATTTGCCCGCCTCGGGCTGGAAGGTCTTGTCGAGCGCCTTGAAGCGCGTCGCTCCCCCGGCTTCGACGTCGTTCAAATAGACCATGAAGGTCCACGTGCGGTTGCCCGACAGGGCGCAGTATTTCTGGAAGTCGCGCCCGCCGGGAGTGAAGTAGTCGGTGTGGGGTTTGAACTCCTGACCCTCGGCATAGCGCTGCCCCTGGAGCGGCTCGCCGAAGGCCGGGTCGATGCCCGACAGGTCGGTCAGCAGCGCCTCGATCCGCTGCACGGCGGGCAGATCGGCGGCCAGATCGCAGGTCTCGCTGGTGCGGAAATAGGCATCGCCATTGTCGTCGGCGATGGTCGAGGGGCGGCGATCCCTGTCGATCAGCGCGATCAGTTCGGCGGCAAGGTCCGCGGGCACGAATCGCCGCTGCTGGAACACCGCGGCCTTGGGCGTGGGCACGCGCTGCATCGCACCCTGCGCGGTGAGGCGGTCGGCGACAGAATCGCTGAAGGTCGTCATGGCGGGCGGGACAATAGAAGCGCCGGCCAGCGAGGCAACGCATTTGGAAGCGCGCAACAATCTTGCGTCAATGCGCACGGAGCGCAGTTTTCGCTTCCCTTGGGCAAGGCTTTGTGCAAGAGGCGCGCCTCCCGTGCTGCCGCACTTGACGGTGCGTCCGCCATGCGTCAACCGCCTCCGCTCGCGCGGGCTTGGCAGCGACCGAAATGGTGGTATGCGGGCAGGGGCGTGTGGCGATCATAGCTCAGCTGGTTAGAGCGCCGGTTTGTGGTACCGGAGGTCGTGGGTTCGAGCCCCATTGGTCGCCCCATTTTCCCCTTCATGCTTGGCTGCATGCCCGCGCCCTGACAGGGGAGACTTGCATGACCGCATTCTGGGCCGAGCCCGATTTCGACGCGCACGAGAGCGTGACGCTGGTCCACGACCGGACGAGCGGGCTAACGGCGATCATTGCGGTGCATTCGACCCATCTCGGCCCCTCGGCGGGCGGCACGCGGTTCTGGCATTACAGCGATCCCGCGGGCGCGATGCGCGATGCGCTGCGCCTGTCGCGCGGGATGAGCTACAAGAACGCGATGGCGGGCCTGCCGATGGGCGGCGGCAAGGCCGTGATCCTCGCCGATGCGAACCGCACCAAGACCCCTGCGATGCTCGCCGCCTTCGGCGATGCGGTGGAAGCGCTGGGTGGGCGCTACGTGACGGCCGAGGACGTCGGCATTTCCGAGGCCGACATGGTCGCGGTCTCGCAGCGCACGGCGCATGTCTCGGGCCTTCCGGTCGAGGGCGCGGGCAGCGCGGGCGGCGATCCGGGACCGTTCACCGCTTACGGCATCTATCTCGGCATCAAGGCAGCCGTGCGGCACAAGCTCGGCAAGGACAGCGTCGCGGGCGTGCATGTGGCGGTGCAGGGCACCGGCTCGGTCGGTGGCGGGGTGGCGCGGCTGCTTGCGCGCGATGGCGCGAAGCTGACGCTGGCCGATGTCGACGGGCCCCGTGCCGCCGCGCTCGCCGCAGAGCTGGGCGGCGTGGCGGTTGCTCCGGATGCGATCATGGCGACCGCATGCGACGTTTTCAGCCCCAACGCACTCGGCGCGATCCTCGACGATGCCGGGATCGCCGCGCTCGACTGCGCGATCGTCGCGGGCGGCGCGAACAACCAGTTGGCGCGGCCCGAGCACGGGGCGGCACTGGCGGCGCGCGGCATCCTCTATGCGCCCGACTATGTCATCAACGCAGGCGGCATCATCTCGGTCGCGACCGAATACCTCGCGCGCAGCGCGGGCCGGGTGGGCGATGTCGCCGAGGTCAATGCGCTGGTCGCGCAGATCCCCGGGCGGCTCGAATCGATCTGGGCCGAGAGCGAGAGCAGCGGCCTGACCGCCGACCTCGTCGCCGACCGGATGGCACAGAAGCTGATCGGGCGCGGCTGAGGCCCTTGGGGCGGGCAGCGGGAACTATTCGTCCGGCCCGCCATTTGCGCTCTTGTCGGGAACGGGTGTAAGGCTACAAGCGCCCCGACAGCCAGACCCATGCACATCTACGCGAACCCCACCAGATTTCTCGCCCTTGCGAAGTGGCTGATGCCGCTCCTGTTCTGGAGTGGGCTGGTGCTGTCGCTGGGTGCAGTGGCATGGGGCCTGTTCGTGGTGCCGCAGGACCGGCTGATGGGCGATACGGTGCGGATCCTGTTCATCCATGTCCCCGCGGCCTGGCTCGGCATGGGGGGCTGGGCGGGGATCGCGATTTCCTCGGCCATGCTGCTAATCTGGAAGCACCCGCTTGCCGCGATCGCCGCGCGGGCGATTGCGGTGCCGGGGATGGTGTTCTGCGCGGTGTGCCTCGCCACCGGCTCGATCTGGGGCCGGCCCACATGGGGCACCTGGTGGGAGTGGGACGGGCGGCTGACCAGCATGCTGGTGCTGCTGTTCCTCTACGCGGGCTACATCGCGCTCACCGAGGCCGCGAACCGCGAGGGTTCCTCTGACAGGATCGCGGCGATCTTCGGCATGGTCGGCGCGATCAACGTGCCGATCATCAACCGGAGCGTGGTGTGGTGGAACTCGCTCCACCAGCCGCCGAGCATCACCGCGGGCAAGAGTGCGATTCAGGCGACCTTCCTCGTGCCGCTGCTGGTGGCGGTGGCGGGCTTTTCGCTGCTGTTCGGCGCGATCGTGTTGATGCGTATGCGGGCGCTGATCGCCGAACAGCAGGTCGAGGCGCGCCTGCGCCGCCGCGCGCTCGACGATGACGCCGCGCCTCCCGTCACGCTGGCGGAGCAGGCCTGATGCGCGAGGCGCTCGACCAATGGGCTTTCGTCTGGCTCGCATACGGCGTCTCGGCCGTTGCACTCATCGCACTTGTCTTCTGGGCGTGGCGCGCGATGGTGCGCGCCGAGGCCCGCCGTGACGCCGCCCGGCGACGCTGAGAGGAAGAGATGAAAGCCAAGCACCAGCGTCTGGTCCTCGTGATCATTGCCCTCCTCGCGATTGTCGGCGCGGGGCTGCTGGCGGCGTGGTCCCTGCGCAATCAGGCGAACTATTTCTACCTGCCCGAACAGATGGCTTCCGATCCCCCGTCGGTGGGTCAGGCGGTCAGGCTCGGCGGGATGGTGCAGAAGGGCTCGCTCGTCACCGAGGCGGACGGGGTGACGGTCAACTTCAAGGTCACCGGCAACTCCCCCGAGGCGATCCCGGTCCGCTACAGCGGCATCCTGCCCGACCTCTTCGTCGAGGGCTCGGGCGTGGTCGCGGAAGGCAGCCTCGGCCCCGACGGGGTGTTCAAGGCGACCAACCTCCTGGCCAAGCACGACGAGAACTACGTGCCCAAGGAGCTCGAGGGCATGGGCACCGACGAGGCAGCCAAGATGGCCGCCGATACGACGGTGGGGCTGAAGTAGCGCACGTGGCACGGGTGAGGGCCAAGCGATGATTGCCGAGATCGGTCTTGCCGCCCTGTGGCTCGCCGCCGCCCTGGCCGTGCTCCAGTTGGTCTCGGGCGCCGCATCCTTGCGCGCCGCGCCGGGCGAGGCCAACCCGCTGGCGATCTACGCGCGCCCCGCCGCGGTGGTGCAGGCCTTTCTAGCGGTGCTCGCCTTCCTGCTGCTGCTGCGCGCCTTTGCGATCACCGACCTCTCGCTAAAGCTGGTGGCGACCAATTCGCATTCGATGAAGCCCTTCATCTACAAGCTCACCGGCACCTGGGGGAACCACGAGGGCTCGATGCTGCTGTGGGTGGGCGTGCTGGCGGCCTCCGGGGGCCTGCTGGCCGCCTTCGAGAAGCGCCTGCCCGAGCGCACGATGGGCGCGACCCTCGCGGTGCAGGGCTTCGTGGCGCTGGGCTTCTACGCCTTCCTGCTCTTGTCCTCCAATCCCTTCGAGCGGCTGCCGGTGCCGGCGATGGAGGGCAACGGCCTCAACCCGCTGCTGCAGGACATCGGCCTCGCGATCCACCCGCCGACGCTTTACGCGGGCTATGTCGGGCTGTCGGTCGCCTTCAGCCTCGCGATGGGCGCGCTGCTGACGCGTGAGGTCAACCCTGCCTTTGCCCGCGTGATGCGCCCCTGGGTGCTGGGGGCCTGGGTGCTGCTGACGCTCGGGATCACGGCGGGCTCCTACTGGGCCTATTACGAGCTTGGCTGGGGCGGCTGGTGGTTCTGGGACCCCGTCGAGAACGCCTCGCTGATGCCGTGGCTCGCGGCCACGGCACTGATGCATTCGGTGAGCGTGCTCGCCGCGCGCGATGCCTTGCGCACGTGGACGATCATGCTCGGCGTGCTCGCCTTCTCGATGTCGATGCTCGGCACATTCCTCGTGCGCTCGGGCGTGCTGACCAGCGTCCATGCCTTCGCGGTCGACCCGGAACGCGGGGCCTTCATCCTTGGCCTGCTCGGCCTCTACATTGGCGGGGCCTTCACGATCTTCGCCCTGCGCGCCGGCGCGGTGGCCGAGGGCAAGCGCTTTGCCGTCACCAGCCGCGAAGGCGCGCTGGTGTTCAACAACGTCATGCTCTCGGCGATCCTCGCGATCGTGCTGCTGGGCACGCTCTACCCGCTGCTGACCGAGGCTTTCGACGTGCGCGTCTCGGTCGGCCCGCCCTATTTCAATCCGGCGGGCGCGATCTTCGCAGTTCCCATGCTGCTGGTGATGGCGGTCGGGCCGCTGCTGCGCTGGAAGAGCGACAAGCCGGCCCGCATCCAGTTCGAGCTGATGCTGATCGCCGCGCTGGTGATCGGCGCCATCGCGCTCGTCAGCTTCTTCGGCCAGTTCCCGTTGCTGCCGCTGCTCGGGCTCGGGCTTGCCGCGGGCCTTGCGGTCGCGGCCTTTCTGCCCCTGCGCGGACGCAAGCTCGCCCGCGTGCCGGTGGCAACCTGGGGCATGGTCATCGCCCATTTCGGCATCGCGGTGGCGTTGTTCGGCATGGCCTGCGAGGGGGCCTTCTCGCAGGAGCGCCTTGCCGCAGTCGCCCCCGGCGGGACCGAACGGATTGGCGATTTCGCGGTCACCCTCGAGAGCGTGACGCCCGTCGCCGGCCCCAACTGGACCGCGATGGAAGCCCGGCTCGCGGTATCGCAGGACGGCGGGGAGCCAGTGATCCTAACGCCGCAAGCCCGCAGCTTCTGGTCGCCCCCGCAATCGACTTCGGAAAGCGCGCTGCTGACCAAGTGGAACGGCCAGCTTTACGCAGTGATCGGCAATCAGGCCGCAGACGGTCGCTGGCAGGTGCGCATCTGGTGGAAGCCCTTCGTCACCTTCATCTGGTACGGCGGCCTCCTGATCGGTCTCGGCGGGATCCTTTCCATCGTCGGGCGGATGCGAGTCGACTTGAGGCGCCGCGCGGCGAGCGCCATGGGCGCGCAGCGCCGCGCCGATGTCGAAGCGCTCGGCGTGCCCGCGCCCCAGCCGGCTGAGTAGGCGATGCGCAAGCTCACCCTCTGGCTGCCGCTCGCGCTGTTCGCCTTCTTCGCGGGGCTGGCTGCCTTCATGCTCACGCAGGAGAAGGACCAGTTCGTCGAGAGCACGATGATCGGCCAGCCGCTCCCGGCCTTCGCGCTCGAACCGGCCTTCGAGGGCCTGCCCGGCGCGGCCAAGACGGATTTTACCGGCAGGCCCAAGCTGCTCAACATCTGGGCGAGCTGGTGCCTCCCCTGCATCGCCGAAGCGCCGCAGCTGGAAGCGCTGCACAAGCAGGGCGTCGAGATCATCGGCATCGCCATCCGCGACAAGCCCGAGGATGTCGCCAATTTCCTCGGCCGCCACGGCAACCCCTACACCCGCATCGGCAGCGACAGGATCAGCGAAGTGCAGCTGGCGATTGGCTCTTCGGGCGTGCCAGAGACCTTCGTGATCGATGGCAAGGGGATCATCCGCTACCAGCACATCGGCGATATCCGCCCCGACGACATCCCCAAGCTGCTCGCGGAACTGGAGAAGGCGCAATGATCCGCTGGCTGTTTGCCCTCGTGCTGGCCGTGTTGGCGCTGCCTCTGGCGGCGCAGGATTCGATGCCGCCCGCGCCCTATGCCTACAACCAGCTCGCCGATCCGGCGCTGGAAGCCAAGGCCTCGGCGCTGATGCACACGCTGCGCTGCCTCAAGTGCCAGTCGCAGTCGATTGCCGACAGCGACGCGCCGATGGCGGGCGACATGCGCCATCAGGTGCGCGCGCGCATCCTCGCGGGCGAGAGCCCCGACCAGATCCGCCGCTGGCTGATCGCGCGCTACGGCGACTACGTCAGCTACGAGCCCGAGGTGAGCAGCACCACCTGGCCGCTGTTCGCCATTCCGGTGCTGGTGATCCTGATCGTGGCGGGCGTGCTGCTGCGGCGGCTAGGCAAGCGGCGCTCGGACGGCGACGATGCGGGAGCGGCGGTATGACGGGCGACATGATCGCGGCGTGGCTCGCGGTGGGCGCGCTGACGCTCGCGGCCTTCGCCTTTGCCGTGCTGGTGATGAAGCTGCCGCGCCATGGCCTGACGCTGTTCGGCGCGGTGCTGGTGTTCGGGCTTGCGGGCTATGCCTGGCAGGGCTCGCCCGGCGTCCCGTCCGCGCCCAAGCCGCCGGCCGCGCAGCTGGGCGATCAGGGCGACGAGATGGTCGAAGGCCGCGCCGCGCTGTTCGACGAAAGCCGCGCCCCCGATTACCTCATCACTTCCGATGCCTTTGCGCGGCAGGGCCGCTTCGGCGAGGCGGCGGGGCTGCTGCAGAAGGGGCTGAAGGACAATCCGAACGATCTCGAGGGCTGGCTCGCGCTCGGTCTTGCGCTGGTCGGCCATGCCGATGGCTTCGTGACGCCGGCCGCGGTGCAGGCCTTCGCGCGCGCCGACGCGATCAATCCCAGGCACCCGGGCGCAGCCTATTTCCTCGGCAATGCCTATTTCCGGAGCGGCGAGATCGTGGCGGCGCGCAATGTGTGGAAGGGCTTGCTCGACCGCTCGCCCCCCGATGCGCCGTGGCGCGAGGATCTGGCGGCAAGGGTTGCCCGGCTCGACGACATGATCGCGCGCGCGCCGATGCTGCAAGGCCAATAGGGCCTGACACTCTTCGGACCGGGATGTGTCAAACAGCGGGGCCATATTGCGGCTGCGAACGCGCGGTGCTAGGCGCGCCGCCTTGCGGGCGTCGAGTCTGACGCGCCGCTTGGGCAGTACCGGGGGGATACGGGAAATCCGGTTTTTATGAGCAGCACCGCAGCCACCTCCGCCGACGACACCGCCGGTGCCGCATCCGGGGCCGACCACGGCCACAGCCATGGCCATTCCGGCTCCCCCCTCGCGCTGGCGATCGGCGCCATCGGCGTCGTGTTCGGCGACATCGGGACGAGCCCGCTTTATGCCTTCCGCGAAACCTTCGCCTCGCACCACGGCGCGCCGGGCATCTCTCCGGACGTCGATCACATCCATGGGGTGCTGAGCCTGGTCTTCTGGTCGATGATGATGGTGGTGACGGTGAAGTATGCCTTCACCATCATGCGCGCCGACAATGGCGGCGAGGGCGGGAGCCTGGCGCTGCTGGCGCTGATCAAGCGCACTTCGGCGACCAAGACCTGGACCGGCCCGCTGATCCTGCTCGGCGTCTTTGCGACTGCACTGTTCTACGGCGACTCGATGATCACCCCGGCCATGTCGGTGCTCTCGGCGACCGAGGGGCTCCAGTACATCGTCCCCGGCTTCAAGCCATGGATCGTGCCGACCGCGATCGCGATCCTGTTCGGCCTGTTCGCGATCCAGTCGCGCGGGACCGACCGGGTGGGCAAGCTGTTCGGCCCCATCATGCTGACCTATTTCGCGATGCTCGCGGTGCTCGGCGTGATGCATCTCTCCGCCGATCCCTCGATCATCCTCGCGACGATCAATCCGCTCAACGCGCTCAAGTTCTTCGCGACCGACGGCTTCGTCGCCTTTGTCGCGCTGGGCTCTGTGGTGCTGGCGGTGACCGGGGCCGAGGCGCTCTATGCCGACATGGGCCACTTCGGCCGCAAGCCCATCAGCATCTCGTGGCTGACCTTCGTCTATCCCGCGCTGATGCTCAACTACATGGGCCAAGGCGCGCTGATCCTCTCGCAATCCTCGCCCGCCGAGGCCGCGGCGCTGATCAAGGACCCGTTCTTCCTGATGATCCCCGACATGGTGCGCGTGCCGGTGATCATCCTCGCGCTGTTCGCCACGATCATCGCCAGCCAGGCGGTCATCTCGGGCGCCTTCAGCCTGACCCAGCAGGCGATCCAGCTGGGCTTCATCCCGCGCATGGAGATCCGCCACACCAGCGCCGCGGCAGCGGGGCAGATCTACATCCCGGCGATCAACTGGGCGCTGATGGTGATGGTGATCCTGCTGGTGCTGTTCTTCCAGTCCTCCAGCAACCTGGCCGCAGCCTACGGCATCGCGGTGACTGGTGCGATGTTCATCGACACGCTGCTGCTCGCCGCCGTGCTGTTCTCGTTGTGGAAGTGGCCGCTGTGGAAGGGCCTGCCGCTGGTGATCGCCTTCCTGATCGTCGACATCGCCTATTTCGGCGCGAACCTCATCAAGGTGCCGCAGGGCGGGTGGGTCCCGCTGCTGATCGGCGGGATCATCTTCACCCTGCTCACCACCTGGTCCAAGGGCCGCGAGCTGATGCGCGCGAGCATGGCCGAGGGCACGCTGCCGATCGAGATCTTCGCCAAGAGCGCGCACAATTCCTCGACCCGCGTGCCGGGGACGGCGGTGTTCATGGCCTCGAGCAATTCGGGCGTGCCGAGCGCGCTGCTCCACAACATCAAGCACAACAAGGTGCTGCACGAACGCGTGCTGATCCTCACCGTGCAGGTGCGCGGCATGCCCTATGTCGAGGAGGCGAACCGCTACGAGTGCAAAAGCCTCGGCAATGGCTTCTACCGGGTGACGATCTATTGCGGCTTCCTCGAGGAGACCGATGTGCCCAAGCTGCTGAGCACGCTCGACCTGTGCGATGGCGCTTTCGATATGATGCAGACGAGCTTCTTCCTGTCGCGCCAGACCCTGCTGCCCTCGAGCAAGCCCGGCATGGCGATCTGGCGCGAGAAGCTGTTCGCGTGGATGCTGAGGAACGCCGCGAGCGCGATGGCCTTCTTCCGCCTGCCGACCAACCGCGTGGTCGAGCTGGGGAGCCAGGTGGAGATTTAGGCCCCCGTCGGACCGGCTTTCGGCACAGTGTCGCAGGCCACTTCAGGGAAGCGCACATCCACGCCTGGCCGGGGGTGGAAGATTATCCCCGGAGCCTCACCGAAGCGTTCGTCGATGACCAGCGATTTCGCTCGCGATGCCGACGCACCCTGCTCGAACCGCGCATCGGCGGGGAAGGCCGGATCGTAAACAAGTTCGCGGTCCAGATCGAGAACCCATCCGCGCGCGCGATCGAAGGCGAGGATCCGTGCCTCTGCGGGGTGCTTGCCGATCAGGCGCACCTTCCCATAGGCGATGGAAAGATAGGTGCCTGCGTCGATCCGGTAACAACCCTCGGGCCGGTCATCGGAGCCGAGCCAAGCCCAGAGCATGACCCCGCCGGCTGCCAGCGCGGTTACCAGCGGGAACGGGACCGGGCGGTTCTGCGGAATCTTCGCCATTATCCCGTCGGCGGCTCGTCCTTCAGCGCCTCGTCGGTGTCCTCGAAGCTCATGCCGTGCCGCCAGAGCAGCGGAAGCTGGCTGAAGGTGAAGAGGAAGGTCAGCGGCAGGAACACCCAGATCTTGGCCCACAGCCAGCCTTCGAAATCGAGCTGCGCGCGCAGGGCCTCGTTGAGCACCGCAAGGACGAGGAAGAACGCCCCCCAGTTGCGCGACAGCATGAGCCAGCCCTCGTCGGACAGCCCCTCGAAGGCGGCTTCGAGCAGGATTTTCAGCAGCGCGCGGCCCATGAGAAAGCCGCCCAGCAGCAGCACGCCGAAGCTCGCGTAGATGATGGTGGGCTTCAATTGCACGAAGGTCGGGTCGCCGAAGAAGATGGTGAGGCTTCCGAATCCCATGATCAGCGCGGTCGAGAACCACAGCATCGGCGAGACCTTGCCGAGCCGCCATTTCGACACCAGCAGCGCCGCGACCGAGGCCGCCATGAAGGCCCCCGTGCCGTAGATGATGGCGATGATCTCGCCCGCCGCGCTGGTCTCCTTGGGCGACATCCAGCGGTAGACGCCGAGGAACACCAAGAGCGGGCCGTAGTCGACCGCGACATTGAGCCAGCTTCCGGCGGCCTTCTTGCCTTCGCCCTCGGCCATCATGCCACCCCCGCGATCACGCGCGCGACGAGGTCGGGATCGAAGGGGCGCAGGTCCTCCATCTTCTCGCCGACGCCGATGGCGTGGATGGGGAGGCCATATTGCTCGGCCGCGGCGACCAGCACGCCGCCGCGCGCGGTGCCGTCAAGCTTGGTCATGATCAGGCCGGTGACCCCCGCGACCTCCTTGAAGACGTCGATCTGCGAGAGTGCGTTCTGGCCGTTGGTCGCATCGAGCACCAGCACCACGTCGTGCGGCGCCTCGGGGTTCAATCGCCCGAGGACGCGGCGGATTTTCGCCAGTTCCTCCATCAGCTCGCGCTTGTTCTGGAGGCGTCCGGCGGTGTCGACGATCAGCGCGTCGATGCCGGTGTCGGTAGCCTGCTTGACCGCATCGAACACGATCGCAGCCGGATCGCCCCCCTCGGGACCGCGCACCAGATCGACGCCGATGCGCCCGGCCCATGTCGCCAGCTGGCCGATCGCGGCAGCGCGAAACGTGTCGCCCGCCGCCAGCAGCACGCCGTAGTCGTCCTCCTGGAACAGATGCGCGAGCTTGGCGATGGTGGTGGTCTTGCCGCTCCCGTTGACCCCGATCACGAGGATCACCTGCGGGCGCGGGAAGGCGGTCACTTCAAGGGGCTTTGCCACGGGCCGCAGGATCGCGGCGATTTCCTCGGCCACGGCTTCCTTCAGCTCGCGGCTGGTGATCTCGAGCCCGAAGCGCTTGTCCGCCAGCCGCGCGCGGATGCGGGCGGCGGCTGAGGGGCCGAGGTCGGAGAGGATCAGCGCGTCCTCGACCTCGTCGAGGGTCTTGTCGTCGAGCCTCGCGGTGCCGCCGCTCGCGGTCGGCAGATTGGCGCTCAGCCGCTCGGAGGTCTTGGCGAAGCCGCCGAACAGGCGCTGCGTCCAGCTGGTTTCACTCATGCGAGCAGGCCCTCCCTCAGGCCCGATGGGGTCACGTCGATGATCGTGCCTGCCGCCGCGCCGGGGGGCAGGGCGACAGGGGCGAAATTCGGGGCATAGCCGGTGTCGCCGCGTTCGGCGAGGACCGGCAGGGTTTCGCCCACAAGGCTTGCAAGCCACGCGGCGCGGCGGGCAGCGGCGCTTGCGCGCAGGTCGGCGGCGCGGGCCTTGACCACCTCGCGCGGGACCTGCGGCATCCGCGCGGCGGGGGTGCCGCAGGTCC
>NZ_LSKQ01000050.1 GCF_001557115.1 Erythrobacter sp. CCH5-A1
TCGCCGCATCGGCTCCTGCGAGCTCGGCGGCGAGGCGACCCGCACCCGCCTCGCCGCCGAGCTCGCAGGAGCCGATGCGGCGATGCGCGAGGCCGAGGGGCGAGCCCGCGCCGCCGACACAGCCCTAGCGCAATGCACCGAAATCTTGGCGCAAGCCCGCGAGACCCGCGCCAGCCTTGCCGCGCGCGCCGAGAACGAGGAACTGCGCCGCACCGAAATGGCCCGCATCTCGGGCGAGCGCTTCCAGTGCCCGCCGCCGCTGCTCGGCGAACGTTTTGGCTTCGACGAGAACGACCTCGCACAGGCCCAGCAGGAATCCGAGGAACTCGAAAAGCTCACCGCCGCGCGCGAGCGGATCGGGCCGGTCAACCTCGTGGCCGCCGACGAACTCGCCCGGATCGAAGGCGAGCATGGTTCATCCGCCGAGGAGCAGGCCGAACTGGTCGAGGCCATCGCCCGGCTGCGCGGTTCGATCGGCAACTTGAACCGCGAGGGCCGCGAGCGGCTGCGCGCGGCTTTCGAGGCGGTCGACGGGCATTTCCGCGTGCTGTTCACCCGCCTGTTCGAAGGCGGGCAGGCGCACCTTGCGCTGGTTGATTCGGACGATCCGCTGGAGGCGGGCCTAGAAATCTACGCCCAGCCGCCGGGCAAGCGGCTGCAATCGCTGTCCTTGCTGTCAGGCGGCGAGCAGGCGCTGACGGCGACCGCGCTGATCTTCGCGCTGTTCCTCACCAACCCCGCGCCGATTTGCGTGCTCGACGAGGTCGACGCGCCGCTCGACGACGCCAATGTCGAGCGCTTCTGCGACCTGCTCGAATCGATGGTCGCCACCACCACCACCCGCTACCTGATCGTTACCCACAACGCGGTGACGATGAGCCGGATGCACCGATTGTTCGGGGTGACGATGGCGGAAAAGGGCGTCTCTCGGCTGGTCAGTGTGGACCTGGGCGAAGCCGCGCTGCTGGCGGCGGAGTAGCCCCTAGGCCTCCAGCGCCGCCGCGAGCTTCGCCCGCACCGCCTTCAACCCCGCAATCACCTCGGCCATGTCCGGCCCCTCGGCAACCGCGATGCGCACGCCCGGCGCCGCGTCGGGACCGGCGTCGGCACGGCGGTCGCCCGCGCGGCGGTCTTCCTTGCGGCGGTCGAGCGGGGACTTGGCGGCGGCGCGCAGCACCGCCTCGGCGCCTTTCAGGGTATAGCCCTCGCGGTTGACCAGCCGGTCGATGGTCTCGACCAGTTCGACATCGGCGGGGCGGTAGTAGCGC
>NZ_LSKQ01000051.1 GCF_001557115.1 Erythrobacter sp. CCH5-A1
CGCCTCCCCGAGGCGGCTCTTGGCGCTGACCTGCCGGCCGCGTGCTTCGAGGAACTTGTGCAGGTCGTCGACGATCGGCCGGCTGCGCTGATCACGCGCGTCGCGGCGCTCGTCAGCAGATAGGCCGCGGATCTCGTCCTCAATGGCGTAGAGGGAAGCAACGTGGCGCAGCACGTCGGCGGCCACGGGCGAGCTCTCGGCCAGCTCGTAAAACTTGCGGCGCACGTGCGCCCAGCAGAACGCAAGGCGGATCTGCTGATGACGCCGGGCCAGCGCAGCGTATGCCCCATAGCCGTCGACCTGCAGGATGCCTGCAAAGCCCTGGAGATGCGCCTCGGGTCGCTCGGTCTTGCGATCGGCAGCGTAGACATAGGCGACCATCGGCGGGTCACTGCAGCCCCAAGGTCGGTCATCGCAGGCATAGGCCCAGATCTGGCCGGTCTTCGTCCGCTTGCGCCCGGGATCGAGCACGGGCGCGGTGGTCTCGTCGGCGAACAGCCGCTCTGAGCTTCGCAATCGCTCGAGAATATGGTCGCGCAAGGGGCGCAGATACCAGGCTGCCCTGCCGACCAAGTCGGCAAGGGTGGAGCGGTCCAGTTGGATGCCCTGCCGGGCATAGATCTGCGCCTGCCTGTAGAGCGGCAGGTGATCGGCATACTTGGACACCAGCACCTGCACGATCAGCGCTTCGGTGGGGATGCCGCCTTCGACGATCCGAGCCGGCGTCGGAGCCGGCACAACCGCGCTCTCGCATGAGCGGCAGCCATAGCGCGGGCGCCGGGTGACCAGCACGCGGAAGGTGGTGGGGACGACATCAAGGCGTTCGGCCAAATCCTCGCCGATCTGGTGCAGCGCGCCGCCGCAGCACGTGCAAGCCTTCTCCTCGACATCGAAGACCTGCTCGATCCGCTCGAGATGGGCGGGCAGAGATCCGCGGTTGGTCTTGCGCGGGCGTTCGCTCGAAGCCTTGCTTGCCTTGCTCCTGGCGAGCTCAGCCTGCGAGAGTGCGGCCTCAACTTCCTCGAGCGCAAGCTCGAACCGCTCCGAGTCGAGCTGTTCAGACTTGCGGCCAAAACGATGACGCATCAGCGCATCAATGATCGCCTGCAACCGCTCGTTCTCGGCCCGGAAAACCTTGAGAAGATCCAGCTCGTGGGCCTGTTCG
>NZ_LSKQ01000052.1 GCF_001557115.1 Erythrobacter sp. CCH5-A1
GCACCGCCGGCGCCGGGTAGCCTGCAAACGCACCCTCATGAATAAGAGAGGTTAGTAGGACAGCGCTAGCGGGTGAGAGAGGCGTCCGCAGCGATTTGATCAACTCTGCGGTGAACAGACTCATGCCGATCCCACCTGCATCATCAAGAACGACTTCGCCATCCGCAGCGGCGATGGCTACGATCCCGCGCGTAAGGCCCAGTCGGCGGCGCGACAAGATCTCCTCCATCGCAGGCCCCGCCAACCCGCGCCGCAGCTGCTCGGTTTCTGTCGGGAATGCATGATCGCGGCATGCATCGGCAACAATGATCGTGAAGCCGTCATCATGCCGGTCCAGTCGATGCGCAACGCGACCGAGATCGAGCCCCCCGGCTCGAAAGCTCTGCAAAGATGCCGACTCGCACAGCATGAAGTAGTCATCGCCGTGCGCGATGCCGTGACCAGCAAAGTAGAAGAACACGATTGCGTCTTTGAGTTCCTCCGCCCGTGCCGCGAAGGTTTCAAAGGCTGTGACCAAATCGTCCAGCGAGTGCGGGTCGTTGCGATTTGGCTCGTCGCCGAAAACTGTAACCTCAAAACCGCATGTTTCGAGCTGCTCTGCCAGTGCCAATACGCCTGCGACAGGTGTCTGGAGTTGTGCAAAGCCGCTGCCGACCTTGTAGACCTCTTGAGCAATCAGAAGCGCGATTCGGGGGGGGGCTATCGCATCCATTTGCATGCAGGGAAACTAGAGCAGCCAATTTGTGTGCGCAATTCAATGTTATTGCAGAACAGGAGGAATTCGCCAGACTGTCTGCGTTACGAACGCGGAGCACGAGACGTGATCGACCCCACGAACGCAGCCTATCGCCAAACTGTCGGGCGGGCGGCGCATGCACTTGTCGGTATTGGCTTCTATGAGCAGGCCATCCCGGATTTCACCGCAAAATTTGATCTCTTCCGTGACATGGTAGGCATGACCAAAACGGCATGGCCTGACAATATCTTCGCTAGGCTGCTCTTCGGTGACCAGCAGGGATCAGCGGTAAACTGGAGTAGGAAAAAGAATGGGCAAACCAGCTTCTCTTCAGAGGATGCGGCTGCGACAGCACAAATAATGAACTTCTTTGCCGGATTTTCGGTCGATGATCTGACGGGCTATCAGTCCTCGCGGTTTGATGCGCCTTGTATCGCCTTCATGATGACCCAAAAGCCAGGCAATGCCTCGCTACGAGCCGTGGACCTCGCCTTGCCGTCGCTCGAGTTTGCTGGGCGACTGGCAAGTCTTCTCAAGTTCACTGATCAGGAAATCAGCAACGACATTCTTCACGATAGAGCAATGAAGTACCTTCACGGCCTTCGCAATGTTTGCGATCGAGAAAAGGCGGTCGCATTCTTACGCGGTCGGCAGCGCGGTGAAGGGCTAACTCGGTTCGGCGGTGCGCAAGTCCAGCCCGAACAACCGCCTTGGGAGCGCGAGCCGATCACCTTTCGAGCTGGTGACAAGCCTATCGTGGGACTCGATTTCGTCTCCAAGGAGCCGTGTGAGATCTGGGGGGTTACGATCCGTGATCCCCGTCCGAGCAGCATGACGCCGCGCGCGGGTCCTTTGTGCTGGGACGAACCCTGGGAGAACCTCGTCCGTTGGTCGCCGCCGCGCGGACCGATCGAGCCCGGTGAACCACTCGTCATCGACTATGGGTCCATCGTCGACATGCGCGGGGAATACAGCGTCTATCTCCTTGTCGATGCGAGTGCCAAAGGCGACTTACGGAAATCCTTGGGCAAAGGGGATCGTCTGTCGGTGCCCGTCGAGGCATTGCACGCACTGCTGGCGAACGCGGGAAGTTCAAAGGCGAAGCCCGAGTTCGACTGCTATATGGCGCGCTACAAGGTCCGGGGAGCGCTTTTGGAGCAAAGGGACGCGAATGCCTGATTCGTATCTTGACCGACTGATCGGCTCACAGGGGCACATGGTGCACCGAATTCGCGCTAAGGACACGACGGGGCGCTGGGCGATCTATTTCGTCTATGTCCGCGAGAATCGCGAATCAGCGTTCATGGCTGCGATTGAGGGCGACGGTGCGATCGACATCGATCATTTCGGCGACGTTCTTGCGTCCTGCTATGGTGAGGAGCCAACGGCGGAATTGAAAGTATATCTCAAAGAGAAATACGGGTTTTCTGTCTAGCGACTCCCTCAGAATTATTCCCTACTTTGAATAGTATTTGATGCGATGAAGGGCCGCACAAATGAATGATGGGCTTCGGAAAAATGTGCGCCAGCGCAGCCATTTCATGGTCAAAGCGCCAAGATTTAAAATCAAGCGAGATCTCATTATCGGCCCTGAGACATCTCAGGCGCTTGAGGAGTGTATATCTCTGTTTATGCATCACGAGACGATTTACACGGACTGGGGATTTGCTGAAGTCGACCCGTTGGGTCGTGCAGCAACCGTGAATTTTCATGGGCCACCTGGAACCGGGAAAACAATGGCAGCTGAAGCGCTGGCCGGATCGCTCAACATGACCTTCCTAGCGCTCAACATAGCGGACCTGGAAAGCAGCTTGAAGGGCGAGATGGCGAAAAACATCCAGGCTGCCTTCGAATTGGCTTACGAGGAGGGTGCCCTGCTGTTTTTCGACGAAGCAGATGCTTTGCTTGGACGCCGTATCGCAGTGTCGCAAGGTATAGATAACGACATTAATGCGACCCGAAACACCTTTATGACCGAGCTAAACAAGCATCAGGGCCTTGTTGTATTTGCGACCAATTTCTCCCGTGATTACGATGATGCGATCCTGAGCCGCATCACGCACCAGGTGTATTTCGCCCTTCCGGACATAAAAGAGAGACGCGGTCTGTGGTCGAAGATGCTTGTAAGCGGGATACCCCTTGCCGGAGACCGTAACGAAATCATCGAAGACGCAGTGAGAGCCTCACAAGGATTGTCCGGTCGCGACATCTTGCATTCCATGAGGCGGGCTCTTCCCTCAGTCCTGATGGAGGCGCAATCCGGTGTAACTGACTTTCGGCTTGAAAGCCGACATGTCGTCGGGGCGATCGAAGCTATCAGGCGGCGATATCGCAAGCAAGAGCAGGCGGCCAAGCCGGAAGATACCGACCCCGACAACGCTGGTTCGCTGAAACGAAACCTGAATATGCAATAGGAGGCCTGCGATGTGGGAAGCGATGAGGAGTTGGGGCCGCTCTGTTCTGTCCGTTCTTGGTAGTGCTGTGCAAAGCGGCATTCGCTATGCAGTTGATACTGGAAAGAAAATCGTCAGTGTAGGCAAGCGCGTTGTCAATGCAGCGTTATCGGCCGCGAAGGAGGCGTTGATCAAGACAGCAATCGTGATTGCAGATCATGGGCACAGCTTCGTTGATAGCGTCAAAAGAACTTGGACAGCGGTCAAGCCCTATCTTCAAGCAGTCGGCCAACCCATTCTCGCATTTCTGAAATCAGCGACTTCGGCACACCCGAGACTTAATGCCTTTGTACACGCGGTCGACAAGCTCCTGGATCTGGCGCTGAAGTTCTTCGTGACCCCGATCGCGGCGGCGCTCGAGAAGGCGGTCCGTTGGACGATCGACATGATCACGAAGGTCGTTGATCGGTTCATTCGGAAAGACGAGTGGGGGGGGGCCAGACGGAAACGTGACTTGCTTCGGGAGAAGGCAGCCGAAATGATGGCTGCCAACCCCGATGAGGCCCACACTCTGCTGCTACTCGCGATGTTCATCGATTTCGAACTTGCCAGAGCGGGAGTGGCCCAGGCGCTCGAACAAACAGATATGGACAATTTCGATCAATATCTGCGTCTGCAGGCAGCTCAAAGCTTGCTCGAACTGGCAGAACTTCGGCTTCGAAACACCGAGGATTTCGGCAGATTGACGGAAGCCGACTTTCTGATTGTGGAGATGGGATCGGCTATGCTCGGCCATGGTGGCCAGCTTGATGAAGAAAAGCTCGCGATGCTTAACGACATCATAGAGGCTGAGTACGGGAGCAGACTGTTTCCTTTCGTCTTCGAGAAGCTCCTTATCGCCTGGGCGGCGCGATCTGTGGAACTGGATCGACTCTACAAAGCGGAGGCGGGTAAGGTGTCGGCCCTCCTTCACCGGCGAGCCATTCTTAGTTCGAAACTAAGGCCAAGCATGTCCCAAGAGGAAAAGGACGCAATCAGCGTTCAGATTGCGAACGTTGAAGCCGAAGTCGAGATGGCGCAGGAATTGGCTGATGAAGCTCTCGAACGAGCTGAGACGATGAGCCGTTATCAGCATGCCGGCGAAGGGGTACTGCTCCAAGTACAAAAGAGCGACGATGCCCTGGCGGCGGACCTAGACGACATTGAGACCAAGACAGCGCTCGAAATTGCGCCTCTCCTGATCGGGTTCATCGAAAAGGGTGTGGCTTGGTCCGACATTCGACCAAGAGAGATAGCCGATAAGATCGATCGCTTCGCGCTGCTCTATCAGGAGGCCTACAAGCAGCGGATGATGCGTCTGGAATTCGGAAGCGGCCATGACGACGAGACCGACGAGGCGGAGGGCGACGCGCAGTCCGAGACCGATAGCGCTGCGCCTGAAATCAAGGATGATAATGAAGACCCTATTGGCGGCGCGAACGGAGTTGAGTCTGATCACGATAAGCCGGACGATCTGTCAAACTCAGCCGGGGAAGAATGAGCATGGCCGCAGATGTCCCGTCCTATTCGATGTCACCTGGCGCGATTGCCCATTTTCTTTGGTTTCAACAGGGAGAATGGCTGCCAATAATTCTTGTTTCGTTGATGGCGATATCAGCTTTCGGCGTGCTTGCTTGGACGTCAGCAAACGCCAATGAAAAAAACTGGAAAACGAAATGGGAAGATCTGAAGAGTGATGATTATGGTTCGATTGCCGACATCAGCGAGGCCATCGCACATCCATCAGAGCGTTGGTGTTCGATTCTGCCAAGCCTGTTGCTTGTAGCGGGGCTGCTTGGCACGTTTATTGGCCTAGGGATATCGCTAGACGCTGCAAGTCAAGTCTTCGAGAACGCAAATAGTAGTAGTGCGGAAATCGAACAGGTTCTCATCGGCTTGGGCGCAAAATTCAAAACCTCGACATGGGGCATTATATTCTTTCTTTTCGTGAGGATCACCTCAAAGCTCAAGGATTGGGAAAGCCAACGTCTTAATTTCTGTATAACCAATATCACGAGACAGAGAACGACCTCTAGGATCAATGACCGACGCTTCATGGAACGTCTAACAACGGCCGTTAAAGAGCAAATTCAGCACTCTGAGCGAAGCTCGATACCTTTCCTCAAGAAAATTAGCGAGGGAATAGAGCACTTCGTCTCTGCGAACGAACAAAACATGGGTAAAATTCGCGCTTCCGCTTCCGAGATGGCCGCTGCGGCCCAGCTCATGAAAAGCTCGGCGGAGACAATGTCAAGTGCATCAAACGCACTCGAAGGAGCAGCTAACGGCCTCAGTGGCGAGATACAGGCATTTGGAAACAAGGTTGACGAGACCTTGGGCGGGATAAAGTCTGATCTCGGAGCCGCAATAGAAGGTATGAGCAATACTATCGGTCGCCAGATGGATCAGATGGCTGGCAGCATGAAATCATCAACCGATGAAATTGAAATTACAATGAATAAACTTCAGAATTCGGTTGGCGAGACGATGAAAGAAATGAGTCAAGACATCAAGACGTCCATCGAAGATCAGAGTCATGCTGTTGCGCAGACACAAGAGGCCGTGTCGGCTCTCCTTCTAGCTGCAACAAGGTTAAGCGAGCCTGTGAACAGACTCTCACGCGAAGTAAAAGAAAATGTGACGCGTATGCAAAGGGATGCGCTCGTCATCCAGGACCTGGCGAATATCAGTCTAGAGAGTGGCGAGAAGTTGAAGGACTTCATGAAAACCGAGGCCGATCAGCTAGCCAGGCTGACAGGTGCATTGCAGAGCGCGATCTCGCGTGATGATCGGATTGCATCGGATGTGCACCGCATCTCACAACAGGTGACGGAACTTCAGAAGCTTGCTGCTCGCCTGGCCAACTTGTCCAGAACCGAGCAGGTCATTTTGTCCCATGGTGATGAGAGCGAGACATAATGATGCGGGAGAAGGAGAACGAATGGATTGCGATCGCTGATCTCATGGCGGGCGCAGTCGGCGTCGTCCTTCTCTTCTTTGTCGTCGCTGCTATCAAGGAGAAACAATCGGACCCTGCTGCTGAAGCTGCACGAGAACGTGCTGCCCTGCTCAACGGCATCGTGGAGGCAATAAACAGCAAACAAGGAGAAGGAGTGAGCATTGCCATTGATAAGGATGGCATAATCCGGCTTCCGAGCAAGAACATGTTCGACAGCAGCGCAACACAGCTGAATGCTCAGGGACGGTCAGTTATTGATTTGATGCTCTTAGAATTGTCGCAAACATTACCGTGTTATGTGAAGAGTTCTGACAATCGTGTTCTTTGCACAAACGAGCATCCACGCCGTGTAGGATGCAAGCCTTCATCGCAAAGCGCTGGTTCGACCTGTGTCCGGCCCAAGGTCCTGTTCGAGACAGTAATGATCGAAGGCCACGCAGATGCCAACATCGCCAGCGGATCATGCGACAATTGGTGTCTTTCTACGGAGCGTGCGGGGTCAATCCTGAAGATCGGGACACAAGTTTACCCGGAGTTGTTCGCACTGAAAAATGCCCAAGGGCAAGACGTATTCGGCCTTGCTGGATACGGCGACCGACGCCCAATTGTTGGATATGATGGCGGTGACGAACGCCAAAGGAGGGTTGATATCCGTTTCATTGTTGAAGGTAGCCCCCGTTGATCATCGAAAACTATATTGGGTAATTCCTTCTATTTATTGAGACGCTGATTACCATAGATTTTTAGTAATTTAGACTCTGTGCGGGGAGGAGGGGCGAATGGCTATCGAACCAGCGCTGTCATGCAACCGCATCAAGCCCGCTGCGCTGGATTATCGACAACAGCCGGAGTGCCGGACCTCCCGGCTTCTTCGCTCCGCGCTCCCAGTCCGACACAAGGTTCTTCGATACGTTGAGATAGCGCGCGAATACTGGCTGCGATACACGCTCCGCTTCGCGAATCGCCTTGATCTCGTCCGGCGACAGAACTGGCGCAGGCGCAAGGCAGGTCTCATTGAACTCACGCATGGTGCGCTTGTCGATGCTGCCCGCGTCGTGGAGGCCTTCCATCATCTCGTGGACCGCGGCCATCGCCTCGCTCTTGTAGGTCTTTGCCTTAGCCTTGCTCATCGTCTTTCACCTCGACCAATCGGCCTGCTTCAACTTCGGTTTCGATCTGGTCCTCGCCCAGCTCAAGCATGATGCTGGCCGCCTTGCGATAGACCTTCAGCTCCGCCGCACTCAGGTTCGCCTTGTCGCTCTTGGCGAAGGCAAACACGAATATGGCCCGCTCGCTCGAGCGGAAGATCAGGATCGAGCGATACCCGCCCGACTTGCCTCCGCCCTGGCGCGCGATGCGCTGTTTGATGAGGCCGCTGCCAAGATCGGCATCGATCAGGCCGGTCT
This sequence comes from Erythrobacter sp. CCH5-A1, assembly GCF_001557115.1. GTDB lineage: Bacteria > Pseudomonadota > Alphaproteobacteria > Sphingomonadales > Sphingomonadaceae > Erythrobacter. The sequence goes on from NZ_LSKQ01000052.1 coordinate 7,534, forward strand.
CTGCCCGATGCACGGCATCAGCAAGCGTGGCATCGCTGATTTTTTCCTTTGCCGCGAACTTGGCGAACCAGCGGTTGGCGTAGATGCGGATGCGCGGGTTCTCAGTCATGCAGCAACGGCCCACTATCATACTTGGTGTTACGGCTCAATGAATATGAGCCGCTCATGTTTTGCTCGATCAGGTCGCCGATGCGCTGCGCTGCCTCGATGACATGACCATCGTCAAGGTGAGCGTAGCGGGTCGTCGTGCGCACATCGGCATGGCCCAGCAGCTTGCCGATCATCGGCAGAGTTTCCGAATGGGCGGCGGCGTGGCTGGCAAAGCTGTGCCGCAGATCGTGGATGCGGACGCCGTGTAGCCCCGCCTCGTCACGCAGCTTGCTCCAAAGGTTGCCGATGTCGGTAATCGGGCGCTGGGTGGCCAGGTTCCAGAAGACATAGCGTTGCTTCTCCCGGCGCGGCAGCGCGTGGAGGATCGTGGCTGCCGCCTCGGCCAGCCAGACCGTGCGCGGGCCGGTCTTGCTGTCGGTCAGCAGCAAGCGCCGCCCTCGTACTTCGCTCCATTTGAGGCATGCAATCTCCGACTTACGGCAGCCGGTCAGGATCAAAAGGCTGATTGCCGCGCAATGCAGCGGGAAGGTTTTGCCGTGCCGGTAAAGCACTTCGCCGATCCGCCTGAACTCCTGATCGGACAGGAAGCGCTCGCACTTCCGCCCCTTGTTCTTGCGGATGTAGAGACAGGGGTTCGAGCCTTCGGGCCGAACGCCCCATTGCTCGGCCTTGTTGAACATGGCGCGCAGGATTTCACTGCAGCGATTGGCCGCGCCAGGTCCGCCCGTGTTGGTGATCCGATTGAACCATTCCTGCACATGGCGTTCCTCGATCTCGTCGAGGAACAGGCCTTCGAAGGCCCGGTCGAGGTATTTCCGCTTGTAGTAGCGGTGGGTGTAGAGCGTGGACGGTTTCCACTTAGGCGATACGCGCTCCCAATAGGTCTTGAGAAAGTCGCGGTAGGACGGAACCTTGCGCAGCCGTTTGCGCTCCTCTGCCGGATTGTCGCCGGTCTGAGCACGGAGCAGGACGCGGCGCGCAACATCCTTTGCCTGCGCACGGCTGAGCACCTTGGCATTGCCGATCGTCACGGTGCGGGTGCGCCCTTCCATCCGCGCCTGGACGATGTAAACCTTGCGCCCGCTGGCATAATGCCGCGTCCCGAAGCCGGGCAGTTCGCGGGTCCAGCAGGTTTTGCGCAGTTCACCCAGGCCACCGCACTTGCCGATAACATGGAGCCGGAGACTGCCCAGTTCCTCAGCGACGATCCCCCTTAGGGTCAGCGCGTTCATTGCCCGACTCCGATCAGGCGCGCGATGGAGCCGGATACGCGCTCCGCTGCATCGGCGACGATCTCGTCGGACAGATGCGCATATCTGGTCGTGGTTTCCGCTAGCGCGTGTCCCAGCAGCTTGCCGATCACCATTAGGGAAATATTGTCGCGGATCGCGACCGAGGCAAAGCTGTGGCGCAGGTCATGCAGCCTCACGTCCGGCAAGGCCGCACGGTTGCGAATCTTCGACCAATGGATGCCAAGCGTGATTGGTTTGTCGGGATTGCGAAACGACGGAAACAACAGGCCGGTCGGCTTGCGGTCAGGCAAGGCAGCGATCACATCCACGGCCTGCCGGTTGAGATAAAAGATCTTCGCGCCAGTCTTGCTGTCAGACAACATGAGGCGCGGTTCCTGCACCCATTCCCAGCGCAGTTGCTCGATCTCGCCGCAACGCGCCCCAGTGTAGACCAGCAGACGGATCGCCGCGACATAGAGCGGCTGCTCGGCCTCATAGTCCCGCAATGCCGTGGCAAGCCGCGCATATTCGTGCGGTGATAGAAACCGTTCCATCGGTTTACGCTTGTAACGGGGCGTGCCCTTGCAGGGATTGGAGCCGCGCGGTCGCAGGCCGAGGCGTTCGGCATAGCCCATCATTACAGAGAACACCGGCAAGGTGCGATTGAACACGCCGGGGCGCTCGACGAAGCTGTCGCGCCAGAACAGGATGTCACCCTTGGCCAGATCGTCGATCCGCCGGTCGCCGAATGCGCCGAGGATTTCCTTGAAGATGGCGCTCTCGTTGCGCTTTCGGGTCGATGGTTTCCAGTGTCGCGAATAGTCAGCCCAGAAACGTTCGGCGTAGTCGCGCAGCAAGGGCGCATCGCTCTTCTGTGCAGCTCGTGCCTTCTGACGTGTTGGCAGACCGTCTAGCACGACCTCCGCCAGTTTCGCCCGCGCGAGGCGGCGGGCCGTGGCAGGCGAGATGTCGCGGGAGGTACCGAGCGACACCCGCCGCAGCTTGCCGCGCTGGCGGAACAGCACGAACCAAGTCCGCCTGCCGCCGGGATTTACCCGCAGGCCAAAGCCCGGCAGGTCGATATCCCAATACTCGCGAATGCGCTTGCCCGGTTTGCGCCGGGCAATGTTGCCGTTGAGCCGAACCCGGTTGGACGGCTTTGCCTTTTCACCAATCCCACGCCCATCACCGGATTGGGGCAGCGAATGATTCGGGGCTTCTTTCGCTGGTGGCAGATAGCCATTTGCTTGCATTGATTTGCTCCTCTCTGTAGAGGAACAACTTCGCGTAACCTATTACTTAATAATCTCTTTCTGCCGCATGGCGGCGTCAGGAGTGCTTGAACTTGCGCTTGTGCTTGTGTGCGGGCTTTCCCGGCTTGGGCCCATTTCCGGGCTTGGCGAACCCGCGCGCGGGCGGCTTGGCCTTGACGAAGGCGTTGTCGGCATTGCTGCGCGAGGGGCGCAGCTGGCGGTTGCTGCGGGCCGCCTCGCGCGGGCCGGCGTCGGAGCGCTCGATCCGCACCATTTCCTCGTCGCCCTGCGTCTCGCCGGTGCGCGCGGCGGTGGCGGCATATTTTTCGGCCAGCGCGCGCGGGATCTGGAAATAGGTCTCTGCCTGGCCGATGCGGATCGCGCCGATCTCGTTCTTGGTGATGTGCCCGCGGCGGCAGATCAGGGGGAGCAGCCAGCGCGGGTCGGCCCCGTCGCTGCGGCCGATATCCATCCGGAACCACACCGTGTCCTCGAAGCCGGGGCGGTGGCGTTCCTTGGCCGCCTCGCGCGAATTGGCGTTGATCTCCTCGGGCTCGGGCATCCGCGCGCGGTGGGCGTGGACGAGCATCGCGGCGATATCCTCGGGCGAGCGTTCGGCGAGCAGGCGCTGGGCGAGCTCGCGGTCGGCCTCGTCGAACTCGGTCGGGGCGAGGAGCTTTTCCAGCAGCCGCTCGCGGTCGCGCGTCGCGATCATCTCGGGGCCCGGCACGTCCTGCCATTCGGCGGCGATCTGCGCGCGGCCGAGCATTGCCTCGGTCCGGCGGCGGGCGGAGAAGGGCACGATTAGCACCGCGATCCCCTTGCGCCCCGCGCGCCCCGTGCGGCCCGAGCGGTGCTGGAGCGTCTCGGCATCGCGCGGCAGCTCGACATGGATGACAAGGCTCAGCGTCGGCAGGTCGATCCCGCGCGCGGCGACATCGGTCGCAACGCACACCCGCGCGCGGCCATCGCGCAGCGCCTGCAAGGCCTGATTGCGCTCGGACTGCGAATGCTCGCCCGACAGCGCCACGACCGCAAAGCCGCGCTCCTGCAGGGTCGCGTGGAGGTGGCGCACCTTCTCGCGGGTGGAGCAGAACAGGATCGCGGTCTCGGCCTCGTGGAAGCGCAGCAGGTTGACCACCGCGTTCTCGACTTCCGGCGGGGAGACGGTGACGGCCTGATAGGCGATGTCGCCATGCCCGCGGCCGCCTTCGGAAATGGTGGCGATGCGCAGCGCCTCGCGCTGATAGCGCCGCGCCAGCGCCTCGATCGGGCGCGGCATGGTGGCCGAGAACAGCAGCGTGCGGCGGGTGTCGGGCGTGGCATCGAGGATCGCCTCCAGCTCCTCGCGAAAGCCCATGTCGAGCATCTCGTCGGCCTCGTCGAGCACCGCGACTGCTAGCCCCGAGAGGTCCAGCGCCCCGCGCTCGAAATGGTCGCGCAGGCGCCCCGGGGTGCCGACCACGATCGCCGGGCCGGAGTTCAGCACCTTGCGCTCGGCCGAGGGGTTCATGCCGCCCACGCACGTAGCCACACGGGCACCGGTGCGGGCGTAGAGCCATTCGAGCTCGCGGCTGACCTGCAAGGCAAGCTCGCGCGTGGGGGTGATGACCAGCGCGCGCGGGGCCTCGAGGTAGCCGATCCGCTCGGCCTCGCCGAGCAGTTCGGGCACCATCGCCAGACCGAAAGCCACCGTCTTGCCCGAGCCGGTCTGGGCCGAGACGACAAGGTCGCGCCCCGCCGTTTCGGGCTGAAGAACGGCGGCCTGCACGCTGGTGGCAGCCTCGTAGCCGCGCTCTTCAAGGGCGGCGGCGATGGGGGCGGGAAG
>NZ_LSKQ01000053.1 GCF_001557115.1 Erythrobacter sp. CCH5-A1
TAGAGCGTTTTCCACAGTGGCTGAATCGCTGAGGATTCCGTTTCGGGCGCATCTCTGATTCAGAGTCCAAGCTGGTGAAGGAGGCCGGCTTGGATGTCGAAAGCGCTTTCCCAGGATTTACGTGACCGGGTTGTTGCGGCGATTGATGGTGGCCTGAGCCGCCGTTCTGCTGCAGCTCGCTTTGGAGTAAGTGTGTCGAGCGCCATCCGCTGGCACCAGCTTGCGCGAGAACACGGTCGAGCCGTTGCCAGAAAGCCTGGCGGCGACCAGCGCTCATCGAAGACCGAAGCCCACCACGAGCAGATCATGGCAATGCTGGAGGAGAACGGCGACATCACGCTTGCCGAGATACAGTCCGGACTTGCCGCAAGCGGCGTCAGCGTTGGGATCGGCACGCTGTGGCGGTTCTTTGATCGTCACCGGATCACGCGTAAAAAAAGTCCGGGCACGCGATCGAGCAAGACCGGCCCGACGTCCTGAGGCAGCGGCAGCGCTGGTTCGACGACCAACTCGATCTCGATCCTGAGCGCCTCGTGTTCATCGACGAGACGTGGACCGCTACGAACATGACCCGAAGCCATGGTCGGTGCCCGAAGGGCGAAAGGTTGCGCATGGGCTTCCCGCATGGTCATCGCAAAACGACGACGCTGGTCGCGGGCCTGCGTATGACCGGCATGGTCGCACCGATGGTGCTCGACGGGCCGATCAACGGCGACTGGTTCGAAGCCTATGTCACCCAAGTGCTGGTGCCCGAACTCAAGCCCGGAGACGTGGTCATCATGGACAACCTGTCGAGCCACAAACGGATGGCGGTAAAGGAAAAGGTCGAAGCGGCCGGTGCCACGCTACGCTTCCTCCCGCCCTACAGCCCCGACTTCAATCCAATCGAGAAGGCGTTCTCCCGGTTCAAGGCCATGCTGCGCAAGGCTGGCGAGCGCACCGTCCGCGGACTCTGGGACCTGATCGGCAGGCTCGTCGACATCTTCCAACCGGACGAATGCGCCAATTACTTCAAATCTTGTGGATATGAACCAGAGTGATCGGAAAACGCTCTA
>NZ_LSKQ01000054.1 GCF_001557115.1 Erythrobacter sp. CCH5-A1
AGGGGTGACTACACGAAAGTGACGTATCTGCACGCTAAGGGCGAACAAATCCGGTACGATGCCAGCAGATGCTATTCGCAGGCTTTCCTGCCCCTTTTATGTGGTGCCGCCCTACGGGCGCCGATATGGGAGGGCGGCAATCCGATTGACCAACGATCGAGGTAGAACCCTGCTCGCCAAATATGTGAGCTGGTTGCCCATCCCCGGTATGGCGAAGGATTGCCGATAAACCAGAGCGTGGACTGCATGGGCCGCGCACCGGTCAACGTCCATCAAACCCAACCTCCCCCACTTCAAATCGCTGAGGGCAGCCATGTCTGTGTCGATTCCACCGGGTGCAAAAGACCCAACACTCACTCCCGTCCCGGCAAGCTCCACGGAAAGCGCTCGCATGAGGGTGCTCACATAGGCTTTCGACGCGCCGTAGACCGCTTGGAAGGGCACGGATGTTTCGCCCGCCAGGCTCGACACGGCGATTACTGAGGATTCAAACGGCTGCTCCCTGAAAATCGCAATCAGGCGAGCCAGCAAATCCGTGAAACCGAGTATGTTTGTTTCAATTACCTCGGCATAAGTGTCGGCACGGCCTGCATCAAATGAACCAACGCTCGTCATTCCGGCAACCAACAAAGCGGCTGTTACTTGCAATTCTGCAACCTTAGCCGCGATTTTCTCCCTGCCCTCGATTTCACGTTGATCAGCCACTATAATCTCGCACGGCACATTGAACCGCTCGTCAATTTCGGTCTGTAGCTCCCGCAAGTTGTCGAGCCTTCGTCCAACAATCAGGGGCTTGGCCTGGTACGATGCCGCCAAGCGGAGGGCGGACGCTCTGCCCAAACCGGTCGAAGCCCCTGTGACCAGCACCCACGAGTTCTTGATCGCCAGCGGTTTCACGCGTTTTCCAGAGCCTTGTATAGGGCGGTTTTGCCGATCTTGAGCCGGGCCGCCGCCTCACGAACAGTGAGGCCCGCTGCGATATGCGCCCGCGCTTTACGTAGTTTGTCGGGGGTAACGACAGGCCGGCGACCACCCTTGTTGCCCCGCTCGCGTGCGGCCTTGAGGCCGGCATGAGTGCGTTCACGGATCAGGTCACGCTCGAATTGGGCCAGCGAGCCGAAGATGTTGAACACCAGCATGCCGCCCGAAGTGGTGGTGTCGATATTCTCGGTGAGTGAGCGGAACCCGATGCCGCGCGCCGCAAGCTCGCCGACCTTCTCGATCAGGTGGCTCATCGAGCGGCCGAGGCGGTCGAGTTTCCAGACCACCAGCGTGTCGCCGGGGCGCAAATAGGCGAGCGCTTCGGTTAGGCCAGGCCGATCGGCTTTTGCCCCGGATGCGTGATCGTCGAATATACGGTCGCACCCGGCAGTGTTCAGCGCGTCAAGCTGGAGCGACAGCTTCTGGTCTGCGGTCGAGACGCGCGCATAGCCGATCAGCGCCACATGATGCCCGATCCTGTCCGTTTTCCCGTCATTATGCGATCTTGTCCGAATCGCCGTTACAGGTCCAGAGTTAACGGACATATTCCTGTTGGCCGCCAGAGGACCGTCTGACGGACACGCAAAGCGAAGGAGATGATGCTTGGCGAGACGGCGACTGGTGAGCCTGGAAATCTGGGCGAGGCATTATGGCGCGCCGCTCGATGAGCGCGAGATCGCGCGTCATTATACGCTGACCAGCGACGACCTGGAAATTGTCGGCCGCCGTCGCGGCGATGCCACCCGGCTCGGCTATGCGATGCTCATGCTATATATGAGATGGCCTGGCCGTGCGCTGGAAGCGGGCGAAGTCCCGCCCGCTCCTGTGCTCGCCTATGTGGCGCAGCAACTCGGCGTCGCGCCGGCAGCCTTCGCGGATTATGCCCATCGGGACCAGACCCGTCGCGAGCATCTCGTCGAAATCCGACGATCGCACGGGTTCAGGATTTTTGACCGCAACGCTTTCCGTGAAGTTGTCGCCTTCTCGGTCCCAATCGCGCAGACCATCATACACCCCGGCCAGATGGCAGACGTCATCGTCGATGAACTCCGGCGCCTGCAGATCCTCCTGCCTTCTCCGTCGATTCTCGAAGCGGTGCTGCGGCGGGCGCGCCAGCAAGCCGAACAGCTTACCTATGAAGTGCTCACGAATGGCCTGCTGCCTGACACCCTTCAGGGCCTGGACGATTTGCTGGCCCGACGACCGGGGCAGGTCGCGACATGGCTATCCTGGATGCGCAATGCGCCACAATCGCCGGCAGCGCGCAACATCCTGCGCCTGATCGAACGGCTCGCCTATATCCGCGCGCTGGGCCTCGATCGCGCCCGTGCCGACATGATCCCGGCTTTGACTTTTGACAGGCTGGCGGACGAAGGCAGCCGCATCACACCCCAGCACCTTGGCGAACTCAATGCCCTGCGCCGCCATGCGACGCTGGCGGCAACCGGCATCCGGCTTGAGGAAAGCCTGACCGACGCCACCCTGACGATGTTCGACAAGCTGTTGGGCAGCATGGCGCGCCGCGCCGAGAACCGGACCCGCGACAAAGCCCTCAAGACGGTGCGCGAGTTGCAAGGCCACCTCCGGACGCTCACGGGGTCTTGCCGCCTCCTCATCGACGCGCGCAGCAAGGGCGTGGATTCTCTGGCGCAGATCGAGGCGCTGGACTGGCAGCACTTCGCCGTGGCCGTCGAGCAGGCCGAAGTGCTCGGGCGACCGGAAACCGTCGATCGCACCGCCGAATTGATCGAGCGGCATCGGACGGTGAAGCTCTTTGTCGGCGCTTTTCTCAACGCCTTCGAGTTTCGCGGCGCCGGCGCGGTTCAGGGGCTCCTGTCAGCGCTGGCCATCATCGCGGAGCTATATCGGACCGGCAAACGGCGCTTGCCTGATCGCGTGCCGCTACGCTTTGTGCCGCCCGCATGGCGCCCGTTCGTCCTGCGGGATGGCATCGTTGATCGTGCCGCTTATGAACTATGCGCCTTGTCGCAACTACGCGAGCGGTTGCGAGCCGGGGATATATGGGTCGCGGGAAGCCGGCAGTTTCGCGATTTCGACAGCTATCTCATACCGCCGGCGACCTTTGCGGCGCTGCGCGAGAAGGGGCCGTTGCCGCTCGCCATCGAAACGGATTTCGAGCGCCATATCGAGGAACGGCGCACCAGGCTCGACACGGCGATCGAGCAGGTAACGGTCCTTGCACGGCAAGGGGAGCTGCCCCAGGTTAAGCTTGACGAAAACGGTCTCCTCATCTCGCCGCTGAAGGCGGCAACACCGCCCGCCACCGAGATTGCCCGTCGCGCCGCCTATGATCGACTGCCGCGCGTGAAGATCACCGATCTTCTGCTGGAGGTCGATGCCTGGACCGGGTTCAGCGAATGCTTCATCCATCGTCGTTCGGGCCGGGAAGCCGACGATCGCAATGCCCTGCTCACGGTCATCCTCGCCGATGGCATCAATCTCGGCCTCACACGCATGGCGGAAACCTGCCGGGGCGCAAGTCTGCGTCAGCTCGCCCATCTTCACGACTGGCACATCAGCGAAGCCGCCTATGGCGAAGCGTTGGGAAGGCTGATCGACGCCCATCGCGCCATGCCGCTCGCCGCGCTGTGGGGAGACGGCACCACTTCGTCGAGCGACGGACAGCAATTTCATGCCGGGGGCCGTGGGGCCGCGATCGGCGACATCAACGCGCGCAGCGGCAACGAACCAGGCGTTGCCTTCTACACCCATGTCTCGGATCGATATGACCCCTTCGCAAGTCGGGTGATCGCGGCGACCGCTGGCGAAGCGCCCTATGTGCTGGATGGCTTGCTGTATCACCAGACCGGCCTGACGATCGAGGAGCACTACACCGATACGGGCGGGGCATCGGACCATGTGTTCGGCCTCATGCCCTTCTTCGGCTACCGCTTCGCGCCGCGCCTGCGCGACATCAAGGAGCGTCGTTTACACCTCCTTCCCGGCCAAGAATCCGGCCCCTTGCTTGCCGGCATGACGGCCGAACCGATCGCATTGGGTCATGTCGCGGCGCATTGGGACGAACTGCTGCGGTTCGCCACGTCGATCCGCACCGGCACCGTCACTGCTTCGGCAATGCTGCGCCGCTTGTCCGCCTATCCGCGACAGAACGGACTGGCCCTCGCACTACGCGAGCTGGGCCGCCTCGAACGCTCCATTTTCATGCTCGACTGGCTGCGCGACATCGACCTGCGCCGGCGCACCCAGGCGGGCCTCAACAAAGGCGAAGCCCGCAACGCGCTCGCCCGCGCGCTCTTCTTCAACCAGCTCGGCGAACTGCGCGATCGTCGGTTCGAGAACCAGACCTATCGCGCCTCCGGCCTCAACCTGCTCGTCGCCGCCATCATCTTGTGGAACACTCGCTATCTCGAAATGGCGCTGGCGGACATCGGCACAGCCGACGAAATCGCACGCCACATCGCGCCATTGGGCTGGGAGCATATCTCGCTGACCGGTGACTATAGCTGGAATGTTGAAGATCAACCCGATCCGGACGCCTTGCGACCGCTGCGCGCCGTCAACTCCCTACTTGCCGCGTGACGTTCGCTATCCGTTCGCCCTTTCCGTGCAGATACGTCACTTTCGTGTAGTCACCCC
>NZ_LSKQ01000055.1 GCF_001557115.1 Erythrobacter sp. CCH5-A1
GTTCGGGCACCGTCGACTTTCCGACGCCTATCGGCGTCCGAAACTCTAAACGCTTGCTGAATGTCGGCTTCTGGCGGAAAATCGCAGATAGCTGCCATCGGCGCAATGGGTCCTCACGCAACGTCGGGGTCACTGGAACGAGCCGCCTTCCACGCCCATGGCAGGAGCTCGTCGAGGCGGTTGATGGGATGGCCTTTGCCGATGCGGTCGAGGACGTCGGTCAGCCAGACCTGCGGGTTCACGCCGTTGAGCTTGGCGGTCTCGAGCAGCGAATACATCGCGGCCGCCCGCTCGCCGCCGCAGTCGGCGCCGGCGAACAGCCAGTTCTTGCGCCCGACCGCGATGCCGCGCAGCGCGTTCTCGG
>NZ_LSKQ01000056.1 GCF_001557115.1 Erythrobacter sp. CCH5-A1
TCCCGCCTTCGGGAGGGGCTGGGGGTGGGCACGAAACCTAAGCCGCCGCCCGCCGCAACCGATCATTGATCGCCCGCCCCACGCCCACCTCGGGCACCGGGGCCACCGCGATGCGCGGCGCAGCCGCGCGAGCGCCCTCGTGCAGAGCGGCGTAGAGGCGCGCGGCAGCCTCGTCGAGATTGCCGCTCACCGACAATGTGATGTCGCCCTCCACCGCACCGAAACCGATCAGGAATTCATCCGGCTCGGCCCACTCGGCATTCAGGCGCACGGGCTTGCCGGGAGCATAGTGGCTGGCGAGCTGGCCCGGCGCTTCGATTCCCCCGCCCCTGCCCTGCGTGCCCAGCGCAATCGGCCCCGGCCGCAATTCCTCGACGCTCCCGTCGGCGCGCACCGCGACGATGGTCGATTCCACCCCCGCGCTTGTTGCCCCTCCATCGAGCACCATGTCGATCCGCGCGTCGAGCGAGGCGAGGACATGCGCGGGCGTCGTCGGGCTGATGAAGCCGCTGCGGTTGGCCGAGGGCGCGGCAAGCGGGAAGCCGCAGCGCTCCAGCAGCGCCTGCATCACCGGATGCGCGGGCGCGCGCAGGGCGATGGTGGGGAGCCCGGCGGTCACCGCCCCGGCCAGCCCCGCATCGGCGCGGCGCGGCAGCACCAGCGTCAGCGGGCCGGGCCAATGGGCGGCGGCCAGCGCGCGGGCCTCGGGCGAGAACTCGGCATAGCGCTCGGCCTGCTCCACCCCCCGCACATGCACGATCAGCGGATTGAAGTCCGGCCGCCCCTTCGCGGCATAGATCCGGGCCACCGCCTCGGCAGAATCCGCCCGCGCCGCCAGCCCGTAGACCGTCTCGGTCGGCACCGCGACCAGCCCGCCCGATTCGAGGATTCGCGCCGCCCGCGCGATCCCCGCAGCGTCCGCCAGCACCACTTCCGTAACGTTCTTGCCGCTCATGCCCCGGCGCTATATTCGTTTGCCCGCCCTGCCAAGAGCGCAGCCCCCCAAGACCCGCAAGGATGCCCCAGTGACCCCCTTCACCCCGCCGACCGCCGACCAGCTGCTCGCCATCCGCGTCAATGCCGGGATCGACGAATTGGCGCAGTCTGAACGCTTCGCCCATGCCGAGCCCGATTTGGTCGAAGCAATCGTGGAAGGCGTCGGCCAGTTCGCAGCCGGAGAATTCGCGCCGCTCAACCGCAAGGGCGATCTGGAGGGCGCGAAGCTCGAAAACGGCGTCGTGCGCCTGCCCGAAGGCTTCGAGCCCGCCTATCACGCCTATGTCGAGCAGGGCTGGAACGCCATCGCCTCGCCCGCTGCCCACGGCGGGCAGGGCCTGCCCTTCACGCTGGCCTGCAACGTGCTCGAAAACCTCGGCGCGGCCAACATGGCCTTCACCCTGCTCCCGATGCTGAGCGTCGGCGCGATCGAGGCGCTGGAGCACCATGGCTCCCCCGCCCAGCAGGCGATGTATCTGCCTAAACTCGTCAGCGGCGAATGGTCGGGCACCATGAACCTCACCGAACCTGCAGCAGGGAGCGATGTCGGCGCGCTGCGCTCCACCGCCGAGCCGATCGAGAACGGCGAACACGCGGGGAAGTACAAGATCACCGGCCAGAAGATCTACATCACCTGGGGCGAGCACGACCTTGCCGAGAACATCATCCACCTGGTGCTGGCCCGCCTCCCCGGCGCGCCCGAAGGCTCGCGCGGGATCAGCCTGTTCGTGGTGCCCAAGTATCATGTGAACGCGGACGGCAGCCTCGGCCCGAGGAACGACCTCAGGTGCGTCAGCCTCGAACACAAGCTTGGCATCAACGCTTCGCCCACCTGCGTCATGTCCTACGGCGACAACGGCGAATGCATCGGCGAGCTGGTCGGCGCGCCCAACAAGGGGCTCGCTGCGATGTTCACGATGATGAACAACGCGCGCATCAATGTCGGCAACCAGGGCGCGCAGATCGCCGAGCGGGCAACCCAGCAGGCGCTCGCCTATGCCCGCGACCGGGTGCAGTCGGCGCGCGCCGGTTCGCCCGACAAGACCCCGGTGGCGATTATCGAGCACCCCGACGTGCGCCGCATGATCCTGCGCATGAAGGCGCTGACCGAAGGGGTGCGCGCGCTGCTCTATTACTGCGCGGGGCAGGTCGACCGCGGCAATCTGGGCGATGAAGCCGCAAAAACCCGTTCGGAAATCCTCGTGCCGCTGCTCAAGGCGTGGGGCACGGATGTGGGCGTGGAAGTCTCCGGCCTCGGCATCCAGATCCACGGGGGCATGGGCTTCGTCGAGGAGACCGGGGCCGCCCAGCACTGGCGCGATTCGCGGATTGCGCCGATCTACGAAGGCACCAACGGCATCCAGGCCGCCGACCTCGTCACCCGCAAGCTGGGGCTCGACGGGGGCGAGGCGCTGGTGGCGCTGTTCGAGGACATCGCGCGCGAGGCGGCCGAGGAATATGCCCTCGCGGCGCTCGCCCGCGACTGCGCCAATGTCGCGCAGTGGATGCGCGACGATGCGAGCCTCGATGACAGGCTGGCGGGCAGCGTCCCCTTCTGCACCATGGCCGCGGTCTGCGTCTCCGGGTGGCAGCTGACGAAGCAGGCGCAGGCCGTCGCGGCAGGGGCCGCTCCGGAGCTGGCCGCGACCAAGCCGGTGACGGTGCGCTTCTTCCTCGACCGGATCGTGCCGGAAGCGGCAGGGCTGAAGGCGGGCGCAGTGGCCGGGGCAGACCTGCTTTACGCGCTCTCTGCCGAAGCGCTGGTCGCCTGACATGGATGAAAGCGCGCTGGAGCGGATCGCCGCCGCTTTGGAGCGCCTCGCGCCTGCGCCGGTGCCGCCGACCGACTGGCTCGCCCACCCCGCCTATGTGTGGGAGGGCGTGGCCGCGCGGCCCGTGCCGGTGCTCGATGCCCTGCCGCTCGATAGCCTCCACGGGATCGACGCCCAAAAGCAAGCGCTGCGCAACAACTGCGCCCGTCTGGCGAGCGGCGCGGCAGCGCATGACGCGCTGCTGTGGGGCGCGCGGGGGATGGGCAAATCGGCGCTGGTGCGCGCCTGCGTCGCCGATGTGCAGCGCGAGACGCAGAACCTCGCGCTCGTCCAGCTTGCCCTCGGCACGCTCCCGACCTTCCCCGCGCTGATCGCGGCGCTGGCGGGAGTGAAGCGCGCCTTCCTCCTTTTCATCGACGACCTCGGCTTCGGTGCAGAGGCGCGGGCGGAGATGCTGGCGCTGCGCAGCCTGCTCGAAGGCGGCATCGCCCCGCGTCCGGCGCATATCCGGCTTGTGGTCACCGCCAACCGTCGCGGAATCGTCGAGCGGCAGGATACCTCGGGGGCGATCCACGAGCGGGACGAGCGCGACGATGCGCTGGCGCTCGCCGACCGCTTCGGGCTGTCGCTGGGCTTCCACCCGGCGGACAAGGACACCTATCTCGCCATTCTGGAGGGCTACACCGCCCCGCTCGGCCTCGCCTTCGATCCCGAGGAGGCGATGGCCTTCGCCATCCAGCGCGGCAACCGCTCGGGCCGCACCGCGCTGCAATTCGCGACCGAGCTGGCGGGGCGGGCGGGACTAAGCCTTTAGTTGATCTTCTGCCCCGCCTGCTGGCGCAGGTAATCCGCCTCGAACTTGGCGCGCGGGTCGGTCAACTCCTGGGGCGGGAGCGGCTTGCCGACCAGCCGGGCGATCGCCGGCGCGGGCGCGGCGGAGGGCGAGCGCACCCGCCAGATGATCCCGGCGGTATCGTCCGACACCAGCAGCGAGCCATCGCCGCCCCACGTCACCCAGGTCGGCCGACCGTGGGTCTTGCCGTCGGCGGTGAGGAAGCCGGTCAGCACCGGCTTGGGCTTGCCGACCGGATTGCCGCGATCGTCGAAGTCGACGAACACCACGTCATAGCCCGAGGCGGGCTTGCGGTTCCACGATCCGTGCCGCGCGATGAAGGCCCCGCCCGAGAACGCCGTCCCCATCCGGTCGCCCTCCTTCGAGAACACCATGCCCAACGCCGCCACGTGGGGCCCGAGCGCATATTCGGGTTTCCGCACATATTCCATCATGAAGCGCGGCATCGGCGCATCGACCCGGCGGTCACGGTTGGTCTTGTAGTAGACCCAGGGCCAGCCGTATTGCGCGCCGATCGGCACATTGGTGAGGTAATCGGGCACCAGGTCGCTGCCGAGCATGTCGCGCTCGTTCACTGTGGTCCACAGCTCCCCGCTCCAGGGCGAGAAATCGAGCCCGTTGGGGTTGCGCAAACCGGCCGCGAACTGGCGCTGGCGCTTGGTCGCGAAATCATACTCCCAGATCAGCGCGCGGCCCTCTTCGAGTTTCATGCCGCTCTCGCCGATATTGCTGACCGAGCCGACCGCGACATAGAGCTGCTTGCCGTCGGGCGAGAGCTTCAAGTTGCGCATCCAGTGCCCGCCGCCGGGGGCGAGGTCCATGATCTTGGTGCCCTTCCCGCTCACCGCATCGGCCCCCAGCGCATAGGGGAAGGCGAGCACGGCATTGTGGTTGGCGATGTAGAGCGTCCCGTCCGCCCAGGCGAGGCCCGAGGGCGAATCGAGGCCGTCCTGCGCGATCACCTTGCGCGTTTCGGCGGTGCCGTTGCCGTCGGCATCGCGCAGCAGCACGATCTGATTTGGCGAAGCGCCGCTCGCCCCGGCCTTGGTCAGCAGGCTGTCGGCGATCCAGTTCTTGATCGAGTCCATGATCCCTTCGCTGGGCGCCTCGACCGCGGGCGCGCGGGTCAGGCTGACCAGCACGTCGCCGTTGGGCAGGGTGTAGAGCGTACGCGGATGTTCAAGCCCCTCGGCAAAGCGCGCGACCTCGAGCCCCTCGGCCGGGGTAGGCGCCTCGCCCGCGGCCCAGCCCACCGGCTCGGCGATCTGGACCGTGGGGAAGGTCTGGGGATCGGCCTTCTGGAGCACCGGATCGGTGCCCGCGACCTCCTCGACACTGAGATCGGCGGTGTCGCCGCGGCTCACGAACCAGAACCCGGCCCCGGCCACCACGATGAAGACGACGAGAGCGATTGCGATTTTGCGGAAGAATGCCATGTGGCACGGGATAAGGCCGCGCGAGGCGCGCGGCAACCGACAAGCGATGAAAGACACGTCCACCGATGTATGATTTCAAGCCCGCCGCGCGGCTCCCCGCCGAAGAGCTCTACCGCGACCTCCTCGCCGCTGCGGGCGCGTTGACCGAGGGCGAGCCGGACGGCGTCGCCAACATGGCCAATGTCGCGGCGCTCCTGTGGGAATTCCTGCCCGATTTGAACTGGGCAGGCTTCTACCGTGTCGCCCCGGCCAAGGCGGGCGGGGGCGAGGAGCTGGTGCTCGGGCCTTTCGTGGGCCGCCCGGCCTGCATCCGCATCCCCTTCGGCAACGGCGTGTGCGGCGCGGCAGCGCAAAGTCGCGCCACGCAACTTGTCGCCGACGTCCACGCCTTCCCCGGCCACATCGCCTGCGACGCCGCCAGCGCGAGCGAGCTGGTGGTGCCGGTGCTGCGTGACGGGACGGTGATCGCGGTGATCGACCTTGACAGCCCCACCCCCGCCCGCTTCACCGAGGACGATGCCCGGGGGATCGAGACGCTCGCCGCGCTGCTCGCGAGCCGCATCTGATTCTTCCCGAAACGGGACAGAACGCACGCCCCGCTTGGGTGCGGGCCCCTGACGGTGTTAGTCTTTCGCTAACCATCAGCTAGTCTGCTGAATCAGGGGGATTCGCCCATGCTCAAGACCATTTCGACCCTTCCTCTCGCC
This sequence comes from Erythrobacter sp. CCH5-A1, assembly GCF_001557115.1. GTDB lineage: Bacteria > Pseudomonadota > Alphaproteobacteria > Sphingomonadales > Sphingomonadaceae > Erythrobacter. The sequence goes on from NZ_LSKQ01000056.1 coordinate 5,765, forward strand.
GCGCTGGCGATGGCTGCAGTGCCCGCCGCGGCGCAGGCGCAGGACTACAGCGATGTCCCGCCGCTCGCCCCGATGGGCCAGAACGAACTGCGCGAGCTGCCCGCCGACATGCGCAGCGCTCCCACGCCGGCTCCGGTCACGGCAATCCGCCCGACCGAGACGGTCACGATCGAGAACGGGGTCGAGACGGTCACCCGCACCCGCTACATCAATGCGCCCGGTGCGATGCCTCCGGCCCCGCACGGCTATCAGGGCCAGGGTTATGCGACCCAGTATTACGGCGGTCAGGGCTATGGCTATGCGGCCGCACCCGCCGTGTTCGAGCGCCAGCAGTGGATCGACGAATGCCGCCGCCGCACCCGCGGGCAGAACCGCGACAACACCGGCCTGATCATCGGTGGGCTGCTCGGCGCGATCGGCGGGGGGATTGCCGGTTACGAGATCGCCGGCGCGGGTGACCGCGTGCTCGGCACGGTGCTCGGCGTGGGCGGCGGCGGGCTGCTCGGCGGACTTCTCGGCAGCCTGTTCGATGGCGACAAGAAGAAGAACCTCTACGATTGCGAAGCCGCGCTCGACAGCTACCTGTCGGCCTACGGCGCACCCGCCCCGCGCATTGCCAGCCGCACGATTCCCTATCCGGCCTACGACTATGGCTACGGCTATGGCTACCCACAGGGCTACGCCTACGGCTACACCTATGCCCCACCCCCGCAGGTGGTGCTGGTGCCGGTGCGCACCGAGGTGCAGCAGCAGGTGGTGGTGCGCGAAACCGTCCGCGAGGAGACCTACACCGTCCCCGGCGCGACCCGGATCATCACCGACCCCGCTCCGCGCCCGCGCCCGACCAAGAAGATGCTCCGCCAGCGCTGAATTTCCGTCCCCCGAGGGACCGACACGAGAAAGCCCCGCAAGCTCAGGCGAACTTGCGGGGCTTTTTCATGCCCGCCGGGCGCGTTTCCTAGAATTCCCCGCCAGTCAACCGCTGGCACAGCAGATCGAGCTGGTCGAGCGTCGTGTAGCGGATCGTCATCGTGCCCTTGCGCGGATCGCTCTCGGGCTTGATCTTCACGCTGAGGCCGAGGAACTCCTCGAGATGCTGCTGCACCGCGACGATATCGGCATTGTCAGGGGTGAGGTAAGGCGGCTCGGCCAGGGCCTCGGCGCGCTTGGCCGGCTTTTTGGTGAGCGTTTCGACATCGCGCACCGAAAGCCCCTCGGCCACCGCGATGGCGGCAAGCTCGCGGGCATCCTCACGCCCGATCAACGCGCGCGCGTGACCCGTCGTCAGCTTGCCCTGCTGGATCAGGTCGAGCACATCGTCGGGCAGTGCCATCAGCCGCATCATGTTGGCGACATGGCTGCGCGACTTTTCGACCATCCGGGCGATGTCGGCCTGGATCATCCCCTCCTCCTCGGCGAGGCGGTGATAGGCGCGTGCTTCCTCGACCGGGTTCAAGTCCTCGCGCTGGAGGTTCTCGATCAGCGCAAGCGCCATGACCTCGCGGTCCGAAAGCGCGCGGACCAGCGCCGGGATCTCGTGCAGCCGGGCCTTCTGCGCCGCGCGCCAGCGGCGCTCGCCCGCCACCAGCTGGTAGCCGTCCCCTTCGGGATGGGGGCGGACAATGATCGGCTGGATCACGCCGCGGGTGGCGATCGAGGCGGCGAGTTCCTCGAGCGCGGCCTCGTCGAAAAATTTGCGCGGATTGCCCGGCAGCGGCTTGATGCTGGCGAGCGGCAGCATGCGTAACGGCGATGCGCCCGGCTGCGGGGCCTCGGGAGCAGCAGCGGCGATCTCCTCGCGGCGCACCAGCGGCTCCTCGCGCCGGGTTTCCCCGAGCAGCGCGCCCAGTCCCTTGCCCAAGCGGCGCGGCTTGTCCGCCGCAGCCCGCGAAAGCGCAGCAATTTCAGAAGTTTGATCAATATTCTCGGTCATGCCGCCTGTCTTTCTGCGGGAAATCGCCCGATCAGCTCGCGCGCCAATGCCATATAGGCGCGGCTGCCAGTGCAATGCTGGTCATAGATCAGCGCGGGGAGCCCATGACTCGGCGCTTCGGACAGGCGGACGTTGCGCGGGATCACCGTCTCGAACACCAGCTTGCCGAGACAATCGCGCACGTCGTCCGACACCTGATCGGTCAGCCGGTTGCGCCGGTCATACATGGTCAGCGCGACGCCGATGATGCCGAGCTCGGGATTGAAGCGCTGCTGCACCTGGTCGACGGTCTGGAGCAGCTGCGAAAGCCCCTCGAGCGCGAAGAACTCGCATTGCAGCGGCACCAGCAGCGTATTGGCGGCGCACAGCGCGTTCAGCGTCAGCAGGCCGAGCGAGGGCGGGCAGTCGATGAAGCAGATGTCGTGCCCGGTATAGCCGTTCAAGCCGCGGTGGAGCCGGTGGGTGCGCCCCTCGACCGCGACAAGTTCAACCTCGGCGCCCGACAGATCGACCGTCGCCGGGATGATATCGAGACGCGGGATGGCGGTCGGCACGATCGCCGAGGCCAGCGCAACTTCGTCGACCAACAGGTCATAGCTCGAAATTGCGCGCGCCGCCGCATCGACGCCGAGTCCGGTCGAGGCATTGCCCTGCGGATCGAGGTCGATCAGCAGCGTCCTCCACCCGGTCGCAGCCATGGCGGTGGCGATGTTGATCGCGGTGGTGGTCTTGCCCACTCCGCCCTTCTGGTTGGCAATCGCGATGGTCAGCATGGGAGAATCCTGTCCTGTTCGCGCCGTTTTCGCGCAAGAAGTCGCGTCAGGCCTTTACGATGATCCCCGCCTCGGGATCGGTCAAGGAATGTTTCACGTGAAACATTGTCCGAATCGAAGGTCTCAGTGCCTCCAATTCCTGCGCCGCAGAGCGGCCCTTGGGCAACACGTAAACCGTGGCCCTTGTGGAGAAGGGTGCGGATAGTTCGAGAAGTTTGGGGAGAGGCGCAAAGGCGCGTGCCGAAATGGCGCGGGCCGGGAAAGGCGTGACCCGTTCGAGGCGCTGGCCCTCGACCCGGCATTTGGGGAGAGCGAGCACTTCGATGCAGTGGTTGAGGAACTCGACCCGGCGCGCGCGCGATTCGACAAGCACAACGGGCATGTTGGGATGGAGCGCGGCGATCACCAGGCCCGGGAAGCCGGGACCGCTTCCCAGATCGAGCCAGGGGCCGACCGCGTTCGCTCCGAATGTTTCACGTGAAACATTCTGCGTAAGCTGCGCCGAATCGGCGATATGGCGCTGCCACAGGTGCGCCTCAGTCGCCTTGGCGATCAGGTTCTGGCGCTGGTTCTCTTCCAGCACCAGCGCAGCAAAGGTCTTGAGCCGCGCCATCCCCGCATCGTCGGTCAGTCCGGCGACATAGGCCCGGGCTTCCTCCTCGGTCACGATCATGCCGCTGCCTTGCGCCGCGCATGAACCAGCAGGGCGGAGAGCGCGGCGGGCGTCACCCCCGGCACCCGCCCCGCCGCCGCAAGCGTCCCTGGCGCGGCCTTGGTCAGCCGCTCGACCATCTCGTTGGAGAGCCCCGGCACCTCGGCATAGGGAAAGTCCGAGGGGAGCGGCAAGGCCTCACTGGCGCGCAGGTCGCGAAGCTCGGCATCCTGCCGGGCGAGGTAGGGCGCATAGGCCGCATCCTCGGCCATCTCCTCGGCGAGCAGCGGGTCGAGCGCGGTGATCTCCCCGAGCCAGGGCGCCAGTGCCGCGGGGCTGACCCCATCGTAGCGCAACCATTCGGTAATCGTCTTCTCGCCATGATCGCGCCGGACCGGAAGGCCGAGATCGGCGAGCTCTCGTGCGTGCACCTTCTTGGAATGTTTCACGTGAAACATTTGCCGCACCTCCTCGCGCCGCTCCCACCACGCGCGGCGCTCCTCGCCGATGCATCCGACTTCGATGCCGAGGCCCGTCAGGCGCGTCGCGGCATTGTTGGCGCGCAACCGCAGGCGGTATTCGGCGCGGGCGGTGAGCATGCGATAGGGCTCGGAGACACCCTGCAAGGTGAGGTCGTCGACCATCACCGCTATGTAGCTGTTCGCCCGATCGAGCGCCGGAGCCTGCTTGCCCAGAGCGGCAGCGGCCGCCTCGAGCCCCGCGACCAGCCCCTGCGCAGCCGCCTCCTCATAGCCGGTCGTCCCGTTGATCTGCCCCGCGCAATAGAGGCCCGGGATCGCGCGCACCTGCAAATCGGGGGTCAGCGCACGCGGGTCGATATGGTCGTATTCGACCGCATAGCCCGGCTGCACGATCACCGCGCGCCCGCACCCGGGCATGGTGCGCACCACCTCCTCCTGCACGTCGACAGGAAGCGAGGTGCTTATGCCGTTGGGGTAGACGAGGTGACTGTCCAGCCCCTCGGGCTCGAGGAAAACCTGATGCCCCTCGCGGTCGCCGAAGCGGTGGATCTTGTCCTCGATCGAGGGGCAGTAGCGCGGCCCTGCCGCCGCGATCGCACCGGAGAACAGCGGCGAGCGGTGGAGGTTGGCGCGGATCGCGTCGTGCCCCGCCTGCGTGGTGCGGGTGATGGCGCAGAACACCTGCGGGTTGATCCGGCGCGGCGTCAGCGGCGACATGGTCCACGCCTCGCCATCCGAGGGCTGCTCCTCAAGCACCGCCCAGTCGATGGTGCGTCCGTCGAGCCGCGGCGGCGTGCCGGTCTTGAGGCGGGCTATCGGCAAGTCTGCCCCGCGCAGCTGCTGGGCGAGGCGGTGCGCGGCGTTCTCGCCGATGCGCCCGCCCTCGAAGCGCTCCTCGCCCCGGAACAGGATGCCGCCGAGGAAGGTGCCGGTGCACAGCACGATATGTTTCACGTGAAACATTGTGCCGTCGGCCAACTCGAGGCCAGCGACCGCTCCGCCCTTCAGCACCAGCGCGGCGGCCTCGCCCTGCACCAGCGTGAGATTGGGCTGCGCGCGGACCGCCGCTTGGACCGCCGCCTTGAAGCGCACCCGGTCGGCCTGCACCCGCGGACCCCAGACGGCACTGCCCTTGGAGCGGTTGAGCATCCGGTAGTGGATCGCCCCCGCATCCGCCGCGCGCCCAAGCACTCCGTCGAGCGCATCGACCTCGCGCACCAGATGCCCCTTGCCGAGGCCACCGATTGCGGGATTGCAGCTCATCGCGCCGATCGCGGCGAGATCGAAGCTCACCAGCGCCGTGCGCGCGCCCATGCGGGCCGCCGCGCAGGCAGCCTCCACCCCGGCGTGACCGCCGCCGATGACGAGGACATCGAAGCTTTGCATGATGGGCGGCAGATAGGGTCTGGGGGGCGAATCGTCAAAGCGGATTCGCTGGCCGGCTCGTCAGGAATGTTTCACGTGGAAGCGAAGCTGTGCCGCAGGCACAAACATTGCAGCGAAGCGCTCACTTCCCGATGCAAAACCGCCCGAACAGCGTGTCGAGCATGTCCTCCGTGGTCGCGCGCCCGATCAGCCGATCAAAGGCGAGGCGCGCGCGGCGGAGTTCCTCGGCAATGAGCAGGGGATCGGCGAGGCCCTTGGCGGCGCGCAAGGCCTCCTCTGCATCGGTGAGCCGCGCGTGTTGGCGGGCATTCAATGCCGCTTCTCCCGGCTTGGGCAGAGCGTTGCGCGCGGCTTCGACCAACGCGGTCTTGAGCGCCGCCACACCCTCGCCCGTCACCGCCGAGAGCGTGAAACGGGCGTTCGGCTTCGTGCCGAAGCCTTCGCGGTCGGCCTGGGCGGCGATCTCCCAGGCACCATCCGGCCCCTTGCCTTCCGGCCCCAGCCACAGCACGAGATCAGCGCGCACCAGCTCCGCCTCGGCGCGGGCGATGCCGATGGCCTCGATGGCGTCCGAGGACTCCTCGCGCAAACCCGCCGTGTCGACGAAGGTGAACGGCACGCCGCCGATGGCCACGCTTCGCTCGATAACATCGCGCGTCGTCCCTGCGATGGGCGAGGTGATCGCCGCCTCGCTCTCGACCAGCGCATTGAACAGGGTGGACTTCCCCGCATTGGGCGGCCCCGCGAGCACCACGCGGAACCCCTCCCCCAACCGCTCGGAGCGCGGGCGGGCGAGCCATTCGGCCAGCTCCGCCGCCAGCGCCGCAATGTTCCACGTGAAACATTCGGGGAGATCGGCGCTGTCCTCCTCGTCCGAGAAGTCGAGCACACCCTCCACTTCGGCGGACAAAACCAGCACCCGCTCGCGCCACCCCTCGACCTGCCGCGACAGCGCACCGCCCGCATTCGCCAGTGCGGCAGCGCGCTGCAATTCAGTCTCGGCGGAGAGGAGATCGGCGAGTCCCTCGGCCTCGGCCAGATCGATCCGGCCATTGGCGAAGGCCCGGCGCGTGAATTCCCCCGGATCGGCGCGACGCACCCCGCGAAGCGAAGCGAGCGCCCCCTCGACCGCCGCAATCACCGCGCGGCCCCCGTGACAGTGAAATTCGGCGAGGTCCTCGCCGGTGGCCGTGCGCGGCCCTGGGAACCACAGCACCAGCGCCTCGTCGAGCAGCGCGCCCTCCGCATCGCGCAGCCGCGCCAGCGACGCCCGCCGCGGCTCGGGCACCCGCCCCGCCAAGGCCAGCAAGGCCTCGCGCGCCGCCGGGCCGGAGACGCGGATCACACCCACGCCCGCCGGCGGCGCGCCGCTCGAGAGCGCGAAGATCGTGTCGCTGCTCACGCGATCAATCAGAGGACTTTTTGGACCCCGTGGCGCCGGCAGCCGCCTTCATCGAACCTTCGACGAAATTCTGGAACAACTTCATCCCCATCTGCCCCATCGGCGCGAGCGCGCTCGCATATTGCTGGAGCTGGTCGGGGCTGGAGACGCCCTGCATCGCCTTGGTGAGGTTCTCGACATAGACATTATTGGCCGCGCTCACATCGGGCAGGCCCATGAAGCTGCGCGCCTCCTCCGGGGTGCAGTCGATTTCGATGGTGATCTTCATGGGGCTCGCCCTCCTCCTCCTCGTCATCCGCCTTTCATTTGGGCTTGGCAGGCTGACAAGGCAAGAGATAGACCTGACCGACGAGAAGGAGAGACCCCCATGATCTTCAACGAAACCATCCCCACCCTCGAAGGTGATGCCAGCTTCGGCGCCTATGTCGCCCGGCCCGAGGGCGCCCCGCGCGGGGCGATCATCGTCATCCAGGAAATCTTCGGCGTGAACCCGGGCATCCGCCAGAAGTGCGACAAGCTCGCGGCCGAGGGCTACCTCGCGGTGGCGCCCGATCTGTTCTGGCGGATCGAGCCCGGCATCGAGCTCGATCCCGATGTCGAGCCGGAATTCCAGCGCGCGCTCGGCCTGTTCGGGGAGTTCGACCAGGATGCCGGGATCCGCGATATCGAGGCGACCATCCACCACATCCGCCGCACCCTCGGCGTGGCGAAGGTTGGCTGCGTCGGCTACTGCCTCGGCGGGCGGCTCGCGTTCATGACTGCGGCGCGCACCGATATCGATGCGAGCGTCGGCTATTACGGCGTCGGCATTGATGGACTGCTGGGCGAGAAGCACGCGATCGCCCATCCGCTGATGCTCCACATCCCCACCGAGGACGGCTTTGTTTCACGTGAAACACAGGCCGCCATGCACGAGGGCCTGGACAATCACCCCAAGGTGACGCTCCACGATTACGAGGGCCTCGACCACGGCTTCGCCACCGAACACGGCAAGCGCCGTCAGGAGGAGGCCGCGAACCTCGCCGACGGGCGCACCGCCGCTTTCTTCGCCGAGCATCTCGGGTGATGCGCCCTGCCCTCCTCGCGCTGGCGCTGCTTGCCGCGCCCGCCCCCATGCAGGCAGGCGCGCAGGTCGGCCCGCAGCCGATGTTCGACGCGGGCGAGGAACTCGAGGTCGAACTTCACGCCGACTTCAATGGCGATGGCCATGCGGACGTCGCCTATATCGTGCGCGGCGAGGACAAGCGGGAATTGCGGGTCGCGACGACCTTCGTCACCGAGGTCGAGATCGGCGAAAACCCGCCGCAGGTGCTGGCGCTCGATCCCTACCCGCTCGGGACGGCGCAGCTCTCGGAGAAGGACAGCGCCAGGGGCAAGGTGCTGGTGCTGGAGGACCTGACCGGCGGGACCACCGCGGTTGCCTCCACCCACCGCTTCCGCTGGGACGCCAAGCTGCAAGCGATGCGGCTGATCGGGCTCGATGCCACGCTCTACAGCCGCACCTATGCGCATGATGGCGAGGAAGCGAGCTGGAACCTGCTGACGGGCGATCTCGTCACCCGGAAGTTGAAGCTCAACAAGGAGCGCGGCTACGACAAGGTCGGCGAGACGACGGGCAAGAAGCCCAGCCCGCCGCTCAAGCTGGAGAACGCGCCGAGCGGCGACGATCTGCTCGGGTGGCCGGGCGCCAAGTGAGGGAGGGAATGATGGGACACGCACACGCAGGGCTCGCCAAGTGGCACGCCTATATGGAGCACGGCAGCGACCCTGCGTTGCTCTCCGATCTGCTGGCCGATGATGCGGTGTTCCACTCGCCGGTGGTGCACACCCCGCAGGTCGGCAAACCCATCGTCATGGCCTATCTCATCGCCGCCAGCCACACACTCGGGAACGACAGCTTCCACTATGTCCGCGAGCTTGTGGACGGGGACGAGATGATGCTCGAATTCGTCACCGTGATGGATGGAATCACCGTCAACGGGGTTGATATCATACGCTTCAACGCGGAAGGAAAGATCAGCGATTTCAAGGTTATGGTGCGGCCCCTGAAGGCGATCAACAAGGTCTGGGAAATGATGGCCGCGCAGCTTGAGGCAGCGAAGGCCTGATCGTTTCGTGCGCGGCAAAGCCCGCGACGAAGAAATCGCGCACCGCATCCTCGATCGCAGGGCACATCCGCTCTCCCGCCTCCTCGTGCATCTGCGCAAGCGCCTTGCCGATGTGGTGGTCGTCGAAATAGCGCATCGGCCAGTGCGGGAAAGTGGCCGCGGGGATCGAGCGTTCGGACAGCACCTCAACCGCAGTGTGGCGGATATCGCTGCGGATCAGCTCGAAAGTCGCGAACAGCTTCCAGGTTTCGCCTTCGAGGATCTGAAGGAGGTGCTCGTCGCTCTGGAGCAGCACGCCCGACAGCCCCTTCGCCTCGTTCGCGACGCGCGCATGGTAGACCAAACGGAACATCTCCGCCCGATCGAGCCCGGGGGCGGCGGTGCTGCGGTAGATGATGCGGCGCATGATGCTTCCCCTGTGGTCCGGGGGAAATCATGCCATGTCGAGGTCTGCCAGCGGGTTGCCGCCGGCTAGGGATTGGCCCCTAAAGCATGACGACGTTTCGCTGAAACGCCCTCATGCTGCGGGCCTTTGTCATCGCGCTTTAGTTCAGCACCGCGAAGTTGACGATCATCTTGCGCACCTCGGGGTCGAGGCCGCGCGGCAGATCGCGCTCGAGCATGTCGCGGCGCGCCTCGATGCTCTCGGCGATCATCACCCGCTTCATCGCCCAGTCGGGGCAGGTACGCCCCTCGATCGCGCGGCGGTCGAGCACCGAAACGCCCGAATGGCGCGGGTCGGCGGTGATGGTGTCCATCAGCGCGGCGACCTCGCCCTCCTCCCCCTCGAGCAGCTGGAGGAAGTTGCGGCCGTTGAACAGCAAGAGCCCGGTGATTCCGCGCGCCGGATTGTTGCGCGCGCTGGCGGCGAGGATGGCGTCCACCTCCTCGCGCGGCAGGGTCGGCGCGGTGCTGATGTAGAGATACTGGCTGAGCACTGTTCCCGTCCGTCTGCGGCCCGACCCCCAGGCCTTTCTTCCCTTACTGGTTCATCGTCGCGAAGAAATCTTCGTTGGTCTTGGAATCCTTCATCTTGTCGAGCAGGAATTCCATCGCGTCTACGGTGCCCATCTGCATCAGGATGCGGCGCAGGACCCACATCTTGGAGAGATTGTCCTTGGCGACCAGCAGCTCTTCCTTGCGGGTGCCGGACTTGCCGACATCGAGGGCGGGGAAGATGCGCTTGTCGGAGACCTTGCGGTCGAGCACGATTTCCGAGTTGCCGGTGCCCTTGAACTCTTCGAAGATGACTTCGTCCATGCGACTGCCGGTATCGATCAGCGCAGTGGCGATGATCGAGAGGCTGCCGCCTTCCTCGATGTTACGCGCGGCGCCGAAGAAGCGCTTGGGACGCTGGAGCGCGTTGGCATCGACACCGCCGGTCAGCACCTTGCCCGAGGAGGGCACCACGGTGTTGTAGGCGCGGCCCAGGCGCGTGATCGAGTCGAGCAGGATGACGACGTCATGCTTGTGCTCGACCAGGCGCTTGGCCTTTTCGATCACCATTTCAGCAACTTGCACGTGGCGGCCCGCGGGCTCGTCGAAGGTCGAGGAGATGACCTCGCCCTTCACAGAGCGCTGCATGTCGGTGACTTCCTCGGGGCGCTCGTCGACCAGCAGGACGATCAGGAACACCTCGGGGTGGTTGTCGGTGATCGCCTTGGCGATGTTCTGGAGGAGAACCGTCTTACCCGTGCGCGGCGGGGCGACGATCAGCGCGCGCTGGCCCTTGCCCTGGGGCGCGATGATGTCGATCACCCGCGCGCTCTTGTCCTTCACCGTCGGATCGAGCGTGTCGAGCGTCAGCTTCTGGTCCGGGTAGAGCGGCGTCAGGTTGTCGAAATTGGTGCGCAGGCGGACCGCGTCGGGATCGTCGAAATTGACCTTGGCGAGGCTGGTCAGCGCGAAATAGCGCTCGCCATCGCGGGGCGCGCGGATCTCGCCTTCCACGGTGTCGCCGGTGCGCAGGCCCCAGCGGCGGACCTGATTGGGCGAGACGTAGATGTCGTCCGGCCCGGCGAGGTAATTCGCCTCGGGGCTGCGCAGGAAGCCGAAGCCGTCCTGCAGCACCTCGATGGTGCCGATCCCCATGATCTTCTCTTCATATTCCTCGTCCTCGGCAAGCTCGCGCAGGATCGAGAAGAGCAGATCCTGCCGGCGCATGGTCGAGGCGCCCTCGACGCCCAGTTCCTCCGCCATCGCGACCAGTTCGGCCGGGGTCTTTCGCTTGAGGTCTTTCAAATGCATTTTCGTAGGTTCCGAAAGTCTTGGAGTGGCCGGTGGGTCAGTGCCGCCTGTGGCAGGCGGTGCCCCTTGGTTGGAGGGGGCTGGGCTTGGAGAAAGCAGACCTTGCGGGAGCGGGTTTGCGCTCCGGTACCGGATAGGTGGGTTGGAAATAGGACCCCGCGCCCGCGAGGTCAATCGGCGATTGCGCGGGCGCCCCAGCCTCAGAAGGGCTTGAGGTAGACCAGCAGGACGATGAGGATCAGCAGCACGCCCGGCACCTCGCCGATCATGCGCAGGGTCTTTTCGCTCAGAGGCCGCTCGCCGCGCGCCATCTTCTTCGTCTGGCCGACCAGCCAGCCGTGATAGCCGGTCATCGCCACCACCAGCGTCAGCTTGGCGTGGAGCCAACCCGAGGTGAGCCAGCCGCCGCCATAGGCCATCGACAGGCCGAGCACCCAGACGATGATCAGCGAGGGCGTGAGGATGATCTTGCGGAGCTTCCCCATCCGCTCGGCCCACTTGGCCTCCCCCTCCGAACCGGGCGCGTGGTCGAGCATGTAGATGCACTGGCGCGGCAGCATGAACAGGCCGGCCATCCAGAACACCATGAAGATCACGTGCCCCGACTTGAGGAACAGATAGATCGAGGAAATCGCTTCCTGCATTCGGTCAGCCTCTCAGAGCGTCGAGAAGTTCCTCGACGTGCGAAATCGGGGTGAACTGCCCGATTCCGTGGCCGAGGTTGAAGATGTGGGGACGATCCTCGAAGGCGGCGATGATGGTCTTCACCCGGGCCGCCAAAGCCGGGCCGCCCGCCTCGAGCAACAGCGGATCGAAATTGCCCTGCACCGGCATGCCTTCGGGGAGGCTCTGGTGCGCCCAGACCGGATCGAGCGTCTCGTCGAGGCCCACCGCGTCCACCCCCGTCTCACGCGCATAGGCAGGCAGCTTCGCGCCCGCGCCCTTGGGAAAGCCGATCACCGGGGTATCGGGGTGCGATTCCTTCAGCTTCGCGGTGATCGCGGCGTTGGGAGCAATCACCCATTTCTCGAACTGGTCGGGGGCGAGGCTGCCCGCCCACGAATCGAACAGCTGCACCGCTTCCGCGCCCGCATCGATCTGGCCGCGCAGGTAAGTCACCGAAACCTCGACGATAGCATCGATAATCGCCTGCATCCGGCCTGCATCGCGATAGGCGAGCAGCCGGGCCGGGCCGTGATCCTTGGAGCCTTCGCCCGCGATCATGTAGGTCGCGACTGTCCAGGGGCTCCCCGCAAAGCCGAGCATGGTCACCGCGGGGCCGATTTGCTGGCGGGTGAGGCGCACGGTCTCGTACACCGGTTCGAACCGCTCGAAGGCGGGGGTGAAGCTGTCGAGCTCCACCTCAAGCAGCGTCGGTGACAGGTGCGGGCCCTCGCCGGCGGCGAAGGTTAGCCCCTGCCCCATCGCATGCGGCACGATCAGGATGTCGGAGAACAGGATCGCCCCGTCGAACCCGAAGCGCCGGATCGGCTGCACCGTGATCTCGGCTGCGGCCGCGCTGTCATAGACCAGTTCGAGGAAGCCACCCTTCTCCGCACGCAACTCCCTGTATTCCGGCAGATAACGCCCCGCCTGACGCATGAGCCAGACGGGGGCGACCGGCTGGCGGTGACCTTTGAGCGTTTCGAGAAGCGGACCGGGCATAGGGTTCCTTAGAGCAAATCAATTCAATTTTAAAAAGGATGGATGGAGTCGGTTGGCCCTGTGGAAAGCGGGAATTACCGGTTCCTGCCCGGTTACCCCCGTCTGGCCCCTTAGCCCCTGCCCCCATCGAATCCGCACGGATTGGACGTCAAGCCAGCTTTATCCTCACTCTTCACAGCCTGTCGACAAAACTTGTCCCGTGTGCGCAAATCGCCAGAGGAAAGGGCTGCGAGCGGGCATGAAATTCCCTCCCCAGCTTGTCCGCCCGCGCCTCCCGTGGTTTATGCGGCGTTCTGTCCACAGGGCCCTGGCTGATGAACCGACTCAATCTCCACCTCGTCTCGGATTCGACCGGCGAGACCCTGGAAATGATCGCCAAGGCGGCCCTCGCCCAGTTCGACAACCCGAGCGTGAACCGCCATTTCTGGCCAATGGTCCGCTCATTGCAGCACATGGACCGCATCGTCCCCGATCTCGCCGCGCATCCCGGCCTTGTGCTCTACACGCTGGTGAACCCCGAGACGAGGAAGCGGCTCGAGGAGCATTGCCGCCATCTCGGCCTCCCTGCGGTGCCGGTGCTCGATCAAGTGACGGCAGCGCTGGAATCGCAGCTCGGCCAGGAAGCGCATGGCCGCCCGGGCCGCCAGCACATGATGGACGAGAACTACTTCAAGCGCGTCGAGGCGATCCAGTACACCATCGCCCATGACGACGGGATCGGCCACGAGGAGTGGGAGCAAGCCGATATCGTGCTGGTGGGCGTGTCGCGTTCCTCCAAGACCCCGACCAGCATCTACCTCGCCAATCGCGGCTACAAGGTCGCCAATATTCCGCTGGTGGTCGAGAGCCCCCCGCCGCAGACGCTCTACCGCCTGCGCCACCCGCTGGTGGTGGGGCTGACGACCTCGCCGGAGCGCCTGATCCAGATCCGCCGCAATCGGCTGCTCTCGCTGAACGAGGCGACCGAGACGGCCTATGTCGACAACGACCGCGTCAAGGCCGAGCTGCAATTCGCCCGCCGGATGTTCGGCGACAATGGCTGGCCGGTGATCGACGTCACCCGCCGCTCGATCGAGGAGACCGCCGCGGCGATCATCCGGCTGGTGCAGGAGCGTGATCGCAAGCCCGCGAGCGAGGGCGGGGTGGGCAAGCCGATATGATTTTGTCGGATGCGGTTGGCGCGCCCCCGCGACTGATATTGGCGAGCAAGAGCGCCTCGCGCCAGGCGATGCTCGATGCGGCGGGCGTCGCTTACGAGAGCATCCCCGCCGATATCGACGAGCGCGCTGTCGAGGCGGGGCTCGCAGGCGCGGCGCCCGCCGAGGTGGCCGAAGCGCTGGCGGTGGCGAAGGCCGCGGCGGTGGCGGCGCTGCACCCGGGAGCGCTGGTGCTGGGGAGCGACTCGCTGGTGGTCTGCAAGGGCCGCCGCTTCGACAAGCCCCGCTCGCGCGACGAGGCCGCCGAGCATCTGCGGTTCTTCTCGGGCGCGGTGATGGAGCTGCACTCCGCCGCGGCTTTGGTGCGGGACGGCGGGTGCGAATGGAGCCACGCCAGCCTTGCCCGCCTGCATGTGCGCGATCTCTCGGACGAGTTTATCGATCATTATCTCGGCCTCGAATGGCCCGCGATCGGCCACACGGTCGGCGCTTTCCGGATCGAGGGGCCGGGGGTGCAGCTGTTCGAGGAAATCGAGGGCGACCAGTTCACCGTCCTCGGAATGCCGCTGCTGCCCCTGCTGGCTGCGCTGCGCGAGGAAGGGGTGCTGATCGCATGACCCGGCCTTATGCCGAGGTGATCGGCGATCCCATCGGGCAGTCCAAGTCCCCCGCGATCCACGGCTTCTGGCTCGGCAAGCTCGGGATCAAAGCCGAGTATCGCGCCTGCCACGTGACGCCCGATGCCCTGCCCGGCTATCTGGCGGCCCGGCGCGAAGACCCCCTGTGGCGCGGGTGCAATGTCACCATGCCGCACAAGCAGGCGGTGATGCCTCTGCTGGGCCGCATCGATTCCCCCGCCGATGCCATCGGAGCGGTCAATACGATCCTGCCGCTGGGCGAGGGCGCGCTGGCTGGCACCAACACCGATGCGGCCGGCTTCCTCGAACCGCTGGCGAAGGACCTTGCCGAGACCCACTACTTCCGCATGGCCCGCATCATTGGCACCGGCGGCGCGGCACGGGCGATCATTGCGGCGCTGGCTGGGCACGGTTTCACGCTGGTCGTCGCCGGGCGCGATCCGGGCAAGGCGCGCGCGCTGCTCGACGAGCTGGCGCCGGGGGGCGAGCATCACGCCATCGACCTCGCGCACTTCTCGGACCCCACCGATTTCGCCTTCGACGACCGCGAGGGGTGCCTCGACCTCGTCGTCAACGCCTCCAGCCTCGGGATGCAGGGCCAGCCCCCCCTCCCCTTCGACTGGAGCCACGCCCCGCCGCGCAGCATCGCCTACGATATCGTAACGGCGCCGCGCGACACCCCCTTGCTCCAGACCGCGCGGGCCAGCGGCCACCGCACCATCGATGGCCTGTCGATGCTGATCGGCCAGGCGGCGGTCGCCTTCGAGAAGTTTTTCGGCGCGAAACCGCCGCGCGAATACGATGCCGAATTGCGAGCGATCCTCACCGCATGATCAGGCAAAAGATCATCGGCCTCACCGGCTCCATCGGCATGGGCAAGTCGACCGTCGCGGCGATGTTCGCCGAGGCCGGCATCCCGGTGTTCGACGCCGATGCCGAGGTGCGCGCGATGCAGGGGCCGGGGGGCGAACTCCTCGCCCCCATCGAGGCCGCCTTCCCCGGCTCGACCGGCCCCGCGGGCGTCGACCGCGACCGGCTGGGCCATCAGGTTTTTGCGGACAAGGCCGCCCTCGCCCGGCTCGAAGCCATCGTCCACCCCGCCGTCGCCGCCAGGCGCGCCGCCTTCCTCGAAGCCCACAAGGACAAGCCCGCCGTCGTCTTCGACATCCCGCTGCTGTTCGAACGCGGCGGGCACGAGAGCGTCGACCTCGTGGTGGTCGTCTCCGCACCCGAGGCCGTCCAGCGCGCCCGCGTGCTCGCCCGGCCGGGGATGACGCCCGAGAAATTCGACCACATCTTCGGCCTGCAACTCCACGACAGCGAGAAGCGCGCCCGCGCCGATCATGTGATCGACACCGGCACCAGCCTCGAAGAAACCCGCGCGCAGGTGACAAGCCTGATTGCTTCACTTTGACGACAAAGCGCGCTTGCAAGACTCGGATTGAGGGAGGATAGTCCCGCAAATGCGCGAAATCATTTTCGACACCGAAACCACCGGGCTCGATCCCAAGACCGGGGACCGCATGGTGGAAATCGGCTGCGTCGAAATGGTCGGCCGGGTCGAAACCGGGCGCACCTTCCACGCCTATTTCAACCCCGAACGCGACATGCCGGCCGAAGCCGAGCGGGTCCATGGCCTCAGCGCCGCCTTCCTCAGCGCCAAGCCGCGGTTCGCCGAAAGCGTGGACGAACTCCTCGAATTTCTCGGCGACTCCAATCTCGTTGCGCACAATGCCGGGTTCGATTTCGGCTTCCTCAACAACGAGCTGGAACTGGCGGGGCGCGAGCCCATCAGCCTCGACCGGATGGTCGACACCGTTGCCATCGCCCGCAAGAAGCACCCCGGCGCCAAGCTCAGCCTCGATGCGCTGTGCACCCGCTACGGGATCGACCGCTCACACCGCGTCAAGCACGGCGCGCTGCTCGATGCCGAGCTGCTCGCGCAGGTCTATGTCGAGCTCACCGGCGGGCGGCAGATCGTGCTCGGGCTTGCGGACAGCGCGCCCGAAACCCCCGCTCACACCGAACTCACCCCCAATGCGCCCTGGCACCGCCCCCCCGCGGACAAGCCCCGGCGCGAACCCCGGCCCCATGTTGCCAGCCCGGAGGAGCTGGAGCGGCACGCCGCGTTCATCGCGGAGATCAAGGGCGCGATCTGGGTTAGTTAAGCCCTGACGCGTTCCGGCTACCTACTGGGATCCTCACTCTTGGACGGAGGACTACACTTCATGGACATTCGGATTTCCGGCCACCAGATGGACACCGGCAGCGCGTTGCAGACGCATGCCTCGGACCGGCTCGGCGCGATCGTCGACAAGTATTTCGACCGCGCGATCTCGAGCCAGGTGACCTTCGGCAAGGCCCCTGCGGGCGCCTTTACCTGCGACATCGTCACACATGTGATGCAGGGTCTGATCCTCAAGGCGCAAGGCAGCGCGCATGACGTCCACGTCGCCTTCGACGATGCGGTCGGCAAGATCGAGAAGCAGCTCAGACGCTACAAGCGCCGCCTCACCGACCGACACGAGCAGGCCGATCACGCCCGCGGCGAGGAAGAGGCCGCCTACACCATCTTCATGGTCGAGGAGGTCGAGGAGGAGGACGAGGTCGTCGTCGCCGATGCTCCGCTGGTGATCGCCGAGACCCGCGTCGACATCCCCACCGCCAGCGTCGCGGATGCGGTGATGATGCTCGATCTCAGGAACACCGGGGCGCTGTTCTTCAAAAACGCTGGCACCGGCGCGCATAATATGGTCTACAGGCGCGCCGATGGCTCGATTGGATGGGTCGAGCCGAGATAGGGCCATAGCCCGCCTTGCCGCTACGGAATCGTGATGGCGGGGCCCGCTTTTCGAAGGTCCAGGCGGTCGCAGGAGGGGGCACCGCCCCGGCCCGTCAATCCCCCCGCGGGGCTGGACGGACCGGACCTTCGCCAGTGAAGGCGCACAGTTTTCGGGATCATTCGTATCATGGACGTCAACCTCGCACTCTCCCCCCAGGCCATTGCTTTTGCCCGGCTCGACACCAAGCCCAAGATCCTCGCCCGCGCCGCGCAGCTGCTGAGCGCGGCCTATGGTCTGGAAGAAAGCGAAGTGCTGGAAAACCTCGAGGCGCGCGAGGCGCTGGGGAGCACCGGCTTCGGGCGCGGCGTGGCGATCCCGCATTGCCGCTCCAAGGACATCCGCCGGCCCAGCCTCGCGCTGATCCGGCTCGAGGCGCCGGTCGATTTCGGCGCGGTCGACGCCCGGCCTGTCACGCTGGTGTGCGGCCTGGTCTCGCCCGAGAATGCCGGAGCGACCCACCTCCACGCCCTCGCCGCGATCTCGCGCCTCACCCGCGACGAAATGACGCTGCAGATGCTCGCCGACGCCCCCGATACCGAAGCGGTCTATGCGCTGCTGACCAACCAGTTCTTGCGCGACGCGGCCTGATCCGCTCCCGATTGCCGATGCCGCCCGGTGACGAACCCCTGCCCGCGAGCGGTGCCGATCAGCACTACCGCGCGCTGGAGCGGCTCTATGGTTCCGCGCCGGTCAACGCCAAGTTCGCCTCGAAGCTGCATATCCCGGGCGAGGGCCGCTCGCAGCTGACCTTCACCGTCAGCCCTGAGGATTACCACGCGGCCGGCGCAGCGCACGGGACGATCTACTTCAAGATGCTCGACGATGCGGCCTTCTACGCCTGCAATTCGCTGGTGACCGACCGCTTCCTGCTCACCACCAGCTTCAACCTGTTCTTCTCCAAGCCCGTGCGCGCCGGGCAGGTCACCGCCGAGGGCCACTGGGTCAGCGGCCGCCGGCGCGTGTTCGTGGCCGAGGCGCGGCTGGTCGATGAAGAGGGCGAGGAGATCGGCCGCGGTACCGGCACCTTCATGAAGAGCCGCATCCCGCTTTCCAGCCTGCCGGGCTATGCCGCGGGCGGCCCCTCGGGGCTCTGAACGGGTGTCCGACCGCCTGCCTGCGCACCTCGAAGCGGGTGCGATCCTGCGGCTTGCCGAGACCGAGGGGGGATTCGGCACGGTGCTCGCCCGCGGCGAGCGGGACGCCGGGACCATCCTGCTGGTAACCCTGTGTCGCGGCAGGGACGGTGTGCTTTACGAAAGGATGCCCCAGCTCGACGGATCGCGCAAATTTCTTGCGGTGAAACGGGAAGACCCTGAAAATCAGCAAGAATTTTCCGATTATCTGGCGCGCAGACGGCGGCAGGACTGCGATATGTGGCTGATCGAGGTGGATATCGCGGATCGGGAACGGTTCGTCGCCCGTATCGACGAATTGAGTTGACGTTAACGGGAAGCGGGCTAGTGGCGCCCGACTTCCTGAGCGCAGGCTGGCACGCCGCGGCAATTCGGCCGCACCGCCAGCACGCAGACGGGGAGCGGCCGGCAGGCTTCTTCGAACTCTCCACATCGGCAACGATCTGGATCACGGTTCCCGTCTGCGCCAGAGCGCGCTCACCGCCGAATTAGTAGAGTACATGAGTCGCAAGACTGCCGCGATTGCTGCGGTTGCGGGTATCGCGATCGCAACCACGATGTTCCCCGGCGGCCGGAATGCCGCCGCTCTGGCGCAAGCCGCCAGCGAACAGCTCGCCGCTCCCGCCCCGGTCGAAGCGCCCGAGCTGGTTCCCGAACCCATCGAATTTGTCGCCGAGCCGGTGGTGCAGCCCCTTCCGGCGCCTGCGGAGGCCGCCCCTGTTGAAACCGAGGCCGGTTCGCTTCACGAGCTGGTCGGCATGATCGACACCGCGGCCCCGATGTCGCAGCAGATGCGCTGCCTGGTCGGCGCGGTCTATTTCGAGGCGCGCGGCGAGCAATTGGCAGGTCAGCTCGCGGTCGCGCAGGTGATCGTCAACCGCACCGAGGACGGTCGCTTCCCGCGCTCCTATTGCGGCGTCGTCGCCCAGCCCGGGCAATTCTCCTTCATGCGCGGTAGCCGCATGCCGGCGGTGCGCGAAGGCTCGGCTGCATGGGAGCGCGCCGTGGCGATCGCCCACATCGCCGACAAGGGCCTGTGGGAGAGCGAGGCCGAGGGCGCGGTGTTCTTCCACGCGCGCTACGTGAAGCCCGGCTGGACCCGTAGCAAGACGCGCCTCGCGCAGATCGACACGCATATTTTTTATCGCTGATCGCTGATCCTCGCCGCTGTTTCGCCCTTCGGGCGAGCGGCGGCGGGCGGCCTTGCAGGTGTGCTTCGCACGTCTGCGCCTTTGGCTTCGACTCCGCCCTTGCGGCGCTGCGCGCCGATCACCGCCTTCTGTCTGGCTCAGGACGTGAGCTTGACCCAGACTGGCGTGTGGTCGCTTGCCTTCTCGCGGCCGCGGTATTCCTTGTCGACGCCGCAGCTCTCCATCCGGTCGGCGCATTCGGGCGAGAGCAGGATGTGGTCGATCCGGAAGCCGTGGTCGCGTTGCCAGGCGCCCGCCTGATAGTCCCAGTATGTCCACACCCCGCCGCGCGGGTTGTGGGTGCGGATCGCGTCGGTCCAGCCATCGGCGAGGAGGCGCGCATAGGCGGCGCGGCTCTCGGGCTGCATCAGTGCGTCGTCCTGCATCGCTTTCACCGACCAGACGTCGTCGTCATGCGGAATGACGTTGAAATCGCCGAGCACCACCGCGGGGACTTCCTCGGCCCAGATCTGCGCCATGCGTTCGCGCAGCCGCGCCATCCACGCGAGCTTGTAGGTGAATTTGGGCCCCGGATGGGGGTTGCCGTTGGGGAGGTAGAGGCAGGCGATGCGCACGCCGTTCACATCCGCCTCGAGATAGCGCGCCTGCTCCGCGTCGCCCTCGTTCGGCCCGGGAATGCCGAGGCCGCGCTGGACCTCGGTCAGGGTGTAGCCCGCGCGGGTGTCGGCGAGGATCGCCACACCATTGAAACTCTTCTGTCCGTGCCAGATCGCGCTGTAGCCGATCGCTTCGAAATCGGCGGCCGGGAAGCCATCGTCCTGCGTCTTGATCTCCTGCAGACAGGCGACCGCGGGGCGGGTTTCCTCGAGCCATTCGATGAGACGCGGGCCCCGCGCCTTGATGCCGTTGATGTTGAAGGTGGCGATTTTCATGCGCGCGCTTGTGCCGCAAACCGCCGCGCTGGTCTAACCTAAATCCCGAAGCTCGCCCCGCAGCCGCAGCCGGCGGCGGCCTGGGGATTTTCGACCTTGAAGGCCGCGCCGCCCAGCGATTCGACGAAATCCACGGTGCTCCCCGCGATCAGATCGAGGCTGACGGGATCGACCACCAGCTTGACGCCATCGGTCTCCGACACGGAATCCTCGGCATCGGGCGCGTCCGCAAGATCGAACTTGTACTGGAAGCCCGAACACCCCCCACCCTCGACCGCGAGGCGCAGGATCGCCGGGCGCGATTGCTTGCTGGCAATCAGCGAAACCCGCTTGGCAGCGGAAGGGGTGAGGATCAGGGGCGCGGCGGTCATGCTGCCAATCTAGGGCGCGCGCCCGCGACTCTCAAGGCGTCAGACGGCCTGAATGTAGTTGCGCAGCGCATCGGCCTCGCCCTGCACCGCGTCCATCTTGTGCTTCACGAGATCGCCGATCGAGATGAAGGCGACCAGTTCGCCGTTCTCGACCACCGGGAAGTGGCGGAAGCGGCGGCGGGTCATCATGCCCAGCGCCTCGTCAACAGTGGTGCCGGGTTCGACCGTGACCGCAGGCGAGGTCATGATCTCCTCGACCGCGACATCGAGGCAGTCCTTCCCCTTGTCGGCGAGGCGGTAGATCACGTCGCGCTCGGACACGATGCCGACGACACGCCCCTCACGCAGCACCGGCAGCGCGCCGATGCGTTTGCTGGCGAGGGTCTGAACCACTTCGGCAACCGGGGTGGTGCAATCGCAGGCGATGATGTCGGATGAGCCCCGATTGGCGATGATGCGGGCAATGGTCATGGCGAGTCTCCCTCTCTACCGGGCAAGGAAAGTGCCATGCATCGGGTGAAAAAGCGAATCCTGCCGATTGCACCCCGCGCGAAAGGCCTTGCAGCTTTCGCGCGTTGCAATGCGGCAGGGGGCGGGCCATGTCGGGAGACATGAACCGCAAGTCCCCGCTCGACGATCCCGTGAACGCTGCCCACGCCTGGGCGCGCTACCGGCAGATCATGAAATGGCTGCTCGCCGCGACGGTGCTGGTGGTGGCGACCGCGATGGGCTTGCTGTTTGCCTATAATGGCATGATTTCGGTGCATTTCTATATCGCAGTGGCGCTCGGGATCAGCCTCACCATGCTGCTCGGCGGGGGGCTGATGGGGCTGGTGTTCCTGTCCAACGGCACCGGCCACGACGAATCGGTCGACAACCAGATGCCGAGCAAGGACGAATTCTGGAGTCCGAGGGAGGACTAGTCCGCAGTGAGCCGGAAGTCTTCGACCGGAACGCCGCCGATCAGGTGCTCCTGGATGATCCGCTCGAGCACCTTGGGGCTGCATGAGTGATACCACACCCCGTCCGGCCACACGACCGCGACGGGCCCCGCGGCGCAGATCTGGAGGCAATCGGCCTTGGTGCGCTGCACCCCGCCGCCCGCGCCGCGTTTGCTCTCGTCTTTGCGCACCGGCCCGACCAGCCCCAGCTCCTTCAGCCGCGACTTGAGGAAGCCCCACGCCTCCTCCCCCGCCTCGCGCGAGCAGCATTTCTGCTTTTCGGACAGCGCGCACAGCATGATGTGGCGCGTGATCGCGGTGCCCTGCGCCGGATCGCCGAAATGCTTGGCGAGCGAATGGCGCGCGGATTCGAGTTCCTTGCGACTCACTTGCTCCCGCCTTCCTGGGCCTTGCCCTGCCCGAGCCAGCGATGGAGCCATGCGAACACCGTCCGGTGCCATTGCAGCGAGTTCTTCGCGCCCAGCACCCAGTGGTTCTCGTCGGGGAAGACCAGCAGCTGCGCGGGGATGCCGCGTTCCTGCAGGGCGGTGAAGCTCATCAGGCCCTGGCTGTAGGGCACGCGATAATCCTTCTGGCCGGTGACGACCAGCATCGGCGTCTTCCACTTGTCGACGTGATTGGCCGGGTTCCACTTCTCGTAGACCTCGCGCGCGGCCTCGTAGCTGCCGCCGTTGTCCCAGCGGGGAAACCAGATCTCCTCGGTCGAATAATACATCGAGCGGTTGTCGAAGATGCCGTCGTGCTGGACGATGCAATCGAAGCGGTCGGGCCACTGCCCTGCGATCCAGTTGACCATGTAGCCGCCGTAGCTCGCGCCCATCGCGCAGGCGCGCTCCCCGTCGATTTGCGGGTCGAGCGCGATGCCGGCGGCAAAACCCTTCTGCAGGTCCTCGAGCGGCCATCCGCCCCAGTTCTTGTTGATCGCGTCGGTGAAGGCCTGCCCGTAACCGGTGCTCCCGTGGAAATCGACCGAGATGACGGCGTAGCCCTGGCTGGCGAGGAGGCGGGGGTTCCAGCGGTTCGACCACGAGTCGTTGAAGCTCCCCTGCGGCCCGCCGTGGATGTAGAGGATCGCCGGGATCGGCCCGGTCTGGTCGGCAAGGCGGGTGAGCTGGCCCCACACGGTGTCGCCATTCGCGCCCACAAAGCTGAAGCGGCGGGTGACGATGCTCGCCATGGTGCCCATGCGGGTGGTGGCGACATCGGTGAGCGGGCGGGCCTGCCCCATGTCGCCCGAAAGGTAGAGCTCTGCCGGCTGACCGATCGAATCGCGGGTAAACAGCGCGCGTCCGCCCGGCAGCGGCACGATGTTCGCGATATGCGCCTCGCTCCCCGCCATCAGGTTGAGTTCGGTCACCTTGCCGGTGGCGATGTCGATGCGGAAGGCGGGGGTATCGAGCACCTTCTGCGCGGTGGCGATCAGGCTCTTGCTGCCTGCTTCCCATGCGAGGCTGCCGAAGGAGAGGTCGACCGCCTCGGTCAGGTTGCGCACCTGCCCGGTCTTCAGATCCATCAGCCGCACCGAAAGCCGGTCGGCCTCGTAGGTCGGGCGGTCCATCGCGAGCCAGGCGAGGTATTTCCCGTCGGGCGAAACCGTCGGCGTGGTGTCGGTGGCTTTGTTGCCGCCGGTCAGCAGCTCGGGCGCCGCGCCGTCGGGCTTGGCGCGGTAGATGTCGAGATTGGTCGAATAGGGCTCCTCGGCATTGGAAAGCCGCGCAGTGAAATAGAGAGCGCTGCCATCGGGCGAGAAGGCGATCTCCTCGCCGCCGCCGAAGGGCATCGTCGGCGTGTCGGCGGTGATGCCGGTCGCGGGGTCCTTGCCGTCGGCGGGCGCGCCCTCGCCCTGTGCCACGCCGCCCGCCAGCGGGTAGACGAAGATGCGGTTGTGGAAGCCCGGGGTCGCCCACCGGTCCCAGTGGCGTACGAAGCCGTCCCTGGCGTCATAGAGGCGGCCGGTGCCGGGGCCGGGGGTGTAGGGCGTTGCCGCGTCGGCGCAGCCGAAACTCGGGCAGTCGCGCGGGACTTCGCCCCAGACGGCAATCGCCGCGCCATTGGGGGCGAGCTTGAAGCCGGCAATATCGCGCATCGTCGTGGGGGTGACGAGTTGGGGCGCGCCTGCCGTTCCGTCCTTCGCCAGAGTCACCCGCCACACGCGCGACAGCGTGGGCGCGGCGGAATCGGTGTTCTCGGCGCTGAGGAAATAGAGCGCCCCGTCCGGTCCGAAAGCGAGGTCCGAGGCCTTGAGCGGCAGGGCCAGCGCGACCGGCGCCGCGCCCGGCTTCGTCAGGTCGATCAGGTAATGCGCAGGCGCGCGCTTGAGGCTCGCCGGGTCGGTTACGGTAACGCTGTAGACCGCCAGCGTGCCCTCGCGGTTGACGGCAGGAGCCCCGAGGCGCGGGAGGGTGACAAGATCCTCGGCGCGCATCGGCGGGGCGGTGACGCCGGGGCCGATCGGGGCGGCCTCGGCGCGGGGCATATCTTCGGCCGCAAGCGGAGCCGAAAGGGCGGAAGCGGCGACCAGCGCGCCGAAAGCTGTGAGATGACGCATGACCGGAGGCGTTAGACCTCCCGCGCGCCCTAAGCTAGTCCCGCGCTTGCCCTCAGCGGCGCTTGCCGACGATCCGGGCGATTTCCGCCTGCACCAGGCTTTCGACCATCGCGGGCAGGTTCGCCTCGAGCCATTCGGCGAGCATCGGGCGCAGCAGCTCGCGGGTCAGACCTTCCAGCGATGTCTCCCCCGAACGCACGATCTGCGGGCGCGCCGGCGGCTCGGCCAGCATAGCGAGCGCGGCGAGGTTTTCCTGCATCGCGTCCCGCACCTGATCGGCGATCAGCGGGGTTTCCTCGGGCGCCTGCATGGGCATGGCAGACGGCTCGGCGGGAGTGGAAAGCTCCATATCCGACAGGTCGAGCACCTCCTCGGCATCGCGGACCTTGTGGGTGCGGGCGAGCGGGGCGGGCTGGGCGGCGTCGTCTTCGGAGACGAGCATCCGCCGCCGCCGTGCTTCGAGCGCGCCCGCGCGGTTGTCACGCGCGATGACCTTCTTGATCGATTCGAGGATTTCCTCGACCGACGCTTCCCCGTTTTCCTGGCCCATCATTCGCCCCGACTGGCTGCCTCAAGTCCCGAATCGGGACGCCGATCAATCGCCGGGCAGCAATTGCGGGCCGATTGTTGCCGTGGCGGGCGGAATGTCAACGGTTCTGGTCGATTTCGCAGCAGCTTCCGGGTCGCGGTCCCAGTCGTTCATCTTGCTGCTGACCCGCTCGGAATTGATGGTCGGGTCGTAGAGCGGCCCGCCGGTATCGAGGTTGAGGTCACGCGCCTCGGCCTTGCCCATCAGCACCAGCAGGTTGAACCCGGCGACATAGGCGTTGCGCCGCGCGGTCACCAGCTGGGCGCGGGCCTGCACCAGTTCCTGCTCGCCGTTGAGCACGTCGAGGATCTGGCGGTTGCCGATCGAGTTTTCCGCGCGCAGCCCTTCGAGGCTGAGCTCCGCCGCCTCGACCGCGGCCTGCGCGCTCTTGATGACCCCATTCGCAGCCTGCCACGCGGCATAGGTCGCGCGGGTATCGGCGATCACCTGGCGTTCGTTGAGGATCACGTCCTCGAGCGCCGCGCTCTCGCGGGCGCCGGCCTGGCGCTGGCGCGCAGCGGGCAGACCGCCCTGGAAGATCGGGATGGTGACCCGCACCCCGGCATTGGCGGTGGTCTCTGCCTGCCGGAACTGGGCTGCGACCGGACCGCCGAGCGTGCCGTAGAAATCGCTGTACTGGCCATTGCTGAACAGGCTGACGGTCGGCCACCGACCGGCGCCGGCCGCCTTGGTATCGAAGCCCGCTGCCTCGGCGCGCTGCCTGGCGGCATCGAGGACGGGGTTGTTTTCGAGCGCCGTGACGATCGCCTGACCCACCGTGTCGGGCAGGCCCGGCAGCGGCGGCGGCGCTTCCAGCTCGCCCGGGGCTTGCCCGACGAGCCGGATGTAGGTCTCGCGCGCATTGATGAGGTTGGACTCGGCCGTCTGCAGATCGCCCTCCGCCAGCGCGAGGCGCGAGCGCGACTGGGCGACGTCGGTGATGGTCAGGTCGCCGATCTGGAAGCGGTCGCTGGTCGCCTCGAGATTGGTGCGCAGCACCTGCACCTGGTTGGTCGCCAGCGCCACCAGCGCCTCGGTCCGCAGCACGTCCATGTAGGCGGCGACGACATTGGCGAAAAGCGTGCTTTCGACATTGCGCAGGTCGGCCTCGTTGGCCTCGACCCGCTCCTTGGCGGCGGCGATGCTGTTGCGCACCGCGCCGCCCGAATAGATCGGCACCACCAGCGCCGCGGTCACCCCGAGGTTGCGTTCGGGCGCGGTGAAGGAGTTGGCCGACTGGCGCAGGAACTCGATATGGGTCGCGGTGATATCGGCCGTGGGCAGGCCCTGCGCGCGGGCGATCGGCACGTTCTCGTCATTGGCGCGCTTGGTCGCCCGCGCGTTTTCGAGCGAGGGGTTGGTGTTGTAGGCCGCCGCGAGCGCCTCGCGCAGGGAGTCGGCCTGTGCCGGGCCGGCGGCGAGCGCCAGCAGGCTCGCCGCTCCCGCGAGCCGAAGCGCGGGGCTGCGGCGGGTCATGCGAAGGTCCAGCGCCTGGGCGCAGCGAAGGCGGGGAGCACCGGGATCCCGAGATCCTCGAGCGGCTGGAGGCTGACGCTGCCGGCGACCTTGCGCCCGCTCGCAAGCCGGGTGACTCCGCGCAGCACGAGGCCGGTGACGATCCGGCCGTTGTCGGCCAGCGCGGCGGCAAGGCCCTCGGGCAGCTGCTCGATCGCGCCGTCGATGACGACGAGGTCATATTCGCCTGCGCCTTGCAAAGCGGCGGCCTCGGCGGCGGTGACTTCGGTGACGCTCGCTGCCAGCGGGGTGATCAGCGCGGCGAGGTAGCCGGTGCCGCCGCCCACCACCAGAACGCGGGTCTCCGGCAACGGCGCGGCTTCGAGCAGCAGCTTGCCATAGAACAGCGGGGCGGCGAGGTGGCCGGCTTCCCCGAGCATCACCGCGCGGTCGATATAGGCCTGCGCGGATTTCTCCGCGGGGAGGAAATCCTCGCGCGGGACGGCAAGCATCCGGGCAAGCACATATTCCTCGTTCACGCCGCTGGTGCGCAGCTGGCTGTCGATCATCGCGCGGCGGGCGACTGCGGTGTCCGGAATAGTCGTGGTCATGGTGCTCATCGTTTCTCGGGTTACTGTATTAGTATCGCAATACAGCTGGTCAACCCTCTCCTTAAACGGGCGTGCCCGTGCTTCCAAGGCTTTTGCCCGCAATCCGCGCGCGCCGGGCCTGATGATTTTACGCCTTTGACCTCGCCGCGCGCCGGTGCTTAGGGGAGCGCGTAACCCGGTGGGGTCCAATTCGATTGAGTGAGGGATGGCTTCGATGAGTGACATGACGGCGAACAGCGGTGAGGTGCGGATCGAGACCGATTCGCTGGGCGAGGTGGCGGTTCCGGCGAACATGCACTGGGGCGCGCAGACCCAGCGCTCGATCGTCAACTTCCCGATCGGCGGCGAAAGGATGCCCCCCGCCCTCGTCCGTGCGCTGGGCGTGCAGAAGCTTTCGGCGGCGAAGGCGAACATGAAGCTCGGCGTGCTCGATGCGGGCATCGGCGAGGCAATCGTCCAAGCCGCGCGCGAGGTGATCGACGGCACGCTCGCCGACCAGTTCCCGCTGGTGGTGTGGCAGACGGGGAGCGGCACCCAGTCGAACATGAACGCCAACGAGGTGATCGCGAGCCGTGCGAACGAGATCCTCACGGGGAAGAAGGGCGGCAAGACCCCAGTCCACCCCAACGACCACTGCAACATGGGCCAGTCGTCGAACGACACTTTCCCCACCTGCATGCACATCGCCGCGGCGAGCGAGGCGCTCGATCACCTGCTCCCGGCATTGAAGAAGCTGCACGGCGCATTGGATGCCAAGGCGCAGGAGTTTGCGGACATCGTCAAGATCGGCCGCACCCACTTGCAGGATGCGACCCCGATGACGCTGGGGCAGGAGTTCTCGGGCTACGCGCAGCAGGTCGCCTATGGGATTGCGCGGGTCGAGGCAGCGCTGCCGCGCGTGCTTGAGCTGGCGCAGGGCGGCACGGCGGTGGGCACCGGGATCAACGCCAAGGTCGGCTTCGACACCGCCTTCGCCGCCGAAGTCGCCGCCGAGACCGGCCACCCCTTCGTCACCGCGCCGAACAAGTTCGAGGCGCTCGCCGCGCATGACGCGATGGTGGAGATTTCGGGGGCATTGAACGTGCTGGCGGTCAGCCTGATGAAGATCGCCAACGACATCCGCCTCCTCGGCTCGGGCCCCCGCTCGGGTCTCGGCGAGCTCTCGCTCCCCGCCAACGAGCCGGGCTCCTCGATCATGCCGGGCAAGGTCAACCCGACCCAGTGCGAGGCGATGACGATGGTCTGCGCGCAGGTGATGGGGAACAATGTCGCGGTGACGGTCGCCGGATCGCACGGGCATCTTGAATTGAACGTCTTCAAGCCCGTCATCATCTACAACGTGCTCCAGTCGATGAAGCTGATCGGCGATGCGTCCCACGCCTTCACCGACAATTGCGTGGTGGGGATCGAGGCCAACACCACCCGCATCACCCAGCTTCTCAACGAAAGCCTGATGCTGGTGACCGCGCTCAATCCGCACATCGGCTACGACAACGCCGCGAAGATCGCCAAGAAGGCCCACGCGGAAGGGACGACGCTGAAGGAGTCCGCACTGGCACTCGGCCTGCTCACCGAAGAGCAGTTTGCCCAGTGGGTGGTGCCTTCGGACATGATCCGCCCCCGGGACTAAGTGCCGTTGGTCGATGATGAACAGCCGTTCATCTTTCGACCAAGGCGAGTCTGCGCCCGACAACCTTCGCCCTGCCCGGTTCCCATCCCCGGGCAGGCGCGGTATCGCTCTGCGGCATAATGTCGACATATCCGCTCAGCGATACCGCCCCCGGTGAACCCGCCGCCACCGTGTCCTTCCGCACGGTGCTGTTCTCGATGGTCGTGCTGTGGGCGACCTATTTCGCGCTCACCACCTTCCGCTCGAGCCTGGTGCTCGATCTGTCGCTCCAGTTCGAACTCGGCTGGCGCCGGCTGATGATCACCGCGCTGGGAATTGGGCTGACGATCGTGCTTTGGCTGCTGCTGCGGCTGTTCGACACCCGTCCCCTGTGGCTCAAGATCGCTGCGGCAATCGCGCTGGCCTTCCCGATCGCGCTGGCGATCGGGCAAGTCAATCAGTGGATTTTCAAGGACATCGAGCTGGCGCAGGAGCAGCTCTACGCCAAGAAATACAACATCAACCTGCGCCGTGACGAGAGCGGGAACCTGCTGGTCGATGTCCCCGTGCGGCGCGTCAGCCCGGCGGGCCAGCCGCAGGCGGACTCCGATGTGGTCGATTCGCAGGCGGTGATGATCGCGCCGGCCGAGACCTATTCCGATTTCTGGCGCAAGCTGCTCGATGTCGCGCTCGGGCGATACTTCCTGCTGCTCGCCTGGGCCTCGACCTATTTCGCGCTGCTCGCCGGGGTGCAGGCGCGCGCGTCGCAGCAGCGCGAGGAGCAGTTCCGCTCCGCCGCCAAGGCCGCCGAATTGCGCTCCCTGCGCTATCAGGTGAACCCGCATTTCCTGTTCAACACGCTGAATTCGCTCTCCGCACTGGTGATGACCGGCAAGGCCGACAGCGCCGAGCGGATGATCCAGACGATCAGCCGTTTCTACCGCCACAGCCTCGCCACCGAACCGACCGCCGATGTTTCCCTGCGCGACGAATTCGACTTGCAGAAGCTCTACCTCGATATCGAGGCGGTGCGCTTTCCCACCCGGCTGGTGACCAGGTTCGATCTGCCCGCCGAGCTCGAGGAATGCCGCGTGCCGGGAATGATCCTGCAGCCGCTGGTCGAGAATTCGGTGAAATACGCGGTTTCTCCCGTTTCGCGCCCGGTGACCATCACTGTGGCCGCGCGCGAGGAATTCGACCGGCTCGTCATCACCGTCGGCGACGATGGCCCCGGCGTGCCGCAGGGCACCACCCACGGCTTCGGCATCGGGCTGGCGAACGTGCGCGACCGGCTGGAGGCGCGCTTCGGCCCCGACATCGGCTTCTCCTCCGCCCCCGTGCCGGGCGGCTATTGCACCGAAATCCGCATCCCCCTGTCGAGGCCAGTAACCCGAGAGGCCCACCGCCATGCCTGAGACCGAAACCGAAAATGCCGCCCTTCGCACCCTGATCGTCGATGACGAACCGCTCGCCGTCGAACGGGTGCAGGTGATCTGCGCCGAGATCCCCGCCGTGCGCGTGGTCGGCACCGCGAGCGACGGCGCCGCGGCGCTGCGCCTCGCCGAGAAGCTCGAGCCCGATCTGGTGCTGCTCGACATGACCATGCCCGAACTGGACGGCCTCGGCGTGGCGCGCCACTTCGCCGCGCAGCCGCAGGCGCCGGTGGTGATCTTCGTGACCGCGCATGATCATTTCGCGGTCGAGGCCTTCGATCTGGAAGCGGTCGATTACGTGCTGAAGCCGGTCTCCGCCGACCGGCTGGAGCGTGCGATCGAGCGCGCCGTCGCCCGCCGCGGCCAGCGCCGCAACAAGGCAAGCCGCTATCTCGACGAGCTGTGGGTGCCCCACCGTTCCGAGCTGCTGCGGATCGCGGTGAGCGAAGTCCACCAGATCGATGCCGAGCGCGATTACGTGCGCCTGCATGTGGGGAGCGCCGACAATGCCCGCTCCTACCTGCTGCTCCAGACCATCGCGGGGCTTGAGGAGCGGCTCGATCCCGAACAGTTCATCCGCATCCACCGCTCGACGATCCTGCGCCGTGACCATATCCGCGGATTGCGGCACGATGGCCTCGGCGTGTGGTCGGCGGAGCTGGTCAATGGCGAGGCGCTGCGGATCGGGCGCACCTACCTCGCGCGCGTCAAGGCGATGGCGGGAAGGTAAGGGAGCGCGGGGCCGGGTGTCTCGGTCCGGGTGCGAGCTTCACTCCACAAAAAAACGGCCCGAACCCCAGGGACTGGGAGGGTTCGGGCCGTATGCCACGCGCGCACCGGGCCGGCGCGGGGGCTACTCGTGCGCGGTTCAACCGCCGCGCTGGGTACGGTCCAGCAGGGCAGCGACCTGGCTCTTGGCCTCGGCGCGGGCACGCGCTTTGCACTCCTGCACGTTCTGATCGAGAATCCGCGTGCCGGTGCGGGGGCTGGTCTGACGGCACACCTGGCGGATGGCGGCCTCGACCCGGTCGTCGAGCTTGCGCTGGCCGGCTTCGGTGGCGAGGTCGAGATCGGCCGTGCGGACGGTGAAGGTGGGACGCGGGCCGGCGTCCTCGAACGGGTTGTCCGCGAGGGCCGGGGTGACGAGCGCCGCCGACAGGCCGGCTGCAATCATCAGATTCGCAAGGGTTTTCATGACTATATCCTCCATCTCTCACAGGGGCCTGAGATCGGGCGGGGGTCCGATCCGGGGGGTGCCAGGCGTCCTGCTGATCCCTTGATACGCCTCGCCCGGACGGGCCGCACGGCAAGGTCGATCAACCCCGGTCAGCCGCTCGACCGGCGCGGCGGCGTCGTGACCAACGGACCGAAACGGGCGACAAATGGCGGTTTCCAATCGACGGGCGTGCGGCCATAGTGACGCCATGGGTCCGGCCACCGCGATCATCTTCCTGCTCGGAGTCGCCAATTTCGCGATCTTCGGCGCGGTTTTCGCGCGCGGGCACCCCTTGCTCGCGCGCCTGCCGGGGCCGAGCCAGACCATCGGCCGGCGCGCGGCGATGCTGAGTGAGTTCGCGGTGCTGTTCTTCGCGCTGCTGCTGTCGGTCAAGGGCTGGCCGGGCTACGCCTGGGCCTATGCGATCTACACTTCGGTCAATGCCGGCGCGGCGTGGCTGATCCTGACCGGCCGGCTCTAGCGCACGCTCTTCCACAAGGACCCTGTCATGCCCGATCCTGCGCGCTCCCCCTGCTGGCTCGTCGTCAATCCGGCAAGCGGGAGCAACGATTCGAACTCGGCAGAGAAGGTCACCGCCGCGATCGAGACGCGCGGGTGGGAGGTGGCGCGGGTGATCGCCTTTCCCGACGATGCCCTGCCCGATCCCGCCGCGCTCGATGCCGCCGGGGTGGGAATGGTCGCGGTCTATACCGGGGACGGGACGATCAACGCGCTGGTCAATCATCTGGCGGGCTGGGGCGGCAAGGTGCTGGTGCTGCCGGGCGGGACGATGAACCTCCTGCCGCTGCGTCTCCACCGCACCACCGATCTCGACACGATCCTCGATATCGTCGCGGCCGGCGGCGCGCTCGCCCGCAGGCCCCTGTGCCTGCGGTGCCCGGGCGGGGTGGCGCTTGCCGGGCTGCTGGTCGGCCCCGGCACGGCCTGGAACCGGGTGCGCGAATCGATGCGCAGCGGGGCCATCACCGAAGTCGCCAAGGAGGCCATCGCCGCGCTGCGCGAGACCACCACCGGCCCCGGCATCCGCGTCGCCGATCGCCGCGCGAGCCGCGAGGGGGGCTATCCGCTGGTCGAGCTCACCCCCGGCGAGCACGGGGTGCAGATCCTCGGCTAC
Organism: Erythrobacter sp. CCH5-A1; assembly: GCF_001557115.1. Lineage (GTDB taxonomy): Bacteria > Pseudomonadota > Alphaproteobacteria > Sphingomonadales > Sphingomonadaceae > Erythrobacter. The sequence goes on from NZ_LSKQ01000056.1 coordinate 38,196, forward strand.
TACGCCGACGCCGCGCTCGATTACACCGCGCAGGCCTGGGCGACGCTGCGCCACCGTTTTCGCGAAGGGCCGCACGACAAGCTGGGCCTCGCCGAGGCGATCGTCCTAGAAAGTGTCGACGGCGGGCCGCTCGCCTGCCTGATCGACGGCGAACCGGCTGAATGCCCGCCCGGTTCAACCTTTGCGGTGGAGCCCTGCGGGGTCGATCTGCTAGCGACCGCGCATGACATCTAGCCCCCTCACCCTGTTCCACCTCTCCGACATCCACTTCGGGCTGGAGGACAAGCGCGCGCTCGCCTGGGTGCGCGACGAGATCGCGACACGGCGCCCGGATGCGGTGGTCATCACCGGCGATCACACGATGCGCGCCCGCCACCACGAATTCGCTGCCGCGACGCGCTGGATCAACGCGCTCGAGGTGCCGGTGACGATCGCCATCGGCAACCACGACATGCCCTATTTCAACCTCTTCGAGCGCTTCACGACGCCCTACAAGCGGTTCGAGGGAATGAAGGCGCTGGTCGAGCGCGAGATCGACCTTCCCGGCCTCGCCATCGTGCCGCTGAAATCAGTGCGCCGCTGGCAGCCGCGCACCAACTGGTCGAAGGGCTGGGTCACCGAGCCGGCGCTCGAGCGCTGCCTTGCCGCAATCGACCGGCTGCCGGCGGGCACGGCCACGCTGATCTCGGTCCACCACCCGCTGCGCGAGGTCGGCACGCATGGCACCGCGCTCACCCACGGGGGCGAGAAGGCGCTCGCCGAACTGGCGAAGCGCGGTGTGATCGGGGTGCTGTCGGGCCATGTCCACGACGCCTTCGACATCGCCGAGCCCACGGCAGAGGGGCCGGTGCGGATGATCGGCGCAGGCACACTCTCGCAGCGCACCCGCTCGACCCCGCCGAGCTTCAACGAGCTGGTGTGGGACGGGGCGAGCCTGAGCGTCACGGTCCGCAATCTCGAGCATGTGCCGACCGAGGACATGCTGATCGAGGATGTACCCGCCGATGCCATGCCCCCGCGCTCGCCGGGCGAGCCGGTGGCTCCGGTGGCGCAGGTTCCGGCCATCGACCCGCCGGTGCACTGAGCGGGGACTCGGTAAACATACTGGGTCGGCGCTTAACCTTTCCTCTATCGCCCGCGTTAGGACTTTATTCGGGATATGATCGGTGCAGGCACGCGGGGGCGGCATACACCCGATTGTCGTTCACGCGTGTCTGCACCCCTTCACACCACTGCGCCGCCAGCCGGGGCGCGGTTCACGGGAAAGGCGATGGGCATGATCAAATCGGTGATCTTCGGCGCGATCGTTTCAGCGGTGATTGCGGTGGTGATCGGATCGCAGGGCACCAGCGGGGGACCCCTGGCGATTCACATGGTGTCGCTGGGCGATGTGCGGATGTTCTGGTCCTGGCCGATGTTCCTGTCGGGCACTGGGCTGTTTTTCGCGCTGTCCTTGCTGCAACGCTAGTCTCCGAGGCGCTGCAAACGAAAAAGGGCGGCTCCCTTGCGGGGGCCGCCCTTTCTGTATTCGAAAAGGCCGGGCCTTAGCGCTTCGAGAACTGGAAGCTGCGGCGGGCCTTGGCCTTGCCGTACTTCTTGCGCTCGACCACGCGGCTGTCGCGGGTGAGGAAGCCTTCGGCCTTCACCGCGCTGCGCAGCTCGGGCTCGTACTTGGAGAGCGCCTGGGCGATCCCGTGCTTCACCGCGCCCGCCTGGCCCGACAGACCGCCGCCGCGCACGGTGGCGATCACGTCGTACTGGCCGGCACGGTCGGTGACGGTGAAGGGCTGGTTGATCACTAGACGCAGGGTCGGACGCGCGAAATAGGTTTCCTGATCGCGGCCGTTGATGGTGATCTTGCCGGTGCCGGGCTTGACCCACACGCGGGCGACCGCGTCCTTGCGGCGGCCGGTGGCGTAGGAGCGGCCCTGCGCGTCGATCTCGCGCTCGCGCAGCGGCGCGGTGACGCGGGCGATTTCGGCAGCGTCACCCTGCGGGACGCCGGCGGCGATGTCCTTCAGATCGGCGAGATCCGAGACGGTTGCGGTTTCGTCAGCCATTATGCGGCCACCTTGTTCTTGCGGTTCATGGAAGCGACGTCGAGCACCTGCGGCTTCTGGCCGTCATGCGGGTGCTCGGTGCCGGCATAGAGGTGCAGCGCCTTCATCTGCTTGCGGCCGAGGGGGCCGCGCGGAATCATGCGCTCGACAGCCTTTTCGAGCACGCGCTCGGGGAAACGACCGCCCAGCACCTTGGCGGGGGTGGTTTCCTTGATGCCGCCGGGGTGGCCGGTGTGCTTGTAATAGACCTTGTCGCCCATCTTGTTGCCGGTGAACTTCACCTTGTCGACATTGATGACGATCACGTGATCGCCGCAATCGACGTGCGGGGTGTAGCTCGGCTTGGTCTTGCCGCGCAGGATGTTGGCGATGATCGAGGCCAGACGACCGACGACGAGACCGTCGGCGTCGATGATGTGCCAGTTCTTTTCGACCTCGGCCGGTTTGATCGACCGGGTCTGCTTGGTGAGCGCCTTCATGGCATGTGTCCTTGGTTCGAATGCTCTGCCGGGAGGTGTCCGGGAGAATCACCCCCGCGGGCCGGGCCCCGGGAGCGAAGTGGCGCGCAAATGTCGTTTGGGGCGCGCGAAGTCAAGCAAAAGCGCCGTTTTTGGATGCGGTAAAATAATACCGCTAGCCCGGAACGCTCCCCGCGAGCCATGCGAAAGTGGCCGGATGGACCGCGTCGGCGTGCCAGCCGATGATCGCGGGGGTGTCGTAGGGGTGAAGCTCGCCGAGGCGTTCGACGACGTCCTCGAGCCGTTCGGCGGTGGTCTTGAACAGCACGGCGACCTCGGAGCCGGTGGCGCGGGCGCCCTCCCAGACGAAGCGGCTCTCGATGGCGCCGAGGATGTTGGCGCAGGCGATCAACTGGTCATCGAGCAGCGCGTCGGCTGCGGCGCGGGCGCTGTCGGCGTCGGGGAAGGGGCACCAGACGAGCGCGGCGCTCACTGGCCAGCCCGCCCGTAGGAATGCATCGCCCGCACGGTCGCGACGACGGTCAGCGCGCCGACCAGCTGGTGCGCGGCGGCGATCCAGAGGGAGACGCCACTCATCACCGTCGCGATGCCGAGCAGCACCATCGTCCCGAAGGCGGAGTGGACCAGGACGCTGTCGAGCCGCGACGTCTTGCGCACAGCGCGCGCCAGCCACACCAGCGCCGCGACCGCGAACCACGCCCACCAGCGGTGCATGAAGTGCAGGACGAAGGGATCGTTGAAGAGGGTCGCCAGCACACCGGCCGACCAGTCGGCCTCCGGCACCAGCCGCCCGTTCATCAGCGGCCAGTCGCTCGCCGCGTGCCCGGCGTTGAGGCCCGCGACGAAAGCGCCGAGCAGCAGCTGGACGAACAGCACCCCCGCCACCAGCGCTGCCCCCGCCTTCAAAGGCGCAGGGCGCGCAGCCGGGTCGCTCGCCAGCAGCCGCAGGTCGCGCGCGGTCCACACCAGCCCCGCCAGCAGAAACAGCGCGGTCAGCAGGTGCGCGGCGAGGCGGAAGTGGCTCACGTCGGTGAGGCTCGTCGCGCCCATGCCCGAGGACACCATGTACCACCCCAGCGCCCCCTGCCCGCAGATCAGCGCGAACATCGCGGCCAGCCGCCAGCCGTAACCTTTCGGGATCGCCCGGCGGAGAGCGAAGACGAGCAGCGGCAGCAGGAAGGCGAGCCCGATCAGGCGTCCGAGAATGCGGTGGAACCACTCCCAGAAGAAGATGAACTGGAACGCGGCGAGGTCCATCCCGGCCGGGCCACTTTCCATCCGGTATTCGGCGGTCGCGCGGTACTTGGCGAATTCGGCCTGCCATGCCGTGTCGCTCAGCGGCGGTAGGATGCCGCTGACGACATTCCATTCGGTGATCGACAGCCCGCTCTCGGTCAGTCGGGTGATCCCGCCGACGACGACGATCGTCACCACCAGCACTGCCACCAGCTCGAGCCAGCGCGCCACCGCCAGCGGACGAGCGCGGGCCCCGGCGGCGGGCGCGAACAGGTCCGATACGTCGTTCGGCAGGGGGGCGGAGGCGGCCATGATCCTCGCGCCTTTGTCTCCGCGCGCGCCGCGAGGCAAGCCCGTTCGCCGCAAAGCCGGGTGCACCGGGCGCAACTGCGCCTTGCCAAATGTAACAACATAACATACATGCCGCTCCAGACATGACCCCTGACACCCTGCCCCCTGCGAGTCGCAGCTCGCTGCGCCGCCGACTCGATCATCTGGGCATCGGGCTCGCCGGCCTGTGTGCGCTGCATTGCCTCGCCACGCTGGTGGTGGTCTCGGCGCTGGGGCTGGGCGGGCACTTCCTGCTTGACGAGAACATCCACCGCATCGGCCTCCTGCTGGCGCTGATCGTCGCCGCGCTGGCGATCGGGCGGGGGATGCTGCGGAGCGGGCGGCGCGAGCCGTTCCTCGTGGCGCTGGCTGGTCTCGCGCTGATGGGCTTCGCGCTGCTGGTGCCGCACGGGACCAACGAATTCCTGCTGACGCTGGTCGGTGTCGCCATCGTCTCCGTCGCCCACTGGATGAACCTGCGCCGCGCGGACTGATCAAAACGCGCGGGTTGCGCGGGGGCTGCGAGGGACTATGTCACCGCGCATGACCAAGACCATTACCCTGAACGGCGCCCCCCACCGCTCGGCCGCCGCCACGATTGCCGATCTGGTGCGCGAGCTCGATCTCGTCCCCGAGAAGGTCGCGGTCGAGCGCAACGGCGAAATCGTCCCGCGCTCGACGCTGGCCGAGGCGGCGCTGGCAGAGGGGGACACGCTCGAGATCGTGCATTTCGTCGGCGGGGGCGATCATGCGGCGGATACCTGGACCGTAGCGGGCCGCACCTTCCGCTCGCGGCTGATCGTCGGCACGGGCAAGTACAAGAGCTTCGAACAGAACGCCGCCGCGGTGGAAGCCTCCGGCGCGGAGATCGTCACGGTCGCGGTGCGGCGCGTGAATGTCAGCGATCCCAAGGCGCCGATGCTGACCGATTTCATCGACCCCAAGAAAATCACCTACCTCCCCAACACCGCCGGATGCTTCACCGGCGAGGAAGCCGTGCGCACGCTGCGGCTCGCGCGCGAGGCGGGGGGCTGGGACCTCGTCAAGCTCGAGGTGCTGGGCGAGGCGCGCACGCTCTACCCCGACATGCGCGAGACCCTGAAGGCAACCGAAGTGCTGGCCAAGGAGGGCTTCCTGCCCATGGTCTACTGCGCCGACGATCCGATTGCGGCCAAGCAGCTGGAAGACGCGGGCGCGGTGGCGATCATGCCGCTGGGCGCGCCGATCGGCTCGGGCCTCGGCATCCAGAACCGCGTGACGATCCGGCTCATTGTGGAGGGCGCCAAGGTGCCGGTGCTCGTGGACGCGGGCGTGGGCACGGCCTCGGACGCGGCGGTCGGCATGGAGCTGGGCTGCGACGGCATCCTGATGAACACCGCCATCGCGGAGGCGAAAGATCCGATCCGCATGGCCCGCGCGATGAAGCTGGCGGTCGAGGCCGGACGCGAGGCCTACCTTGCGGGCCGCATGGCGCGGCGGATGTATGCCGATCCTAGCAGTCCCTTGGCGGGGCTTATTTGATCTGGCCTCAAGCGCCGGCGCGCGCGTCCGCGCGCTTGGCTTTCCTCCGGGGGCCCGGCCCTGCGGGCCACCCCTCCGGGCGCGCGTTCGCGCTTAGGTCCCGTCCGTTGGCGGGCCGATTTGTTCCTTCTACCTAACGCTTAATTAACCATCTTCAGCGACGTTCTCCCTGTCCGAAGGAGACGCGCCATGATGATGCCGATTGCCGAGATGCGGGAATTCGCCGGGTTCGCCCCTGCCGAGCAGCGTTACATCAAGCGCAGCCTCGACATCGGCCTCGCCCGCACCGATGCCTTCCGGCGCTGGGGCCGCTCCGAGGCGGAGAACACCGCGATCCGCCGGCAATATGTCGCCTATCAGGATTTGAAGGCGCTGCGCGGCCTGATCCCGCAGGATGATACGCCTTACGAGGTCGAACGCTTCCTCGGCAAGCTGGTGCGCCTTGCCGCCTTCGATCTGGAACAGGAGCGGCTGGCGTGCTTTTCGGCCTTCCGCTTCCTCTACGAACGCCTGCTCGGCGCGGCGGTGCGCCCCTACCTCCCGGCCGCCTTCTGCGCCGCGAGCGCGCTTCCGGTCATCCGCCCGGAGCGCCGCAAGCTGCTGCTCCAATCCTTGAGCGAAGCCGCCGCTACCGCCCCCGGCTGGTCCGAGCGCGAGCCCGTGTTCCTTCCCGAATATGTGGACGACTTCGAAGCGGCTTAAGTGTTAGTTGGGGAGCATGGACTCCCCCTACCACCCCCCGGTCAAGCGCTCGCTCGCCATCGCGGGCCACCAGACCTCGATCAGCCTCGAACCGCTGTTCTGGGAGATGCTGAAGGCCGCCGCGTCGCGCGAGGGGCTGGCGGTTGCCGCCCTTGTCGCCCGCATCGATGCCGAACGGATCAAATCGCCCACGCCACCGGGGCTCGCCAGCGCGATCCGGGTGTGGCTGGTGGTCAATCAACCCTAAAACGCAACGCAGCTTGGGCTTGGGCTTCGCCGAAAATCGTGCCAGCGCGGCACCCGGCGCGCAGCGACCTTCAGGGTCGTGAGCACCGGTAGGTCGTGCTGGAGCGATTTGCAGGCCAGCACAAGGCCAAGCGTCAGTCGTCCACCCGCTCGATATCGGCACCCACCAGCTGGAGCTTCTCCTCCAGCCGCTCATAGCCGCGGTCGAGGTGGTAGAGACGGCGCACCGTCGTCGCGCCCTCGGCGGCAAGGCCCGCGATCACGAGGCTCATCGAGGCGCGCAGGTCGGTCGCCATCACCTCGGCGCCAGTCAGGCCCTCGACCCCCTTGACCACCGCCGTGCGCCCCTCGGTGGTGATGTTGGCGCCCATGCGGGCGAGTTCGGGCACGTGCATGAAGCGGTTCTCGAAGATCGTCTCCTTGAGCACGCTCGCCCCGTCCGCCTTGCACAAGAGCGCCATCAGCTGGGCCTGCATGTCGGTGGCAAGCCCGGGATAGGGTGCGGTGGTGAGGTCGGTCGCCTTCAAGTGGCCGTTCGCCTTGACCGTGACGCTCTTGGCGTCCCACGTCACTTCGACCCCGATCGCCTGGAGCGCGTGGATCGTGGCCATCATGTCCTCGGCCTTGGCGCCTTCCAGACGCACCTCGCCCCCGGTGATCGCGGCGGCGCAGGCATAGGAGCCCGCCTCGATCCGGTCGGGCATGACGCGGTAGGTCGCGCCGTGGAGGCGCTTGACGCCGTGGATGGTGAGGTTGGAGGTGCCGATCCCCTCGATCTCCGCGCCCATCGCCACGAGCATGTTGCACAGGTCGACGATCTCGGGCTCGCGCGCGGCGTTGAACAGGCGGCTGGTGCCGTTCGCCAGCACTGCCGCCATCAGTGCATTCTCGGTCGCGCCGACGCTGACCACCGGGAAGTCGAAGTCCCCGCCCGGCATCCCGCCATCGGGCTGCACCGCCTTCACATAGCCTGCCGCGAGCTCGATCTTCGCCCCGAAGGCCTCGAGCGCTTTCAGGTGGAGGTCGATCGGGCGGTTGCCGATCGCGCAGCCGCCGGGCATCGAGACGGTCGCCTCGCCCGCGCGGGCCAGCATCGGGCCGAGCACGAGGATCGAGGCGCGCATCTTGCGCACCAGATCATAGGGCGCGACGGTGGAGGTGATGCGGGTCGCCTCCATGCTCATCACCCGCCCGAAATCCTCGGGCCGCGTGCCCTGGATAACCGTGGTGACGCCGAACTGGTTCATCAGGTGCTGGAACCCGTCGATATCCGCAAGGCGCGGCAGGTTGCGCAGCGTCAGCGGCTCCTCGGTCAGCAGCGCGCAGGGAATGAGCGTCAGCGCCGCATTCTTGGCGCCGGAGATGGGGATGGTGCCCTGGAGGCGATTGCCGCCCTTGATGATCAGTTTGTCCATCCCGCCAGCCTTAGCGAAAAGTGCCTTTCGTGCAACTCGCGCGCGCGGGTGGCTGGTGACGATTCCGAACAATCATTGACCTTGTTTATGGCGCAAGGCACGGGGGCATCGGACGCGCCAGCAAGCGTCCACCCAACAAGAGAGCCTTCGATGTCTCCCAAGCCCATCAAGAAAGCCGTGTTCCCCGTCGCGGGGCTCGGCACGCGCTTCCTCCCAGCCACCAAGGTGGTTCCCAAGGAACTGCTGCCGGTGGTGGACCGCCCGCTGATCCAGTACGCGGTCGACGAGGCGCGCGAGGCGGGGATCGAGCAGATGATCTTCGTCACCGGGCGCGGCAAGACCGGGATCGTCGAGCATTTCGACATCGCTTTCGAGCTCGAGCAGACCATGACCGAGCGCGGCAAGGACCTCTCGGTGCTCGAACCGACCCGCGCGACCCCGGGCGACGTCATCGCGGTGCGCCAGCAGGTGCCGCTGGGCCTCGGACACGCGATCTGGTGCGCCCGCGCCATCGTCGGCAACGAACCCTTCGCGATCTTCCTGCCCGACGAGCTGATGGTGGCCCGGCAAGGCGGCACCGGCTGCATGAAGCAGATGGTCGAGGCTTACCAGGAGGTCGGCGGCAATCTCATCTCGGTGCTCGAGGTGCCGATGGAACAGGTCTCGTCCTACGGCGTGATCGACCCGGGCGAGGTGTTGGAAGGCTTTGGCGGCAACCTCACCGAGGTCAAGGGCCTTGTCGAGAAGCCCAAGCAGGCCGATGCCCCCTCGAACAAGATCGTCTCGGGCCGTTATATCCTCCAGCCCGAAGTGATGCGCGTGCTCGAGACCCAGGGCAAGGGCGCGGGCGGCGAGATCCAGCTGACCGACGCAATGGCCAAGATGATCGGCACCCAGCCGTTCCACGCGGTGACCTTCGACGGCGCGCGGTATGACTGCGGGAGCAAGACCGGCTTCGTGCAGGCGACCCTCGCGATCGCGCTCGCCCGCCCCGACATGGGCGCCGAAGTGCGCGCGATCGCGCTGGATCTGCTGAAGTAGCGCGCCCCTCGCCCGCTCCGGACGCGGCGCCCGGCAGCCCGTCAGTTCGCCCGGGCCGGACCGAAGCTCTGCCCGCTCAGCAGCCGCGGGCGCACGACGCGGCGGAACTGGAGCGGAGAGATGCCAGCAGCGCGCTGGAATGCGCTACTGAAATGGGCGGCGCTGGCAAAGCCGGTCGAGGCGGAGATCTCCGCGATCTTGAGCTCCGAACGCGCGATCAGCGCGGTGCTGCGGGTGATCCGCCGCCAGCGCACGTGATCGTAAGGCGAGCGCCCGGTCGCCTGCTTGAACACCCGCGCGAAATGGTAGGGCGAAAGCTGCGCGAGATCGGCGAGCTCCTTGAGAGTGATCGGGCAGTTGAGACGGGCCTCGATATGCGCGAGCACGCGGCGCAGCTTGTGCGGCGGCAGCGCGATGCGCGGGTCGGCGCGCTCGGCCCGTTCCGGCCGACTCTCGACGAGGCCGGCTGCGAGCCGGGCAGTGGCCTCTTCGAGCGCGGGGTTGTCAGCCTCGCTCCGGCGGAGCACCAGCCGGAAGGCGGCATGCGCGAGGCCGGCGAGCGCGGCGTCGTCGCGCAGGGCGAAGGGCGCGGGGCACGGGCCGGAGCCCATCATCGCCAGCCGTCCCGCAGGCAGGATCAGCGCGCACAGCATCGAGCTGTCGCGGGTATGCTCGATCACCATGCGGGTTCCCGCCGGCACGAAAGTCACCCGGTCGTTCGAATGCGGACCGCATTCGCTCCGCCGGCCATCGAGCGTGACCGCCATCGGGAAGACGCTGCCGCAGGTGACGATCACCACGTCTCGCGCCGGATCATGCAGCGTCACGCTTTGCCGCGTGCCGTCATGATCGAACACCGCAACGATCAGCGCGAGGCCGGTCGAGGGATGGGTGACGAAGACGATCTCCTCGGCGAGCCCCGCGACCTTGCCTTTCGCACCGCGGTCCGGGCCGCCGGTGAAGTGCCAGTTCTGGTGTATCGGCATGCCCGCGTTCCCCCTGTAGCGACCGCTTCATCAGACCCTGTATACCTTATGTAGCACTCGCAACAATCCCCCTGTGCGATTGCCGTGGTTGAGATCGCCCGCGAGCCGCATCAGCGTGTCGGGAAAGCCGTGGGCGGGGAGGGCGGCGTTGACGGCGGCGATCTGCGCCCGGGTGAGGCCCTTGCGCAGCAGGCCCTGGCTCGCGTCGACCCAGTCGGCCTTGCGCAAGGCGTTGACCGCCGCCGCATTGGCCCCGCGAAAGGGCGTCAGCTTGTGGTGCCAGACGATCAGGTCATGGATCAGCGCCCCGTCGAGATCGGGCGCATGATCGCGCCGCGCGGCCTCGGCCCGCGCGGCGGAGGGCTCGAGATAGGCGAGCTCGCGGTGGGTCCACATCCCCACGTCGTGATAGGCCAGCGCAAAGGCGAAGGGCCGCCGCCAGCGCGCCTCGCCGCCCATGAAGTGCATCGCATAGGTCAGCACGCGGTAGATGTGGTTGCGGTAGCCCGGCAGGTCCGCGCCGATGCACGGGGCAAGAAGCGCCAGCTCGCTTTCGACCACGGTGTCCAATTGGATGATGTGCATGGAAGCAGGATCGCTCTATGCTGCACTGCATCGCAAGACACAGAAAGTTCTGACCATGCCCGCGAGCTACGAACCCAAGCGCCCGGCGATGGATGCCTGCCCGATCGAGCATGTCGTCGGCCTGGTCGGCGGCAAGTGGAAGGCGCGCGCGCTCTACCTGCTGTCGGTCCGCCCCTTCGCCTTTGCCGCGCTGCGCCGCGCGCTGGGCGCGGTGAGCCAGCAGGTGCTCTCGACCCAGCTCAAGGCGATGCTGCGCGACGGGCTGGTGAGCACCGTGATCAGCGATGACGAGGCGGCAACGCTCTATGTCGCGACGCCCAAGGGCTGCGATCTGGTCAAGGTGCTGATGCCCGTCGCCGAGTGGGGTACGGCCGAGCTGCGCAGCCTTGGGGAGGATTGGCAGCCGCCGCTCGCTCCGCTCAGCCCTGCCCCGCCTTCGGTCAGTTAGGCAGGCGTCACCCTGAGCGGCAGGGTCTTCAATCCGCCGACGAAGGTGCTGGTCGCGCGCGCCGCCTCGCCGGCCGGTTCGACCGCCGCGACCCGGTCGAGGATCGCTTCGAACAGGATTCTCATTTCCAGCCGCGCAAGGTGCAGGCCGAGGCATTGGTGCGCCCCCGCCCCGAAGGCCAGGTGGCGGTTGGGCGAGCGCGCGGCGTCGAAGCGGCGCGGGTCGGGGAACTGCGCGGGGTCGTGGTTGGCGGCGACGTAGTTGATCATCAGCCAGTCGCCCTTCTTCACCTGCTGGCCGCCGAGCTCGCAATCCTCGGCCGCGGTGCGCATGAAGTGCTGGACCGGGCTGGTCCAGCGGATCGCTTCCTCGACGATGCCGGGGAGCAGCGAGCGGTCGGCGCGCACGCGGGCATATTGTTGGGGATCGTTCGCGAGCGCCTGCATCGCGCCCGCCGTGCTCGCGCTGGTGGTGTCGTGCCCGGCGGTGGCGACGATGATGTAGTAACCTGCCATGTCGCGCGCGGGCAGCGGCTTGCCGTCCACCAGCGCATTGGCGATGACGCTGGCGACATCCTCGGTCGGGTGCTTGCGGCGGTCCTCGGCGAGGGCGGCGAAGTAATCCTCGAAGGTCTTCACCGCCCCGGCGACGATCTGCACCACCTGTTCGGGCGTTATCTGGTCCATGCCGCTGCCCGAGAGGTCTTTGTCCTGCCCGCCGAACAGCTGCTGGGTGAGCATCTGCATCCGGAACTCGTCTTGCGGCGGCACGCCGAGGATCTGCATGACGACCCGCAAGGGGTAGGGGCCGGAGACCTCCTTCACGAAGTCCACCTCGGGCCCGGCCGCGATCATCCGGTCGACCGTCGCCGCCGCCAGCGTCCGCAGCTCGCCCTCCAGCCGGGCGAGGTTCCTCGGCATGAACCAGTCCTGGGTGAGCCTGCGGTACTTGGGATGCACCGGCGCGTCGAACACCACCAGCGAATCGACCAGCATGTTGGAGCCTGTGGCCGCGCGCGAAAACTCGATCGCCTGATTGAAGCTGAACACCACGGGCCGCGGATTGTTGAGGAAGGCGGCGTTGTCCTTCGATATCCGCATCACGTCGTCATAGCGGGTGACGAGCCAGAAGGGGTCGAACAGCCCGGGCGTGTCGGGCTGCACCTTCGCCACCGGGGTGGTGGCGCGGATGTGGTCGAAGGTGTCGAGCAGCCCGTTCCATTCGGCATAGGCGTGGGGGTCGATGACCTTGCGGGCGATGTCGCCCGGCAGCACCGCCGGAGCGGTCATTCCGCCGCTTCCCTGGCCTTCGCCGCATATTCGTCCCGCAGCTCGCGCTTGTAGAGCTTGCCATTGGCCTCGCGCGGCAGCTCGGGGCGGAAGTCGAACAGCTTGGGCATCTTGATCTTGGAGAGGCTGGGGGCGAGGAATTCGCGCAGTTCCGCCTCCAGTGCCTCGCCCGCATCGGCCATGTCCTTGGGCTGCACCACCGCGACGACCTTCTCGCCAAGGTCGGGGCAGGGCGCGCCGATCACGCCGGCGTCCACCACCTTGGGGTGGGTGACCAGCAGGTTCTCGATCTCCTGCGGGTAGATGTTGACCCCGCCCGAGATGATCATGTGGCTCTTGCGGTCGGTCAGATAGAGGAAGCCGTCGGCATCGACATGGCCGATGTCGCCCAGCGTCATCCAGCCCTTGGGATGCATCGCCTCGCGGGTCTTCTCGGGATCATTGTGATAGGTGGGGAGTAGGGCGTTCTCGAAATAGATGAGCCCGTCCTCGCCAGGTCCGACTTCCTCGCCATCCGGCCCGCAGACGTGGAGCGTGCCGTAGATCGAGCGGCCGACAGAGCCGGGATGCGCAAGCCAGTCGGCCGAACCGATCATCGTCATCCCGATGCCTTCCGAGCCCGCGTAATACTCGTTCACGATCGGGCCCCACCAGTCGATCATCTCGCGCTTGATCGGCACCGGGCAAGGCGCGGCGGCGTGGAGCGCGCGCTTGTGGCTGGAAAGGTCATACTTTGCGCGCACCGCGGGATCGAGCTTGAGGAAGCGCACGAAATGGGTCGGCACCCACTGGCTGTCGGTGATTCGGTACGTCTCGATCGCCGCGAGCGCGGCCTCGGGCTCGAACTTCTCCATCACCACCAGCGTGCCGCCGAGGCGCTGCGCGGCCGAACACCACGCCAAGGGCGCCGCGTGATAGAGCGGGGCGGGGGAGAGGTAGATCATCGAGCCGTCGGTCGGCATCCCCGCGCCCATCGTGGCAAGGCCGATGAAGGGGATCATCGCCTGCGGATCGGGATCGGCGGGCGGCGCGGGGCGGATGCCCTTGGGCCGCCCGGTGGTGCCTGACGAATAGAGCATGGTGAGGCCAGCGCGCTGATCCGGGATCGGGGTCGCGGGGTGCTGGGCAAGCGCTGCGGCGAAATCCTCTGCCCCGCCGCCGCCGGTGACCAGCACGTCCAGATCGGGGCACGCGCGCCGGATATCGCCCATCACGCCGTTGAAATAGGGTGAGGTGATCAGCAGCTTCGCGTTGCTGTCCTTGAGAATGTAGGTGATCTCCGGCGCGGTCAGGCGCGAGGAGATCGGCACCAGCAGCGTGCCGGCGCGCTGCGAGCCCCAGATCAGGGTGAAATACTCGATCCGGTTTTCGAGCAGCACCGCGAAGGCATCGTCCGGCTGCAGCCCGCGCGCGCGCAGCAGCTGGGCAAAGCGGTTCGCGGCCTCGTCCATCGCGCGATAGGTCATCTGCTGGCCCGATCCGGCCATGATGACAGCCGGATGATCGGGCTTGGCCGCGGCGTGCGCGATCGGGTGCATCGACATGTTCTCTCTCCCTCGCGGCGGTGCCCCTTGCGGAGACTGCCGACATTTCCTCTCAGGAGGAAAATCTAGCGGGCGCGGGAACGCTCGCAAGGGAAAAGAGTATTCGAAGTGCTACCCAACAGGCGCGTCATCCCCTCGGCGGGCGGTGGCGGGGTGGCAAGACGCAAAAAAAGGCGGCGGGATAACCCGCCGCCCATGTTCGGACACCCTCTCCAATGTCCGGCCCGCTTACACGGGCAATCTCGAAGGCCGTAAAGCCCGAGCGGTTATTCGCCGCCCTGGCCGGTCAGGCGTGCATCGCGGGCATAGGCCAGCTGTGCGTCGCTCTCTACCATATACGGAATCGGATTGACTGCAAGACCCTCCACGCGAACTTCGTAATGGAGGTGCGGGCCGGTCGAACGGCCGGTCGAACCGACGTAACCGATGAGGTCGCCCTTCTTCACGCTGTCCCCCGCCGCGACCGCAAGGCGCGAGAGGTGGGCGTAGCGGGTCTGCATCGAGGCGCCGTGTTCGAGGCTGATGTAGAGGCCGTAGCTCGAATACCAGTCGGCGCGGCTGACCACGCCGTCGGCGGTGGCGTAGACCGGGGTGCCGGCGGGTGCGGCAAGGTCGATGCCCTGATGCTGGCGGCGGCCGCCGAGCACCGGGTGAGTGCGCATCCCGAAGCCGCTGGTCAGCGCCGCGCCTTCGAGCGGCATGCGCGAGGGCACCGAGATGCCGCGGACCGGAACGGGCGAGGAAAAGGCGGTGGGCGCTTCGACCGCACCGAGAGTCGGCGTCTTGCGCTCGGACTCAAGGATGGTGGCGAACAGCGACTTGAAGCGGGTATCGCCCGTTTCGGGGAGCTCACCGGCGTCGCGCAGCGGCTGAAGCACGTCGGCGCTGGCGGTGGTGGTGGTCGAGGCGGCCGAATTGGTGTTGGCCAGAGCCGGCGCGGCAGCGGAAACCAGAACGGCGCAAGCGGTTGTCCCAACCAGCTTCAGCGCTCCGCGGAAGGCAAAAATCATAAAAAGACCCGGTCCCGATTGCGGCCCGCCGGATTGGAGGTCGAGCCGTAGGAATGTTCCGGCACGTCTGCTGCGCGCCTTTCGCTGGAACCGGGTTATCCGGGCCTGTCGTTAATAGGCAATCGCGGCGTAAAAATCCCGCGACAAACCGGCTGCAAGACGCGCCGAGTCGTTGAACGGTGGCTTAACCACACCCCGAAAGTGCCGTCTTACGAGTTCCTGCCAGTAAGATTCGGGCACGATCTGCGCCGTTTCGGCACATTTCAAAAAGTGCTTGGTGCCGGCTGCGACGTGGCGAATTTCGTCGTCAAGTATGCGCCGCAAGATTTTTGCGCCGTTCGCGTCCCCGCTCGCCGCAACGCGCTCGAGCGTCGCCGGGGTGACATCGAGCCCGCGCGCTTCGAGCACCATCGGCACCACGGCAAGCCGCGCGGCGACATCTGCGCGGGTGGCATGGGCGGCTTCCCACAGCCCCGCATGCGCCGGGAGCGCGCCATAATGGCTGCCGAGCGATTCGAGCTTTCGGGCGAGCAACGCGAAGTGCATCGCCTCATCGGCGGCCACGCTCAGGAAATCGTCGACGAACGCGCGCCCCATGGTCGCCCCGAATCGCCCCGCCATGTCGAGCGCGAGGTCGATCGCGACGAATTCGATATGGGCGAGCGAGTGCCACAGGGCGATCCGCGCCCGCTCGCTCCCGCCCTTGCCGCGCTTGGGCATGCGGTTCGGCGGCAGCAGCTCGGGCGCGTCGGGCCAGGCCGGCTGGTCGGGCATGGCGACATCGAAATCGAGCGCCAGATCGCCGCGCCGCCACGCACGCACCAGCGCGCGGGTGGCGAAGCACTTGGCCCGCGGCTCGGGCGTGAGCAGCGCGGCACGAATGGCGCGGGCGACTGTGGTCACGGAGTTAGAGGGCCTTGGCCGCCGCCAGCACTTCCTCGGCGTGGCCGGCGACCTTCACCTTGTCCCAGATGCGCGCGATCTTGCCGTCGGCGCCGACGAGGTAGGTCGCGCGGACCATGCCCATATAGGTCTTGCCGTACATCTGCTTTTCCGCCCACACGCCGAGCGCGTCGCTGAGGCCGCCCTCCTCGGCATCGGTCGCCAGCGGGGCGGTGAGGCCGTGCTTGGCGATGAACTTGGCGTGCTTCTTGGCCGGGTCCTTGGAAACGCCGAGCAGCTTGGTGCCCGCCGCCTCGAACTGGTCCTTGAGCGCCGAGAAATCCTTGTTCTCGGTGGTGCAGCCCGGGGTGTCGTCCTTGGGGTAGAAGAAGATCACCAGCTTGGAACCGGCGAAGTCGGAAGGCTTCACGCTCCCGCCCTCGGGGGTTTCCATCGCGATATCGGGGATGGCGTCGCCGACGCCGGGGAAGGTGGTCATGACGGGGTCTCCTGTTCGTCTGCGAGAATGTCTGTCCCGAGGATTTGTTTCCAGATGGCGGCGACCCCGAGGCGCGCGGTGGCGAAAGCCTCCTCGAGCGCCTGATACGAATCGAACCCGCAGGCCCGGGCCAGCGCCCGCGCGCCGCTCGGCGGGGGTTCGCGGCCATCGGGGGCGAGCAGGCGGCCAGCGACCAGCATGCGGCTCATCAGCGCGTGGGGCTCCGACAGGTCGGCAGGGATGAGCCCGGCCGCCGCAAGGCCCCCCAGCGCGATTTCGAGGTCCGGAGAGAGCGCCTCGCCTGCGGCTTCGGCGAGGGGGCGGCCGTCCGCCGTCTCGCCCCTCAGCTGGAGGTAGTGGACCAGAAACTCGATATCGACGAGGCCGCCACGCGCGAGCTTGGCATCGACCGGGCCGCCGGGCTGCTTGTGCTTCGCCATCTCGGCACGCATCGCCAGCACCGCCTCGCGCAGCGCGTCGCGATCACGCCGCGCGTGGAGCACTTCGGCGAGCACCGACTCAAGCTGCGCCCGCGCCTCTGCCGAGCCGAACAGCACCCGCGCGCGGGCGAGCGCCATGTGCTCCCAGGTCCACGCCGCCTCGCGCTGGTATTTGCCGAAAGCCTCGCAGCTCACCGCCATCGGCCCCTGGTTGCCCTGCGGCCTCAGCCGCGTGTCGACCTCGTAGAGCGCGCCTTGTGCCGTCGGCACCGACAGCGCGGCGCTGATCCGGCTGGCGAGGCGGTTGTAGTAGATCGTCGCGCCCAGCGGCCGCTCGCCGTCCGACTGTGCGGCGAAATCGCCGGTGAAGAGATAGACGATGTCGAGGTCGCTGGCATGGGTCAGCGCGCCCCCGCCCAGCCGCCCGAGCCCGAGAATCAGCAGCTCGCTTCCCGGGATGCGCCCGTGCTTGGCGGCGAACTCCGCCACCGTCGCCTGCGCCGCCAGCTGCATCGCCGCCTCGGCGGTGCGCGACAGGGCGCGGGCGATGGCGAGGGGATCGGCCAGCCCCTCGATCAGCTGGATGCCGAGCGCGAAGCGGATCTCGCCGGTGACGATGCGGATCGCGTCGAGCAGCGCCTCGTAATCGTCACGGATCGCGGCGCCCTGCATCCGCGCCATGATCGCGGGCACCGCGCCGGGCAGATCGAGCGCGTCGCGATCGATCAGCGTGTCGAGCAGCTCGGGCTTGCGCGCCAGCTCGTCCGACAGCGCCGGAGCGAGGGTGAGGGCGGCCACCAGCCGTTCGATCAGGTCGGGCCGCGCGGCGAGCAGGCGGAAGGTGGTGATCGCCGACGGCACGCTCTCGATGATCCGCTCCCAGCGGGTGATCGCGCGCATCGGATCGTCGCTCTGCGCCATCGCGGCGAGCAGCGCCGGCGCGAGCCGGTCCCACGCCTCGACCGCCTGCGGGGAGCGAATCGCGGCGTGGCGCCCGTCGCGCCAGCTCTCGATCCGCTCGGCGAGCACCTCGGGTTCGGGGAAATCCCACGCGGCGAGGCTGGTGGCGAGCGCGCTCGCCGGCATGGCGACCGCGACAGGGGCAATCTCCCGACGGCCGATCAGTTCCTCGTAAATGCGCGCGGTGCGCCCCGTCAGTTCGGTCAGCTCCGCGACCAGCGCCGCGCCGTCCTTAAGGCCATCGAGCCGCGCGACATTGTCGAGCGCCTCGCCTTCGGGGAGCGCATGGGTCTGGCGGTCGTTCACCATCTGCAAGCGGTGCTCGATGGCGCGCAGCCGGTCATAGGCCGCGCCCAGAGTGGCGGCATTGTCCTGCGTGATCCAGCCCGCCGCGGCCAGCGCGTCGAGCCCAGCGCGGGTGCCGCGCACGCGCAAGGAGGTGTCCCGCCCGCCGTGGATCAGCTGATGGGTCTGGGCGTAGAACTCGATCTCGCGGATGCCGCCGCGCCCGCGCTTGATGTCGAAGCCGGGGCCGGGCGCGGGCGGGCCCTTACCGCTGTCACGGATGCGGTGGGTAAGCGCGCTGATCTCCTCGATCGCGCCGAAATCGAGCTGGCCGCGCCAGACGAAGGGGCGGATCGCGGCGAGAAAGGCCTCGCCCGCCGGGATGTCGCCCGCCGCCGCGCGCGCGCGGGTGAAGGCGGCGCGCTCCCACGCCAGCGCCTGCCCCTGGTAATGGGTCAGCGCCGCGCCGACGGGCACGCAGAGCGGGCTGACCTCGCTCGCGGGCCTGAGGCGCAGGTCGACACGCAGGGCGTAGCCATCAGCAGTATTTGCCGCGAGCAGCGCCACCACACGGCGCGCATAGCGCTGCGCCGCCTCGCCGGGATCGTCCGAGGGGCGGCGCGGGAGGCGCTCGCGGTCGAACAGCAGGATCGGGTCGATGTCCGAGGAGTAGTTGAGCTCGCCCGCCCCCTGCTTGCCCAGAGCGAGGGCGATGAAGCCCTCGGCGCTGGCCTGATCGGTGCGCTCGGCGATCGCGGTGCGGATCGCGCGGTCCAATGCGCGGTCGGCGAAGGCGGTGAGCTCGCCCACGACCTGCGCGAGCGGAAACGCCCCCGCCAGATCGCCCACCGCCAGCGCGGCGGCCAGCGCGAGTCGCTCGCGGCGCAGAGCAACTTCGGTATCGGCAACCTCTCCTTGCGCGCGTGCCCATGCCAGCGCCGCCGACCCCTCGCCCGCAGCGAGCAGCGCGGCAAGCTCGGGCTGGCGATCGAGCGCGCGCGCGAGGAAGGGCGCGTGGGTGCGGGCGCGGTGCAGCGCGCTCGCCCAATCGGGGGCCGGGTTCTCTCCCATTACCCGCCCCTCTGGCCCTGCAATCCGTTGCCCGCAAGAGAGGAGTCTTTGTTGCCCTACCGCTGCGCTACTTGAGGTAGTCCTTGTCGCCCTATCGCTCCGCTACTTGAGGGCGGGCTGCTTGCGCGCACCGCGATGCTCTGCAAAGGAAAGCGCGACTTACGGGAGAGCCTGCCATGATCGTCCGCCCCGCCGCCCTCGCCGCGCTTGCCGCAGGAGCGCTCGCGCTCGCCGCCTGCGAGGGCATGCCCGCCCCCGGTGGTGCGAGCGCGGCGCTCGACATCCCCGAGGTCGAGCCCGGCCAGATCGCGGAAGGCACGATGAAGGACGTCACCCGCACCCTCGCCAGCGACGCCTTCGAGGGCCGCGCTCCCGGCTCGGCGGGCGAGGAAAAGACCATCGCCTTCCTCACCGAACGCTTCAAGGCGGCCGGATTGCAGCCGGGCAACAAGGGCTCGTGGGTGCAGGACGTCCCGCTGGTCGAGATCACCGGCAAGGACTTCGCGCCCCTCAGCATCACCGGCAAGGGTGCGCCGCTGAGCTTCCAATATGGCAAGGACTGGGTTGGCGCGACCTATCGCGAGGAGGCCGAAACCGTCCTCAAGGACAGCGAGCTGGTGTTCGTCGGCTACGGGATCAACGCGCCCGAGAAGGGCTGGAACGACTACGCGGGCCTCGACGTGAAGGGCAAGACGGTGGTGATCCTCGTCAATGACCCGGACTGGCAGACGCCGGGCCTCGAAGGGCCATTCAACGGCAAGGCGATGACCTATTACGGGCGCTGGACCTACAAGTATGAAGAGGCCGCGCGGCAGGGTGCAGCGGGCGCGCTGATCGTCCACCAGACCGCGCCTGCCGCCTATGGCTGGAACGTGGTCGAGAGCTCGTGGAGCGGCCCGCAGGCCTATGCCCAGCGCGGGGCCGACGCGGGGCCGCTCACCCAGATGAACGGCTGGGTGAGCGAGGATGCGGCGCGGCGGGTGCTGAAGGCGGCAGGGCAGGATCTGGATGCGCTGACCAAGGCGGCGCAGGCCAAGGGGTTCAAGCCCGTGCCGCTCGGGATGAAGCTCTCGACCAGCTTCAGGAACGACGTGCGCAGCTTCCTGTCGCATAATGTGATCGGGATCCTGCCGGGAACCGAGGCGCCGGAGGAATATGTCCTCCACACCGCGCATTGGGATCACCTCGGGCGCTGCACGCCGGCGCCCGACGGGGACGACATCTGCAACGGCGCGGTCGACAACGCCACCGGCACCGCGGCGCTGGTCGCGCTCGCCGAGGCCCACGCCAAGGCCGGCGCGCCGCGCCGCAGCCTGGTGTTCCTGGCGGTGACGGCGGAGGAATCGGGGCTGCTGGGTGCGACCTATTATGCCCAGAACCCGGTCTTCCCGCTCGCGCAGACGGTCGGGGGCGTGAACATGGACGCGCTGTCGGTCGCGGGCCCGGCGAAGGACGTGACCGTGATCGGCGGCGGCAAGTCGCAGCTCGATGCCTTCCTGGAGACCGCCCTGAAGGCCGCCGGGCGCGTCGCAACCCCCGATGCCAAGCCGGAAGCGGGCTATTACTACCGCTCGGACCACTTCGCCTTCGCCAAGCTGGGCGTGCCGATGATCTATGTCGAAGGCGGCGAGGATCTGGTGAAGGGCGGGCGCGCGGCGGGCGCGGCGGCGGCGGCGGACTATACCGAAAAGCGCTATCACGGCCCCAAGGACGAGTTCGACGCAAGCTGGGACTGGTCGGGCGTGATGACTGATCTCCAGCTCTACTACCGCCTCGGCCGGATGATGGCGATGAGCACCAGCTGGCCCAACTGGAACGACGGCGACGAATTCCGCGGCATCCGGGACGAAAGCTGCAATGCCGGCGAGAAAGGCTGCTGACCGCCTCATGACCGTTTTGATGCCCCCCGAATGGGCCCCGCAGGACTGGTTGTGGATCGGCTTTCCGCATCTCGCCGAGGAGTGGCCCGGCTGGCTCGAACCCGCACAGAAGCAGATGGCGGATTTCGCCTCGGCCGTGTCGGAAAGCGGGCAAGCGGTGCGGCTGTTGGTGCGCGACGAGGCCAACGAGGCCCGGGCGCGGTCGCTGGTCAGCAGTAAAGTGACCCTCGAACGCCGCGTCTATGGCGACGTGTGGCTGCGCGACACCGGCCCGCTGGTGGTGAAGGACGGGCCGACGCGGATCGCGCGGCGCTTCGGCTTCAACGGCTGGGGCGGCAAGTACCTGATGCCCGGCGACATGGAGATCGGCGCGGAGCTGGCGCGCGATGCTGGCCTCGCGGTCACCCATACCCCGATGATCCTCGAAGGCGGCGCGGTCGATGGCGACGGGACCGGGCTGGTGGCGACCACCGAGCAGTGCCTCCTGAACCCCAACCGCAACCCGCAGATGGGCCGCGAGGCAATCGAGGCGCAGCTCGCCGAACATCTCGGCTTCACCCGCGTGCTGTGGCTCGGCGAGGGCCTGATCAACGACCACACCGACGGGCACGTGGACAACCTCGCGCGCTTCGTCGCCCCCAATCGCCTCGTGGTGCCCGAGCCGACCGGCACCGATGATCCCAACGCCGCGATCTACGCCGATGCCGCCGCACGCGCGGAGGCTTTCGGGGTCGAGGTGGTGCGTATCCCCTCTCCGGGACGGATCGAACGCGAGGGACGGGTCGAACCGGCGAGCTACGTCAATTTCGCGATCACCTCGCACCTCGTGGTGGTGCCGACCTTCGGCTCGCCCCACGACGAAGACGGGGTCGCCGCGATTGCCGCGCTGTTCCCCGACCGGGACACGATCGGCCTGCCGGGCGATGCGGTGCTGGCAGGCGGCGGCGGCTTCCACTGCGCCAGCCAGCAGATGCCTGCCTGAAGGGGTGCGAGTTAACGATTCGTTAGGGATTTTGACCGAGAGTGCGGAGCATGAACCGCGCTCTGGCACTTCCGCTCGCCGCCGCCGCCCGCCTCGAAGGGGTGGAATTCGCGCGCCAGCTGATCGTGCTCGGCTGCGCCCTGTCGCTGATCCTCGCCGGACGCGCGCTGCCCTTCTGAGCCCTTTTGCAGCGGCCGCGTAACCGGACGCCGGTAGAACGCGAAAGCATCCCCGACACTCTTGTGCGAGGATGAACCCATGACCTTCAGCCGTCCCCTGTTTCTCACGCTCGGCGTCGTTGCCGTGCTCGGTGCCGCCAGCCTCGGCCTGTCGCAGGGCTCGCCCGCGGCCGCGCCCAAGTCCGGCCCCGGCCCCGCGGTCGCCGTTTCGGGCGAGCCTGTGCTGCTCGAGCTCTTCACCAGCCAGGGCTGCTCGTCCTGCCCGCCCGCCGATGCGCTGGCCGAGAAGCTGTCGGCCAACCCCGATCTCGTCGTCATCTCGCGCAACGTGACCTATTGGGACCGTCTGGGCTGGAAGGACACGCTGGGCAAGGAGAGCAACACCGCGCTCCAGCAGGATTACGCGCGCCGGGGCCTTGCTGGCCGCAACGGGGTCTATACCCCGCAGCTGGTGGTGAACGGGAGCTATGGCCTCGTCGGCTCGCACGGTTCCGAAGTCGCGCCGAGCGTCAAGCAATATGGCGGCAAGAGCGATGCCGCGATCCGGGTCACCCCGGGCGCGGGCGGCGGTTATGCCGTGGCGCTTTCGGGGACAGGGGCTGGGAAGGCCGAACTCGTGCTGGTCGCGGTCACCCGCAAGGTCGAGGTCGGGATCGGCAGCGGCGAGAATGGCGGACGCACGGTCACCTATCCCAATGTGCTGCGTTCGGAACGCAAGGTCACCGACTGGGCGGGCGGCACGGCGAGCGTGACGCTGGCCGGCAGCCAGCTCAAGGTGCCGGGCGCGGACCGCTATGCGCTGGTGCTGCGCCAGCCGGGCGGCGGCAAGGTGCTCGCGGCGCGCTGGGTGGCCTAGGAGCATCGCGCGAAAAAGTGGGAACCGGTTTCTCGCTCAAAGCGGTGCGACCGAAAACTACATCAGTCTGATGACGGCAGCGAGCGCGGCCCCGCCCAGAACGAGGCCGACGCTCGCCCGCCATACGGAATCGCCGATCCTCCCCGAAACCCGCGCTCCCAGCCGGTTGCCGAGGATGATCACCGGCAGGATCAGCACGGCGAAGAGCAGTAGCTCCAGCCGTAGGATGCCGAGCCACGTCGCGGTGACGAGGCCGGCGGTCGCGGCGATGGTGAAGATCAGCTGCTTCGAGGCCTTGGCGGTCACCCGCGGCAGATCGCGTCCGGCGTAATAGGGCACCACCGGCGGCCCGGGCATGCCCGCATAGCCCGTCATCAG
The DNA here is from genome assembly GCF_001557115.1 of Erythrobacter sp. CCH5-A1. Lineage (GTDB taxonomy): Bacteria > Pseudomonadota > Alphaproteobacteria > Sphingomonadales > Sphingomonadaceae > Erythrobacter. The sequence continues at coordinate 61,500 of NZ_LSKQ01000056.1, forward strand.
CCCGCTCAGCACGCCGACGAAGCCTGTCACCCCGCGCCCCGGAGCTGCTTCGCCGCGCCGGGGGAGCAGGATCGCGACAAAGGCGCTGAGCGCGATCAGCGCGATGACGAGCCGCGCCACGTCCTTGCCCGTCAGCGACAGGGCATAGAGCCCGAGCGGCGTCGTCACCACCACCAGCGCCCCGATCACCCAGGCGCTCTTCTCGGCATCGCGTACGAGGTTGCGGATCTCGGTCGCGCCGATCATCAGCGACAGCGCATTGGTCAGCACCACCGCCTCGACCGGAGGCAGCGCGAGCGCCAGCACCGGCACCAGCAAGATCGCCATGCCGAACCCCGTCAGCCCGCGCACGAAAGCCGAGCCGAAAGCCGCCGCCAGCGCCACTCCGACTTGCAGTGCGGTGAAGCCCCCGATCAGCTCCACCTGGTTACTGAACGCCCCGCGCCTTGAGCCAGGCTTCCATCTCGGCGATTTCCTGTTTCTGCGCCGCGATCACGCGCGCCGCGAGATCGCGCGCCTTCTCGTCCTTGGCATATTTGAGCGCCACTTCCGACATCTCGACCGCGCCCTTGTGGTGCGCGAGCATGCCCTGCATGAAGGCGACGTCGGCGTCGGCGGGGATGTCGGCCATCCCGGCGTGCATCCGGTCGTTCACCGCCTTGTAGGCCGCCTGTGCCTCGGTGAGCTGCGCGGGGGTTTCTGCGCCCATGTTGTGGCCGGAATGGTCCATCGCGGAATGATCGACGGCGGCGGCATCCTCGGCCTGTTCGGCTTTGGAGCCGCAACCGGCGAGCAGCAGGGTGGCAGCGGCGGCGCCTGCAAGCGGAAGAATGCGGATCATGGGCGGATCTCTCTCCAGATGGTGACAAGGGTAAGCGCGTGGCAGGCGGCGATGGCGAGGTTGCTCAGCACCACCGGATTGGCGAGCGTGCCGACGGTGAAGGGGGTCATCAGCTTGTAGGCGATCTGCACCAGCAGCAGCGCCGCGACCATTGCCGGGACCGGCTTCCACAGCAGCGCCGCCGACCCGGCGAGAATCGCGAGATAGACCGCCAGCAGAATGCCCCGCGCGGGCGAGGGCGGGCCGTAGGCCCCCGCCACCCACCCCGCATTCGCCATGATGCTCCCCGTTACCGGCACCAGCACCGCGATGTTGAGCAGCAGCGAGAGGGTGATCATCGTCGGCATGGCGTCGGCGTCAGGCGAGGTCCGGCGGCGTGCCCTCGGCCTTCAGCATTGCGATAGCGTCTGCCAGCGGCATCACCTTCTGGTGCTCGGCGCCCAGGGTGCGGACCGCGACGGTGCCTTCCTCGGCCTCGCGCTTGCCGACGACCAGCAGGTGCGGGACTTTCGCGAGGCTGTGTTCACGCACCTTGTAGTTGATCTTCTCGTTGCGGGTGTCGGTCTCCACGCGGATGCCGGCCGCGCGCAGCTGGGCGGCAACGTCATCGGCATAGGGGTCCGCGTCCGACACGATGGTCGCCACCACCGCCTGCACCGGGGCGAGCCACGCAGGGAGCTTGCCCGCGAAGTGCTCGATGAGGATGCCGATGAAGCGCTCGTAGGAGCCGAAGATCGCGCGGTGGAGCATCACCGGACGGTGCTTCTCGCCATCCTCGCCGATATAATGCGCGTCGAGCCGCTCGGGCAGCACGCGGTCGGATTGGATCGTGCCGACCTGCCAGGTGCGCCCGATCGCGTCGGTGAGGTGCCATTCGAGCTTGGGGGCGTAGAATGCGCCCTCGCCGGGGAGTTCCTCCCATGCAAGGCCGTTGGCGGTCAGCGCATCGCGCAGTTCCTGCTCGGCCTTGTCCCAATCCGCCTCGCTGCCGAAGCGCTTTTCGGGGCGCAAGGCGAGCTTGATGTCATAGGTGAAGCCGAAGTCGCGATACACGCTGTCAGCCAGCGCGATGAAGGCCTGCACTTCGCTAACCACCTGCGATTCCATGCAGAAGATATGCGCATCGTCCTGCGTGAACTGGCGCACGCGCATCAGGCCGTGGAGCGCGCCGTGGGGCTCGTTGCGGTGGCAGCAGCCCATTTCGCCGAGGCGGATGGGGAGGTCGCGGTAGGAGGTGATGCCCTGCTTGAAGACCATCACGTGCGCCGGGCAGTTCATCGGCTTGATCGCCATCCACGCGGCATCGTCCGCCACCTTGGGGGATGCGACGCCGCTTTCCTCGTCCACGTCAGGCACGATATCGGGGACGGCGAACATGTTCTGCGCGTATTTCCCCCAGTGGCCCGACTGGGTCCACTGGCGCACGTCCATGAGCTGCGGGGTCTTGATCTCGCGATAGCCCGCGCCGTCCATCTTGCGGCGCATATAGGATTCCAGCTCGCGCCAGATGCGGTAGCCCTTGGGGTGCCAGAAGACCGAGCCGTGGGCTTCTTCCTGCAAGTGGAACAGATCCATCTCGCGACCCAGCTTGCGGTGATCGCGCTTGGCGGCCTCTTCCAGCCGGGTGAGGTGGGCCTGCAACTGCTTCTTGTTGAGCCAGCCGGTGCCATAAATGCGGGTCAATTGCGCATTGTTCTGGTCGCCGCGCCAGTATGCGCCCGCGACGCGCATGAGCTTGAAGGCGTCGGGATCGAGCTTGCCGGTGGAGGGCAGGTGCGGCCCGCGGCACATGTCGAGCCAGTCCTTGCCGCTCCAATAGACGGTGAGTTCCTCGCCCTCGGGCAGTTCCTTGGCCCATTCCGCCTTGAAGGTCTCGCCCTCGGACGACCACTTGGCGATGAGCTGCTCGCGGCTCCACACCTCGCGGCGCAGCGGCTTGTCGGCGCGGATGATCCGGCGCATTTCCTCCTCGATCGCCGGGAGGTCGTCCATGCCGAAGGGCTCGCGGCTGTCGGGGGCCTTGACGTCGTAATAGAAGCCGTCGTCGGTCGCCGGGCCGAAGGTGATCTGCGTGCCGGGGAAGAGCGACTGCACCGCCTCGGCGAGGACGTGGGCGTAATCGTGGCGCGCGAGTTCGAGCGCATCGGCCTCGTCGCGCGCGGTGACGAGCGCGAGGTTCGCATCGCCATCGAAGGGCCGGGTCAGATCGCGCAACTCGCCGTCGACACGCGCGGCGATCGCCGCCTTGGCGAGGCCCGGGCCGATCGCCGCGGCAATGTCCGCCGGGGTCGAGCCCGCGGGCACTTCGCGCACCGAGCCATCGGGCAGGCTGATCTTGAGCAGTTCGGTCATCGTCGCACATCCGTCTCGTTTGGGCGCGCCTTAGGGCAAAGGCGGGCGCGCCGGAAGAGCGGTGTTGAGCGTGTAACCGGATCGGGGAGAACACCGCGCCGCCCCGAACCGGGCGGCGGGCTGCCGGGCCTAACCCGCGCGCCGCCGCCCCCGGATGGTAGTCCGGGTGGTGGTGGTCACGGTGGTGGCGAGCAGCTTGGCCATGCTGGGGCATATAGGCGGTCAGGGGTTAAAAGTCACCTGTCGGGGCAATGGAAAGTCTCCTTGACACGGAGCCTGACCCAAATGTAAAGCGACCTTGCCATTGTGCAAAAGGAGCTTTCCATGACGCGCATCCAGGAGGCGCTCTGCCTCGCCGCAGCACTCATTGCCCTCGCCGTGCTCGCGGTGTTCGATATCATCCCCGCGCAGATCGCCCAGTTCGCGCCGCTGGCGATGGTGCCGTGGATCATCCGCCGCGACCGCACCTGCGTCGCCCGCAAGGCCTGAGCCATGGCCAAGCGGATATCCCCCGCGATGCGGCGCTACATCAAGCGCCTTTCGCTTTGCATGGCGATCTACGTGGTGCTGATCTTCACTGTGGGCTGGGTGTTCCGCCACGCCCCGCCTTCGGGTGCGCTCGCCGTCGCAGTCGCGGTGCTGCCCGCGCTGCCGATCCTCGCCACCTTCTGGACGATCTTCCGCCTGCTGGAAGAGGAGACCGACGAATACATCCGCTACATGCTGGTGCGCCAGTCGCTGTTCGCCACCGCCTTCTGCCTCAGCGTCATGACCGTGTGGGAGTTCCTCCAGAATTATGACGTGGTGCCCCCCGGCAATGGCGGGTTCGGGGCGGCGTTCTTCTGGTTCGTCGGCCTCGGCATCGGCGGGCTCGCCAATGCCTGGACCGCCCGCAAGGACTGCGCCGGCGACGTAGACGATCTCGAGGAGGCGGCGGAATGAACAACCGCCTGCGGGTGCTGCGCGCCGAGCACGGCTGGAGCCAGCAGGACCTCGCCGACCGCCTCGGCGTCTCGCGCCAGAGCGTCAACGCCATCGAGAAGGGCCGCTACGACCCCTCGCTCCCGCTCGCCTTCAGCATTGCCGACGTGTTCGGCCTGCCGATCGAAGCCATTTTCCTGAGAGAAGGAACCCCTGAATGAAACGCCCCCTGCTCGCCGCGCTTGCCGCCCTGCTGCTGCCCGCTGCCGTCCATGCCGAAGACGCGCCTTGCCCGCCCTTCGAGGTCGTCGGCACCGGCCCCGATCTGGTGCTGGTCCCGGGCCTCGGCTCCTCGCCGGAGACGTGGAGTCTGGTGAAGCAGAGCCTCGCCAGGGACTACCGCCTGCACCTCGTCCATGTCGCCGGGTTCGCCGGACGGCCGGCGCAGGGCGATCCGGCGCGGGTGCTCGAGAACACCGAGGCCGAGATCATCCGTCACCTCGATTGCCAGAAGGTCGAACGCGCCGCCTATGCCGGCCATTCGCTGGGCGGGTTCCTCGGGCTGATGCTGGGCGCGGATCACCCCGAGCGGATCAGCCGCGTGGTGGTGGTCGATTCGCTGCCCTTCTTCCCGCTGATCTACAATCCGGGCGCGACCGTCGCGGGAACCCGCCGGATCGCCGAGGATACCCGCGTCGGCCTCCTCGCGCTGGACCGCGACAGCTTTGCCGAGAGCCAGCGGCGCGGGGTGATGTCGCTGGTGCAGAAGCCCGCCGACCAGACGAGGGTCGCCGACTGGAGCATCGCCAGCGACCGCGCGAGCTTCGCCAATGCGATCCACGCGCTGATGACCACCGACATGCGCCCGCGCCTCGGCGGGGTGAAGGTGCCGGTGCGGGTGATCGCCGCAGCCAACCCCTATGCGCCGCGCACGCGGGTCGAGCCGCTGTTCGCCGCCGCCTATGCCGGGACGCCCGATTTCCAGCTGACCATCGTCGAGGACAGCTTCCATTTCATCATGTTCGACCAGCCCGAGGCGTTCGATCAGGCGCTGCGGGCGGGGCTGACGGCAGACGCCGCTCCCCCGGCCGCCCAACAGCCCTAGTTCTTGCCCCAGCCGCCGTCGGCGTGGGTGTCTTCGAAGTCGGTCGGGCGCTGGGGCTTGGCCGACATCGTGGGTCGGGCAGTCGAGGTCGGCTTTCCGTAGGAGCCGGGCGAGTCGAAATCGCGCGAATCGTAGCCACGCTCGAACTCGTCCATTTCCTTGCTGATATTGCCGTGCAGCGACTTCTGCATATTGGCGACCGCGCCGGGATTGGCGGCGATCATCGCCGCCATCTTGGCCTGCATCCGCCGCTTGTCGAAGGCGCGGCCTTCGAGGGTGGAATCGACCTTCTCCTCCATCGCGATGCGGGCGATGTCATTGACCAGCGGGTCTTCCTCGAGGCCCAGCATCTCGTCGCCCTCGGCGAACTTGAAGGTCACGTTGACCCGCGTGCCCGCGCTTTCGGGGGCAAGGTTGGCGCGCACTTCGCCGGTGCGCTCGCCATCGACCATCAGGTCCCAGCGCAAGAGGCTCGGCCCGCGGCTGCGCAGCGCGAGGCGGATCGAGGTGTCCCCGTTCTCCCCGCCGAGCTCCGAGCCGAAATTCATCCCAGCGAGCCGCGATTCGACGTCGACGGGGGCGATATTGTAATATTCGCCCCTGTCGAACGCGCCGCCCACATAGGCGCCGGTGCCCAGCACCCCTGCACCCGCCACCATCGCCAGAAACCGCATGCGAACCCCCAAAAATGATTGGACGGTCCCGGCAAATAGCGGAAACAGCTTAACAATCCGTCAGCGGCACCGCGGGCCGGGGCATGATTACACGGCGAGCTTGGCCGAACCCTTGTCGGTGGTGATCCGCTTGGTCCCGGCAAGCTGCGTCGAGCGCTGCTTGATCCCGGCCACGAAGCGATATTCGGTGGTGGCGCGCGCCGGGGTCAGCTCGACCATCATGTAGCCGCGCTGCGCGGTATCGGCCCACTTGAGCTGCTCGTTCTCGGCGACCAGCGCCGCGGCGAGCGTATCGGGCTTGACGAAGGTCAGGTAGCTTTCGAACCCGGGCGAGCTCACCGAATTGCCGCCGAATTCGACGCCCACGGGGGTGCCCTCATGCGCCAGATCGAAGGCCCAGGCATTGTGGGTGTCGCCCGCCAGCACGACGAGGTTGGCGTTCGCCTCGAGCGCGGCCTTGAACACGCGGGCGCGGGCGGCGGGATAGCCGTCCCACGCGTCCATGTTCGAGGGCAGCCCAGCCTGGCTCGCCGCTGCCGCCGCGGCGAGGCGCTGCTTGACGAAATCGGGGAGGCCGGCGCCGATCCCTTCGGCAAAGTCCTTTGGCGTGCGCAGGTTGCCCATCAGCACCTGCTGGAGCAGCACCTGCCACTGGGTGCCATCCTTGACCGACGCGGCGAGCGCCTTGCCCAGCCATGCCTCCTGCGCCTCGCCCAGCAGCTGGCGGTCGGCGGCGGCCCATTCGCCGTCCTTGAACTTGGTCAGCGCCGCCATCAGCGCCTGCGGGTCCTTGGCCCCGGCCATGATCTTTTCCAGATCGAGCTGCTCGTCGCGCCCCTCGAGGCGGGTGTCGATCCGGAACAGGGTGGCAAGCTGACCCACCTGATAGGTCGAATAGGCGGTGTCGGCCACCGGGAGCCATTCGCGATAGGCCTGCTTGGCCGCCGCCTTGCGCGCCGCCCAGGTGCCTTCGGTTTCGGGCTGGTGGTTCTCGGCGCCATCCTTCCACGAATCGTTCGCGCTCTCGTGGTCGTCCCACACCGCGATCATCGGCAGCACCTGGTGGAGGCGCTGGAGATCGGGGTCGGCGCGGTAAGTGGCGTAGCGCAGGCGGTAATCGGTCAGCGCGACGATCTCGGTCGCGGGCGCGAGGACCCGCTCGGGGACGCCCTTGCCCGCATCGGGATATTTGCCGCGCTCGTATTCGTAGATGTAGTCGCCGAGGTGGACCGCGAGGTCGACATCGTTCGCCTCGACCGCGTGGCCATAGGCGTTGAACCAGCCGAACCCGAAGTTCGAGCAGGAGAACACCGCCATCCGGAACTTGGCCGAGGGCCCCTCGGGAAGCGTGCGGGTGCGGCCCACGGGCGAGGCGGTGCCGTCGGGCGCGAGGAAGCGGTAGAAATACCAGCGGTCGGGCGAAAGGCCGGTGGCGACGCCCTTGGCGCACCAGTCGCGTGCCGGAGAGGCGGTGACATTGCCCTCGGCGACGGGCCTGGCGAAATTCTCGGTCTCGCTCACCTGCCACGTGAGCTTGGTTTCGGCATCCGCGACATAGCGGGTCCACAGCAGGACCGAGGTCGCCGCCGGCTCGCCGCTCGCGACGCAATGGGTGAAGCCGGTGCCGAAGCCGCTCGCGGCAGCCGGCGCGGCGGCCAGCGCGGCGCCCGCGCCTGCGAGGGTGAACAGCGAGCGCCGGGTGAGCGCGGTGGCAGCGGGTTGGGCCGCGGGTTCGGTCTTGATCATGGGCGGCTCGCTATCCCTCTCCGGTTGCGCTTGCGTGACAATCGCGCCCGCGCGGGGCATGGAGCGGCGCATGACTGCGCTTCTTCACCACACCCTCTATGACGGGCGCCGCGTCGCCTTCCGCTATACGCACGGGCAAGGCCCCTGTCTCGTCTTCCTGCCCGGCTACATGAGCGACATGAGCGGCAGCAAGGCGAGTGCGCTGTTCGCCGAAGCGCAGGAAAAGGGCCGCGCCTGCCTGCTGCTCGACTATTCGGGCTGCGGCGCGAGCGACGGGGACTTCGCGCAAGGCATGCTCTCGGCCTGGCGCGACGAGGTGCTGGCGCTGGTCGCGTCTTATGTGACCGGCCCGGTGCTGCTGGTCGGCTCGTCGATGGGCGGGTGGCTGATGCTGCTCGTCGCCGAGCACCTGAAGCACCGCCTCGCCGGGATGATCGGGATCGCGCCCGCCCCCGATTTCACCCGCTGGGGCTACACGGCGGAGCAACGCGCGGCGCTCGCGGCGGGCGAGACGATCTACGAGCCCAACCCCTACGGCCCCGAAC
>NZ_LSKQ01000057.1 GCF_001557115.1 Erythrobacter sp. CCH5-A1
GGGTGGTGGGGGTGGTTGCGATGTCCATGCGGCCCGATTTAGGTTGTATTGGGCGCGGGGCCAATCATTAGGTGATCGCCATGGCGCATTTGCTTATCTTCGGACTGGGTTACACGGCGAGCCGGATCGCGGCGGAGATGCGCGCGCGCGGCTGGCGCGTCGACGCGACGGGAAGCGCGGGCAACCTCGATTTCGATAACGAATTCGACCGCGTGCGGGCCACCATCGATGAATGCACCCACGTGCTCTCCTCGGTCCCGCCCGAAACCGTCACTGGCGGCGATGATGTGCTGCTTTACTATGGCGGCACGCTGCAAGCGGCCCAAGCGCGCGGGAAGTGGATCGGCTACCTGTCCTCCACCGGCGTCTATGGCGACCGCGCGGGGGCTTGGGTCGACGAGGCGACGCCGACCATAGCGCAGTCCGGCGAAGGCCGTCGCAATGCCCGGGCCGAGGCCGACCTTGCATGGCTGACCATGGGCGCGCGGGTGTTCCGCCTGCCGGGGATCTACGGCCCGGGCCGCTCGGCGCTCGACAGGGTGCGCGAGGGCAAGGCGCGGCGGATCGACCTGCCGGGACAGGTGTTCAGCCGCGTCCATGTCGACGATATCGTCAGCGGGGTGGTCGCCGCCCTCACGAGGCACGCAACCGCAGGGGCCTACAACCTCGGCGACGACTATCCGTGCAGCGGCAATGAAGTGACCGAACATGCCTGCCGGTTGCTGGGCCTTCCCCTACCGCCGCTGGAGTCGCTCGAGGACGCCAACCTCTCCGAAATGGCGCGCGGCTTTTACATGGAGAACCGCCGCGTCGCCAACGGCAAGGCCAAGCGCGTGCTGGGGTGGTCGCCGCGCTACCCGACCTATGTGGAAGGGCTAGCGGCGCTGCTTTGACCTGAGCGCCAGCGCCATGCCCGCCAGTGCCAGCGCCATGCCGGTGGCCGACAGCGCGTCCCACACGAAGCCCTCGAACAAAGTCGACAGCAGCATCGCCACGCAGACGGTGACGATCGCATTATAGGCCGTGCGCCCCGCCCCGATCTCGCGCACCAGATTGTAGTGCAGCGGGAAGGTCACCACCGAGCCGATGATCGCAAGGTAAGCCGTCCCCGCCCAGAACTGCCACGCAGTCGGAACCTGCGGCACGCCCTCGGTGGCGAGGGCATAGACCAGATCGAAGCTCGTCCCGTAGACCATCGCCCAGGCGAGAAAGCTCACCATCGGCACGCCCCTGCCGGTGGGGTTGGCCTGCACCACGTTGGCGATCGAGGCGGCGAGCATCCCGCCCACCGCCAGCATGATCCCCAGTAACACGTTGCCGCCAAGCGGCGCCGCGTTCCATTCGTGCACCAGCAGCAGCGCCACACCGGCGATGGCGACCAGGCTCCCGCCGATGAAGCCGCCCTGCACCCGCTCGCCGATGAACACCCGCGCGAAGATCGCGTTGGGCACCATCAGCAGCGCGAACATCACCGCGACGATGCCGGAGGTGATGTGCTGCTCGGAATGGTAGACGAACAGGAAATTGCCCGAGAACTGCGCGATCCCGACGAGGAGTGCGAGCCTGTGCTCGGGCCGGGTGAGCTTCAGCCGGTGGCCCATCGCCAGCGCCAGCGCGAAGAGCGCAGGCGTCGCCAGCATGAAGCGGTAGAACACGCCCCATGCCGCCGGCACGCCCGCAATCTGCCCGGTGATGACGAACCAGGTCGAGCCCCAGATCGTGCCGGTCAGCATGAAGGGGACCAGCACGCGGGGGGTCAGCATGGTGGGCGCCCCGCCGCCGCTCATAATGCGGCGATCGCCTTGCCGAGCGCCTGCGCGTCCTCGGGGCGGGTGTTCCACGCGGTGACGAAGCGCGCGGAGTCCGCGCCCCAGTCATAAAAGGCGAAGTCCTGCGCCCGCAGCGCCTCGCGCTCGGTGGGGGTGAGGCGGACGAAAAGCTCGTTGGCCTCGACCGGATGGAGCAGCCGGTCCGCACAGCCCGCAGCCACTTGCCTAGCCGCCGCGTTGGCGTGCGCGGCGTTGGCTAGCCACAGGTCATCCTCGAGCATCGCGAGGATCTGCGCGGCGAGGTAACGCCCCTTGCATTGCAGGTGTCCGGCGCGCTTGCGGCGGTAGCGGACCTCCATGGCGCGTTCGGGATCGAACAGCACCACCGCCTCCGCGCCCATCCCGCCGTTCTTGATGAAGCCGAAGGCAAGGCTGTCGACCGGCCCGCTGGCGGCCCGCGCCGCCTCTGCCGCGCTGCCGCCAAGGTAGGCCGCGGCATTGGCGAAACGCGCGCCATCCATATGGAGGCCGAGGCGGCGCTCCTTCGCAAAGGCCCCCAGCGCGGCGAGTTCGGCAGAGGTATAGCTGCGGCCATACTCGCTCGCCTGCGTGATCGCGATGGCGTGGGGCTGGACCTGATGGACGTCATTGCGGATCGGATCGACCAGCGCGGCGATGTCCGCAGGGGTCAGCTTCGCGCCCTCGCCTTCGGCCAGCATCAGCTTGGCGCCGTGGAGGAAGAAGCCGGGCGCCCCGCCCTCGTCCACCTCGACATGCGCCTCGCGGTGGCACACGACCCCGCCGTGGGGCTGGACCATGGTGCCGAGCGCGAGACAGTTCGCCGCCGTGCCTGTCGCCACCCACAGCGCGGCGCACTCCCGCCCGAACAGCGCAGTGAAACGGGCGTCGAGCTCGGCCGAGAGGCGGTCCCCGTCGTACGGGTTGTCCGGCTGGTCGGCGCTGCGCATCGCCTCCCACAGCCGGGGGTGGACGGCGGCGGCATTGTCCGACAGGAAGGGCTTGGCGAGGGTCATTGCGGCACGCCCTTAACCTTACATTCCGGCGTGGCAAGCGGGAGGAGCAAGCGATGCACGAAGAAAGCGCAAAGCCGACAATTACCCATCACGTGCAGGGCGCTGGCGGACGTTATGTCGCGGCGCTCGAAGGCGAGGTCGAGCAGGGCTATCTCGAATGGGAACCGGGCGGCGAGCGGGACGGCCGCGAGATCCGCGTCGCCGCGCACACCATCGTCCCGCGCGCGATCGGCGGGCGCGGGGTGGCGGGTGCTCTCGTGGAGCGGCTGGTCGAGGATGCCGGGCGGCAGGGCTTCCTGATCCGCCCCGACTGCTCCTACGTCGCGCGCAGGTTTGCCGAAAACCCCGACTGGGCACCGCTCAGGGCCTGAGCGCCCGGCCCCGGGTGCTGCGGCGCATCGAGCCGCGAATAGTCGGTCGCCGCGATGGTGGCGAGGATCGCCGCGCGCAGCGCCCGCGCCTCGGCGAGCGGCAGGCCCGGGAAGCTGAAGCTGCCCCCCGCAAGGCCGAGATGTAGCGTCGCATAGCCGCGCAGCCGCGCCAGCGGCCCCTGCGCGATCTCCACCGAATGAAGCTTCAGCCGGGTGACGATCCGGGTGTCGGGCGAAAGCCAGCCGGTGGTGGCATAGACCTGCGCTTCGTCGAGCGCGATGCGCCGGAACTCCCAGGCGTAGAGGTTGATCGCCACCGCCACCACCGCCAGCCCAAGCGGAATGAAGGCGAGCCCGAACGGCGCCCAGATCGCAAGGCCGAGGGCGAAGACGAGGCAGGCCAGCACCATGTCGAGCATCCGGTCGAGCCGGTAGCGCTTGCTCGCCCGTTGCCAGGGCGTCTGCGCATCGGGCAACCGGAACCCGGCCGAGGCGACGATCGGCGCGATCTCGTCCATTGTCGCGAAGGGGGCGACGACGTGGCTCTCCTCCTTCTCATCCTGCGCGAGGCTGACGAAGCTCAGCGAGTGCCAGCCAAAGCGGTAGCGCAGGAGGCCGGTGCCGATCACCAGTCCCTGCACGCGGTGGGCGGGCATCACCACATCGGTGCGGGTCAGCAATCCGCGCTGGCGCCGGAACCCGCGCGCCGAGCGGGTGAGGGTGAAGCCCCAGTCGCGCAAGGCCGTGCGCACCACCCCGGTGACCGAGCCGATGACCAGCAGCCCTGCAAGCCCCGCCACCGCCCCGATGATCTGCGCATCCCTGCCAAGCGTGGCGACCGTGCTGCCCTGCTGCTTGAGCCAGCCGTACCACACGTCGATGTCGGTCACATTGTCGAGATATTGCAGCGCGCCGCCAAGCACCGCGAAGACCGCGAGCGAGAATTCGAACAGGCCGAAAGTGACGAGCCGGCCCGGCCCCATCGCGAACAGCACCTCGCCCGCCTCGGCGGCGGCAGCGGCAGGGGCCGCGGCTGCATCGAGGTTCGCGGCGCTGGCGGCGACCGCCTCGTCCTCGCGCCGCTCGCGCACCAGCTGGCGCAGGCGTTCGCCCTCGGCATTGGTGAGGTATGTAAGCGCGAGGTCGTCCGCCCCGCCCGCCCCGGTCTCGAACTTGACCGCCACCAGCCCGAGCAGGCGCGGCAGGGGCTTGGCCTCGAGGCTGACGTCCTGGATGCGCTCGTAGGGCACCGAGCGCGCCGCGCGGCTGAAGATGCCGCTCTCGACCCGGATGTCGGTCTCGCCGGTGGTGTAAGTGGTGCGCCGCCACCCGGCATAGCTGAAGGCGGTGCCGATCAGCGTCGCGACCAGCCCCACGGCCAGACCGATGAAGAGACCCGATCCGCCAATCCCGCTGCCGAAGGCCGCCGCCGCCGCGGGGAAGATCGCGTTCTGGACAGCGCCGATCGCGCCGATCGCGATGCCGAGCGGGGCGGTGCGGCGGGTCTCGCTCATGGCGCGCGCCTCACAGGGTCTCGCGGCGGATATGGGCGCGGATCTCCTCGCGCATGTCGCGCGCCAGTTCCTCGCCGAGGCCCGGCAGCGAGACGCTGGCATTGTGGTTGCCGGCGGTGTGGAGCGTCAGCGTGGCGATGCCGAAGAAGCGTTCCAAGGGCCCCTGATTGACGTCGATATGCTGCACCCGGCCGAAGGGCACGACGGTGTCGGAACGGAACATCAGCCCGCGCACCACCCGCAGCCGGTCGCCGCCCATCTGGTAGCCACGCGCGTTGTAGCGGGTCTGGGGAATGCGGATGACGAGCAGCACCGCGATGAGCAGCACGGTCCCCGCGATGGCGCCCGGCGGCAGCAGGTCGAGCTCGCGCAGCGACATCTCGGTCACCAGCGCCGCAATCAGCGCGGGGATCGCCGCGATCACAGTCTGCACCCGCATGGCATGGGCGTAATTGGGGTGAACCCGGGTGAGCGCGTCGTCATCCTCTGACGGCGTAGGGAGCGGCGAGTGATCCATGGTGGTTTATCTGCGCAACACAGCGCGCGCGCGCAAGCGCTTTTCCACGCGCTTGCGTCATGCGCCCGCCCCCTAGCGCATTTAGGAGGGCGACGCGGGCAGCGCGGCCCCGTAGAAACGCCGCGCAACCACCTGCCCGGGAGAGAGAACGTCATGATCACGCTGCATTCCAGCCTCGGCCCCAACCCCCGCCTGGTGCGGATGTTCATGGTCGAGAAGGGGCTCGAGGAGGGCCGCGATTTCGCGCGCGTGCATTACGACATCATCACCGGCCAGAACCGGCAGGACGCGGGCTACATGGCGCGGAACCCGCAGGGGACCACCCCGACGCTCGAGCTGGAGGACGGCACCTGCCTCGCCGAAAGCTGGCCGATCTGCGAATATGTCGAGGAACTGCACCCCGCCCCCAACCTGTTCGGCGGAACCCCGGTGGAGCGGGCCACCGTGCGCAAATGGGCGCGGCTGTTCGATCAGGAGGTCGTGGTGCCGATGACGATGGGCTTCCGCGCGGGCGCAGGCCGCCCGATGTTCGAGCCGCGCATGAGTGTCGTCTCGACCGGCGCGGGGGCGGAGCTTTCCGCGATGGCGGACGAGAAGTGGCGGCTGTTCGACAGCTATCTGGGCAGCAGCGACCACATCGCGCTCGGCCGCTTCACCTTTGCCGACCTGCTGATCTTTGCCTTCGCCAATTTCGGCTTCACCGTGGGCTGGAAGCTGCCCGAGGGAACAGACAACCTCGCGCGCTTCGTGGCGACGCACAACCAGCGGCCCTGTGCAGCGATCTGGAAAGAGGCCGAGTAATGCTGGGCCTCTCCGGAAAGGTCGCGATCGTCACCGGCTGCGCCTCCGGGATCGGGGCGGCGACGGTGCGGCGGCTGTGCGCCGACGGGGCCGCAGTGCTCGGCACCGACCTCGACGCTGCGCGCGGGGCGGCGCTGTGCGACGAAGTCGGCGCGCGTTTCGCGGTGCAGGACGTGTCCGATCGCGCGCTGTGGCCGCGGATCGTGGCGCAGGCGGTGGCGGCCTTCGGGCGGCTCGACATTCTGGTCAACAATGCCGGGATGGTCTCGGGCGCGGGTATCGAGGACCATGACGACGCCGCGATGTTCGCCGCGTGGGACAAGGTGCTGGCCGTCAATCTCAGCGGCACGATGGCGGGGTGCCGCGCTGCGATTGCGGCGATGCGCGACAACCCCGGCGGCCCGAAAGGTGCAATCGTCAACATCGCCTCGACCACCGCGATCACCCCGCTGCCGACCGATGTCGGCTATTCGGCGAGCAAGGCGGCGGTCAGGGCGCTGAGCAAGTCAGTCGCCACTTGGTGCGCGCAGGCCGGTCTCGCGATCCGCTGCAACACGGTGATCCCGGGCGCGACCCATACCGGCATTCTCGAAGCGACCGAGCAGCAGATGCCGGGCTTTCTCACGATGGTGGCGAAAACCTCGCCGCTGAACCGCCTCGCCGATCCGTCCGAGACGGCGGCGGCAATCGCCTTCCTCGCCAGCGACGAATGCCCCTTCATGACCGGGGCCGACATGCTGGTCGACGGCGGTGCGCTGGCGATTCACCCCGGTTTTTAGGCCCGGCTTCTAGCCGCCCTTCATCTTCTCGAGATAGCCGCTCGGCCCCATCTGGCGGGCGGTCCAGGCGAAAATCGCCATCGAGGCGATACCGGCCGCAAGGCACACCGCAAAGACCGCGATGGCAAGCGCCGCCGGCCCCTGCGTCGGGGTCAGCGCATCGCTCAGCGCGCCGGTCACGGCAAGGCCCAGCGCCTGTCCGATGAGGTTGTTGAAAAATAGCGCGATAGCGACCGCAAAGCCGCGGCTCGCCGGTTCGACCGCGGCCTGGATGCCCGACATGATCCCCGCCTGCGACGCGACATAGATCGCATAGGCGAGGCCGAACCACATGAGGAAGGTGGTGAAGTCGCCCGAGGTCAGGCTCAAAGCCAGCGGCAGCACCGCGCCGAGGCTCGTCACCCCCGGCAGCCACGCCCGCCAGCGCTCGTCACGCAGGCACAGCCAATGGGTGACATAGCCGCCAAGGATCGGCCCCGGAATGCCGCCCAGGAAGAAGGTCAGGCCGAGATAGAGCCCCACGTCCCCGGTCGAAATGGCGAACTGCCGCAGCATGATCGGCGCCATCCAGAAGGCGAGCGCGTAGCCGATCATGATCTGCACCGCCCAGCCCAGCGCCAGCCCCATGAACACGCGATTGGTGACGAGGCTGCGGATCGTCTCGCCCAAGGGCCTTTGCGCCATGTCGGTCCCTGCCGGAGCATAGCGCCCGCGCTCGGGCTCACGCATGGTGAGAAAAATGATCGCGCCCAACACCAACCCCGGCAGGCCCATCAGCACGAAGGCCCAGCGCCAGTCGAACGCCTCGGCCAACTGCCCGCCGATCAGCAGGCCCCCGGCGGTGCCCATGCTCGCCCCGATGGTGAGGAACCCCATCGCCTTGGCGAGTTCCGCGCGGGTGAAATAATCGGCGACGAGGCTCTGCGAAGAAGGCCCCGAACACCCTTCCCC
>NZ_LSKQ01000058.1 GCF_001557115.1 Erythrobacter sp. CCH5-A1
GGTGGTGGCGCACCCTCGGGGATGGCGGCGAGCGTGCCGTCGCGCCATTGCAGGAGCACGCGCGCCTGGCCAGCGGCCTCGGCGCGGGTGGTGAGCGCCTTGCCTGCCGCGTCGCGGATGATGGCATAGCCGCGTTCGAGCGGCTTTTCGGGATGGAGCTGGCTCATCACCCGGGCGAGCGCGGCGAGGCGCTGCGTGCCCTCGCGCAAAGGGCGCTCGGCCAGCGTTGGCACGAGCCGCGCGCGCTCCAGCCGCCGCTGCGCTTCGCTGGCGGCGCGCGTCAGCAGGCTGGGGGAGAGCCGCGCGGCGGCCCCCGCGAGCCGCTCGCGCCCCTTGGCAGACCGGTCGCCCAGCGCGCGGCGCAGGCGCTCTGCCAGCTCGTCGAGCCGCTGGGTCTGGGGGGCCAGCAGGTTCTCCGGGCGCGGCAGCAGCCGGGCGCGCGCGGCGAGGCGTTCGCGGCCGAGCTCCACCGGGCGATAGACCGCCCGCCGCTGGCGGCTCGCCAGATCATTGAGCGTGAAGGCAAGATCGGCGCGCACCGGCACCGCCATCTCGGCGGCGGCGGTGGGGGTGGGCGCGCGGCGGTCGGCGGCGTAATCGGCGAGGGTCGTGTCGGTCTCGTGCCCGACCGCGCTGATCACCGGGATCGAGCACTCGGCGATGGCGCGGACGACGACTTCCTCATTGAAGCTCCACAGGTCCTCGATCGAGCCGCCCCCGCGCGCGACGATCACCACGTCGGGGCGCGGGACGGGGCCATCGGGGGCCAGCCCCGAGAACCCGCGCACCGCGGCGGCCACTTGGTCTGCGGCACCCTGCCCCTGCACCAGCACCGGCCAGACGATCACGTGGCTCGGGAAGCGGTCAGCCAAGCGGTGGAGGATGTCGCGGATCACCGCACCCGTCGGCGAGGTGACGACGCCGATCACCTGCGGCAGGAACGGCAGGCGGCGTTTCCTCTCGGGCGCGAAGAGGCCCTCGGCCGCCAGCCTCGAGCGGGTCTTCTCGAGCAGCGCCAGCAGCGCGCCCTCGCCCGCCAGCTCGAGGCTGTCGATCACGATCTGGTATTTCGAGCGCCCCGGATAGGTGGTCAGCTTGCCGGTGGCGATCACCTCCAGCCCGTCCTCGGCGCGGAAGTTCATCCGCGCGGCGTTGCCCTTCCACATCACCCCGTCGATCACCGCGCCCTCGTCCTTCAGGGCGCAGTAGAAATGGCCCGAGGCGGCGCGCTTCACGCCCGAGAGCTCGCCGCGCAGCCGCACGAAGCCGAAGCGGTCTTCCACAGTGCGCTTCAGCAGCGCGGATATCTCGCTGATGGTGAGCGGCTGGGCGTTGTCGCCCTGTCGCTCTCGGGCTACGAGCCCCGCGTCATCATCACTGGTCGGCGGAGGCGCCATGAATATCCTGCTTCTGGGTTCGGGAGGCCGCGAACATGCGCTGGCGTGGAAGCTGGCGCAATCCCCGAGCCTCGCAAAGCTCTACGCCGCCCCCGGAAATCCCGGCATCGCCGAGGAGGCCGAGCTGATCGCGCTCGAGGTGACCGACCATGCGGCGGTGATCGCGTTCTGCCGCGAGCACACCATCGGCCTCGTCGTCGTCGGCCCCGAGGCGCCGCTGGTGGACGGGCTGTCGGACAGCTTGCGCGCGGCGGGCGTGCCGGTGTTCGGCCCCTCGCAGGCCGCCGCGCAGCTGGAGGGCTCGAAGGGCTTCACCAAGGATCTGTGCCAGCGCGCGGGTATCCCCACCGCAGGCTATGTGCGCACGTCGAGCCTTGAGGAAGCCCGCGCCGCCCTCGCCCGCTTCGCCGCGCCCTATGTGCTCAAGGCCGATGGGCTCGCGGCGGGCAAGGGCGTGGTGATCGCCGCCACCCTCGCCGAGGCCGAGGAGACACTCGCCGACATGTTCGGCGGCGGCTTCGGCGGCGCAGGCGCGCAGGTGGTGATCGAGGAGTTCATGCAAGGCGAGGAAGCGAGCTTCTTCGCCCTCACCGACGGCACCAAGATTGTCCCCTTCGGCTCTGCGCAGGACCACAAGCGCGTGGGCGACGGCGACACCGGCCCCAACACCGGCGGCATGGGCGCCTATTCGCCCGCTCCGGTGCTGACGCCGGAATTGCAGGCCCGCGTGATGGCCGAGATCATCGAACCCACGGTGCGGACCATGCGCGAGGAGGGCAACCCCTATCAGGGCGTGCTCTTCGCAGGGCTGATGCTGACGGCGGACGGCCCCAAGCTGATCGAATACAACGCCCGCTTCGGCGATCCCGAATGCCAGGTGCTGATGATGCGGCTCCAGAGCGACCTCGTCCCGATCCTCCTCGCCTGCGCGACCGGCAGCCTTGAGGGCGTCGCAATCGACCTCGCCGAGGAAACCGCGCTCACCGTGGTGATGGCCGCGAAAGGCTACCCCGGCACCCCCGAGAACGGCGGCGCCATCGCATTGAACGACGCCGAGGCGGACGGCGCCAAGGTCTTCCACGCCGGCACCGCACTGAAGGACGGCGCGCTGGTGGCCAACGGCGGGCGGGTGCTGAATGTCACCGCAACCGGAGCGAGCGTCACCGAGGCGCAGGCCAAGGCCTATGCGGCGGTCGACAGGATCGCCTTCCCGAGCGGTTTCTGCCGACACGACATCGGGTGGCGCGAGGTGGCGCGGGAGTATTCGAAA
The DNA here is from genome assembly GCF_001557115.1 of Erythrobacter sp. CCH5-A1. Taxonomy (GTDB): domain Bacteria; phylum Pseudomonadota; class Alphaproteobacteria; order Sphingomonadales; family Sphingomonadaceae; genus Erythrobacter. Next base: position 2,668 of record NZ_LSKQ01000058.1, read on the forward strand.
CCCAAGGCTTAAATGTTTACTAAACTTCAAGTTTATGTAACATGCAAGAACTTGAGTCGGGGGTGCGGAAAATGAGACGAATTGCTATCTTTGGAGCTTTGGCGATCTCGATCATTTGGCCGTCCGTAGCGAAAGGTCAAGGCTGTGAAACGCTGATCGCGCTATCTAGAGAGCAAAGTACAGTAGTTGAAAGCGATAGCATGATTGCTTCGCATGCGGAGAGCTTTTGCAAAGAATACAAGTCTGGAAATAGAAGTAGTCGCTCATCTGCCTTCGGTGCGAGTTATGAATTTCTCTCGGGAACCTTCTCTTCGGGAAGGGCATCTGAGGCTCAGGTCGCTAGCCGTTATTGTGCTGCTGCGGACTCAAATTCGGCTGCGACAAATTATTATGAAAGATATATTAACAGTATAGCGCCTGGCGCCTACGATGCTTATAAGCAATGCTTGGACAGTCGCGACTCAGATGTGATTTTCCGGGTTGATCCAAATAGTGTTCTTAAAGATCAATTTAATTTGACTGCCACTTTTCAGCGTCCTGGGATCGGGCAGGCAAATCTTTTTGCCAATGGTTCAGATGGCGTTTCGTGTCTCTGGAATGGAGGAAATTCATCTAGATTTAGGCTCCGTTCGCCGGGAACTGCTACATTGACATGTAAACGGGCATCATTTGCGGAACGCGATTTCGTTACCGTTGCGGTAGAAAATGGGACCGAAAAAATCACAATCCCATGGGCGGCCTATACTGTTGAAGGTTATCCAGTCTTTGCGATTGCAGAATTAAAGCGAGCGAATGAACAGTTGAAGCTCGAAATTGATAATTTAAGTCAGCAAATTCGCTCGATAGGTACGACCGCCAATCCTGAAAGTGCAGTCAGGCTGCAATGGAATTCGACTGGGCAGTGCCCACCGGGATATTACGTCTCAGGCGTCAGTGATCCTTCTGCTCATGGGCGCGAAAACAAAGCGCCCCGAGCACTTATCGCATTTAGCCTAAGTTGCACTCGTTTCTTGCCGAAAGAAGGGTAGCAGCGCTGCTGGGTCGACGCAGGGAAGGAGCGAATTCCTCGGCTTATTGCTGATGTATTGGCGAAAAATTTGATCCCGATCAATGACGCCGTGACGCAGCAGGCCCACAAGGCCACCATGCCCCACCGCCCACTCCTCCTCGCCGCGCTCGCCGCCTGCGCCACCGCGCCGGGCTCGGAGAACCCGCCGCCGATGGTGGGCAAGGCGACCTCGCCCTCGCGCGACACCCGTGCGCCAGCCTTTGTCGAGGCGGCGTGCGGGGGGTGCCATGCGGTCGAGCCGCCGTTCCTCTCGCCCAACCCCGCCTCGCCCAGCTTTGCCGCGATCGCCAACCGGCAGGGGCTCTCCGAGAAATCGCTCGGCGACTGGCTGGCGGATGCGCACAATTACCCCGAGGACATGGACTTCACCCTGACCCGCAAACAGATCGACCAGATCGCGGCCTACATGGTGACCTTGCGCGATGCGGGCTACGTGCCGCCGCAATAGCTGCAAGAGCGCGGCTTTGCCCTCCCTTGTGAACGTGATACACCCCGCCTCATCGCAATCGGGCAGGGGGAGCCTCGATGCCGTATCGCCGCGCGCCGTATCTCGTGGGTTTCGTGCTGCTGGTCATCGTGGCCGGCTTCTGGGCGAGCTATTTCGCGTCGGGCGGGGGCGTGCCGCTCGCTTTCCATGTCCATGCGATCTCGTCGATGATGTGGCTGGCGCTGCTGATCGTCCAGCAGGTCACGATCCAGCGCCGCGCCAACGAGCTGCACCGCTGGCTCGGGCGGGCGAGCTTCGTGCTGTTTCCCTTCATGATGCTCGGCTTCATGATGATCATCAACCGCGCCGCCGAGCGATTCCTGGTGCGCGCCGACCCGGTCATCGCCGCGCTCGGCCCGGCCTTCGGGGTGGGCATGGCGACCGCGCTCGCGGCCTACCTCACGCTGTTCTACCTGGCGCTGAAGCATCGCCGCAACGTGAAGCTCCATGCGGGCTACATGCTCGCGACCCCGCTGATCCTGTTCGAGAGCCCGTTCAGCCGGGTCATGGGCGAGTTCCTGCCGTGGATGAACGTGATCGGGAGCGCGTTTCCCCACGCGATCCTCGATACCATCGCGATCAGCGATGTGCTGGTGGCGGCTTTCGCGCTGGTGCTGTGGTGGCGGAACCGCAAGCACGGCGCGCCGTGGCTGATCGCGGCGGGGTTCGTGCTGCTCCAGGCCGTGACGATGTGGTTCGCACCCTTCGTGCCGGGCATGGCCGAGGGCTTTGCCGCCTATGCTGCGATCCCGGCTCCGGTGACGCTGGCGCTGGGCGTGGCGGCAGGGGGCGCGGCGGCGTGGCTCGGGTGGGAGGCCGGCAAGACCCCGGCGCGGCGCTCTCCGGCGACTGCGGCGGGCTGAACGAAAGCGTTTTCCTACAGGGCCGGCAATGGGTTAGGGGAGTCGACCGGCCCCGAGAAAGGCCGCCTGCTCTTTGCCATCGTCAGCCACCCAGAGCGCGCCAGTCCTCTGCGGGTTGGTCCGAGGTTTTCGGTCTCTGGACAGTGTCTCTCGTGTCTCCTGCTTCAGGAAACCGGGAAATAGCCTGAACGCGCGGCCCACCAAGCGGCCCCACCCCGCGGCCCCTCAACCGAATCGGCAAGCGCTGGATCGGCCCGAAGGGCCGCAAGGCCGAACGGCCGCCCGCAGGCGCCCGGAGGAGCGTAGCGACGGAGGAAAAGCGCCGAGGACGTGCCCGCGGAGGCGGGCACGCAAACCGGAAATCCCCTCCCCTACAACCTCTCTTCCATCAGCTTCATCATGTCCGTCTCGGGCCGCGGGCCGAAGTGCGAGATCACTTCCGAGGCGCAGATCGCGCCGCGCTTGAGGCAGCGCTCGAGCGGCTCGCCGCGGACATAGCCGGTCAGGAAGCCGGCGGCGAACTGGTCGCCCGCACCGGTGGTGTCGACGACCTTGGCGACCGGCTCGGCGGCGACTTCGGCGCGCTCTCCATGGGCGATCGCGACCGCGCCCTTCTCGCTGCGCGTGGCGACCAGCACCGGCACCTTGGCGGCGATGGCGGCGAGCCCGGTCTCGAAGTCAGCCTCGCCGGTCAGCGTCGCCAGCTCGTGCTCGTTGACGAACAGGATGTCGAACTGGCCGGCATCGATCAGCTCGAGGAAGTCGGCGCGGTGGAGCGAGATGATGAAGCTCTCGCTCGCGGTGAAGGCGATCTTGCGGCCGGCAGCGCGCGCGGCGGCCATCGCCCGCCGCATCGCCGCGCGCGGCTCCACGGGATCCCACATGTAGCCTTCGAGGTAGAGAATGCCGGCGCTGGCGACGAGGGCCTCGTCGATCGCGTCCTTGTGCAGGAACTGGCCTGCGCCGAGCATCGTGTTCATCGTCCGCTCGCCATCGGGCGAGACCAGGATGAGGCACTGCCCGGTCGGGACGTCGCCAGCGAGGGGCGGGGTCTCGAAGGCGATGCCGCCGGCGCGGATGTCGTGGCGGAAGACCTCGCCGAACTGGTCCTGCGCCACCTGCCCGACGAAGGCACAGCGCGCGCCGAGCGCGGCCATGCCGGCGAGCGTGTTCGCCGCCGAGCCGCCCGAGCGCTCGGTCGCCGGGCCCATCGCGGCGTAGATCGTGCGGGCCATGTCGGCATCCACCAGGCTCATGCCGCCACGATTGAGCCCGAGCTCGGCGATCACCGCGTCCTCGCAGGGCGAGAGGACGTCGACGATGGCGTTGCCGATGGCGATGACGTCGTAATGGGGCGGGGTGGTCTCGGGCACGGGCAGGCTTCCTCGGTTGGTGGATCGCGCGTGCGCCTAGCCGCCTTCGCCGCCCTCGCCAAGTGATCTGTGTGCGGTGCAGCACGGGCGCGTTGACTTCGCTGCGGCGCCTGCGCATCGGATGCGGCATGTCCGCCGTCCCTGCCGCGATCGTCAAAGCCTTCGGCCAGCTCGCCGACCGCGCCGTGATCGGCGTCGCGGTGAAGAGCATCGGGCTGACGCTGGTGTTGTTCGCCGGTGCCGGGGTGGGCCTCTACGTCGCGCTGGCGCGGCTCTTCGCCAGCCCGTGGCTCGCAGGCCTGCTGCCCGCGGGGCTGAGCGGGCCGCTGGTCCTGGCGGTGGCGCTGGTGGTGGGCATCGCCGCCTTCTGGTTGCTGTTCCGGGTGGTGGCGCTGGCGGTGCTCCAGCTGTTCGCCGACGAGGTGGTGGCGGCGGTGGAAGCCAGGCACTACCCCGAGCTCGCCAAGCGCGCCCGGCCGCTGCCGCTGGCGCGCGAGGTGGCGGTGGCCAGCCGGGGCCTGCTGCGGGCGCTCGGCTACAACCTGCTGGCGCTGCCCGTGGCGGGCGTGCTGGTGTTCACCGCGGTGGGCCCGGCGCTGGTGATCCTCGGGGTCAACGCGGTGCTGCTCGGGCGCGAGCTCACCGACATGGCGTGGCTGAGGCACTGCGAGGGCGACGAACGCGGCAATCCGGTGCCGCGGCCCGAGCGCATCCTCCTCGGCGCGGTGGTGGCCGGGATGATGGCGGTGCCGGTGCTGAACCTCGTCGCTCCGCTGGTCGGCGCGGCGGCGGGGACGCATCTGGTGCTGCGCCGGGTGGGAGCCAAGGCGTGAGGCGCGCGCCGCTCCTCACGGCAGCGCTGCTGGCGATGGCGCTGGCGGGCTGCGCGGGCGGAGCGAGCCCCCGCAAGCCTGCCG
>NZ_LSKQ01000059.1 GCF_001557115.1 Erythrobacter sp. CCH5-A1
GCTCTCGATCCGGCCGCCGATGCAACTTCACAGTGAGGTCAACAAAGCAAATGATAGCGCCAAGCCACAAACCTGCGGCAATCAGGTGTGCGCCATTGTTGAGCCGATGCAGGAGCCCGATGCCTCCCTCGCCAGCAGCGGCGTGACCGCTCCATCCGAGCGAGAGAAGAGCCGCTGCGAAACAGGCGGCGACGGCTACCTGACTGAGTTTCGTGGCCCTGACGGCGACAAGAAAGCATAATGCGAGAAACAGCAGGATGATGCGAACGGCAAATGCAATACCGATATCCGTGCCGAACGCCATCATGGAGATCGTCGGCCAGTCAAGGTCGGATAGGGGCATGCCCATCATTGCCGCCACCGAGACGAGCATAAGAACGACGGAGAGAACGAATGCAGCCGCAGCCCCCCCGATCAGGCCTAGCGACGTCCGATTACCGACAGAGAGAAAGTGGGCGCTCCGAAGCGCGATTAATCGAAACGCGGTGCTCCCGAACATCCCCAGGAGCACCGCGTAATTCAGAAAACGCAAACCAGGTTCGATCGCCCACCCCATAGCGCGATCAGCTGACGGTAAACTTGACAGTGCCGTTCATGCGGTGACCATCAGCACCTGCGGCTTGCCAGCGCACCTCATAGCTGCCCTTCGCCAAAGGTTTGGTAAGCGTGAGGGTCATGGTCTTGTTCCCGTTTGACCAGGCAGTGGCGAAATTGCGGATCGCCATCGGACTGTGATTTGCCATCCCCGGCATCGCCGTCATT
>NZ_LSKQ01000006.1 GCF_001557115.1 Erythrobacter sp. CCH5-A1
CCGGGCCCGATGTCGCGCCACAGGTTGTTGCTGTTCGTCAGCGTCTCCATCGGAGTGAAGCCAAGGAGAACGTCATAGAAGACGCACTGCTTGAAATGCTCGTCAAGATTGGCACGGAAGACGGGATCGGTGATCTGGAAGGTCTGAGCCTTCTCGAGCAGCCGCGCACCATAGATGATGCCATTGTTGGTCATCTTGAGCGCATCGGGCATGACAAACACGGTCTCGGCCGTGCGGGTCATCCAGTCGCCGAACTGGCTGGTGAAGGATGCCATAACCCCTAACCCCAAGGGGACGTTGGCGACAGTGGCAGGCGCAAGACCGGGATCGATCCGATCAGTGACCTTGATCGTCACCGTGGGCACGAGCAGCATCATGTAGATGGCGGTCGCCTGCAAAAACCAGTTCATCCAGGCGCGCCAGTCGAAATTGAAGGCAAGGACGAGCAGCGAATAAATCAGGCCCATCACGAACACGACCTGGAGCATGGAGCGGAAGCCCCCTCCCCCTGACCATGCCGCGACGGCATTGAGGACATTGACGATG
>NZ_LSKQ01000060.1 GCF_001557115.1 Erythrobacter sp. CCH5-A1
CTCTCCCCCCGGGCCTTCCGCCCGGCCCGTGCGACAGCCCCCGCTGGCGCTCGTCAATCCGCCCACGGCCCGAACGGGTCTGGGCGAGGATGCGCAGTTGCTATGAAAGGCCGCCGTGCGGCGCGGGTGGCCAGGTGCCGAAGTCGGGCGTCAGGCCTCGTCCGGTTTGAGGCGGCTCATCGCTTCGAGGCGTGTTATGAAACCCTTGGCCTCGATCTGGTTAGGGCCATCCCGTTGTGCGAGCGTCGCCATGCGGTCGATTTCGAGCCGAGCGACGATGCCGGCGTCGATTTCGCACCACGGTTCGAGCACGCGGGCCGCGTCAACGGCTCTGGTCAGTTCCGAGAAGGTGGTGCCGGCCCAGACCAGTTCCTTCTGGTCGCCTTCGGCATCGGGCGGGCCGAGAACCTGCGCGAAGAAGGTGTTCAGCGGACGGTCCCATCCGATCCAGGCGGTCTCGGCTTCGACGCCGTCGCGCAGCGGAACTCTGTGTCTGCTCATGGTTTCATTCCCTTGGATCCTGCGTTGGGCGCCAGCCTCGCGTCTTTCAGTCACTCCATCGGCGTTCGCGTCAATCGGACCTTCAGCTCAATAGTCCTCGGCGCGCATGAGCGTAATGACGCGGCGCGTGATCGAAGCGTCGGCAGGGTTTTCTGATCCGTAGGTCAGTTCGGCATCGTAATAGATCCTATGCAGGCCGGATCGGCTATGCCGTTGTTCCGTCGAACCTCACGGAGAACGCTACATGGAGAACTCGTCGTCAGATTACTGCCCCAAGACTTCTGTCATCGTCAGCGTTGAGCTCAGCAAGCGCAACTGGCTTGTTGCTTCGCTCTCGCCAGGAGCGGCGAAGCCTTCGCTGCGGACAATTCCTGCCGGGAACAGCA
>NZ_LSKQ01000061.1 GCF_001557115.1 Erythrobacter sp. CCH5-A1
ATCATTTGCTTTGTTGACCTCACTGTGAAGTTGCATCGGCGGCCGGATCGAGAGCAGGCTCTCGCATTGCTTTCGCAGATCCATGCGTTCGCGCCGCTCGGCGTGGGCTTGGTAGCAGTGGTAGCCATCACGGGCCTCATAAATTCCCAGCTGATATTCGGTATTCAAAACAGCTTGGTCGTTCTGAGTACGCCTTATGGGTTGATGCTGGCTGCCAAACTGATCCTCGTCTGCGGCATGGTTGCGTTCGGTGCGAACAACGCGGCGATTGGACGCCGTTTCGCAACGTCTGGTGAACCATCGGAAAACTCGGTGCACGACGTGCTAGCGCGGTTGCGCCTCAGTCTGGGAGGTGAGCTTTGTCTTGCCGTCGGCGTTCTGGGCCTCGTAGCTGTTCTGGGCCTCGCGTCGCCAGGAATG
>NZ_LSKQ01000062.1 GCF_001557115.1 Erythrobacter sp. CCH5-A1
CTCCGATGGAGACGCTGACGAACAGCAACAACCTGTGGCGCGACATCGGGCCCGGTAGTCCGGCGCGTGCCCAGAAGTTCCTCACGCGCAGTGGCACCGGCGTGACCTCGTCGATCGTTCGCTGCAACACCGCCTATTCAACGCTCGACGCGCAGTGGACGGCGGAAATTGATGCCGATCTGCCGCTGTTTGCCAAGGGCGCCTATCCTGATCTGCTTGACACCATCGCCGCGCAGCGCCTGAGGAACGACCTTGGCATCGTGGCGGGCACCA
>NZ_LSKQ01000063.1 GCF_001557115.1 Erythrobacter sp. CCH5-A1
GGGAAACTGGCGGTGGAGACACCCCACAGCGCCCACGTCTGACTCTACTGTGAGGTCGCGCCAATGAACCGCAGAGGACTCTTCTCCGCTCTCGCCGCCAGCCTGCTGCTTGGTGTTACAGCCGTCGTTGCCCAGGATTTGACGGACTTCGACCCGAAAGCGATCGAGGCGCGGGCCGATACATTCAAGGCCGACGCCCAGGCGCTCTTCGACTATGCTACCGCTAACGCGCAAACCCAAGGCGAAGAGGCGCAAACGGTTGTCGCGCAAGGCTATGAGGCAGTTGAACGCCTCGATGTGTCGCAGATCGCCGGCAAGGATGGCCCGGTCGACTTCGACGAAATGGTGGCTGGCGCCAGGGCCGGCATGGCCCGCCCCAAGGGTGCGCCGCTGTTCGTGGCATTCGCGAGCCTGTCGATGCCTGAAGAGGCGCTCGCACAGATGATCGCGGATACGACCAGGGCAGGCGGCGTGGTCGTTTTCCGCGGCTTTTCCACCGGCAATCCGCAAACTTTCATCAGCGGTATTCGCAAGGTTGTCGACCAGTCAGGCGCAAGCAATGTCGCGATCGATCCCCGGCTGTTTCGTTCGTTTGGCGTCGAACGGGTGCCTACCTATGTGGCTCTCTCGACCGATTTCGAGCCCTGCGATCAGCTCGATTGTGTGACCGCGCCGCCGCCTCATGATCGCATCTCGGGCAATACCAGTGTGGCTTATGTGCTCGAAACCTTCGCCGGGGCCGACGGTCCGGGCGCGCCGGTTGCCCGTTTCGCCCTTGCCAATCTGAGGGGGAAGAGGTGAATGGCCTGCGCATCCTTGCGGTCTCCCTTGCGCTCGCGGCTTGCGGTCATCTTGCGCACGCTCAGATGGCGGCCAGTGATGCGAGGGTCGAGGGCGAAGCAATCGCAAAGGGTGTTCGTGACACCACGTCATCGGGTATTCTTGGAAATGGTTCGCCGGCAAACGTCCCCGGCTTCCAGGGTACGGATATTCCAACGCGTGATTATGTCGACGATCCTGCCGGGCTGACAGCGGCGGGGGAAGCGCAGCGGTATCGCAATGAGTACCGTGTGATTGTCGATCCCTACAGACCCCGTTTCGATCCGGGTACTGTCGACCTGTCTGCCGGTCGCCTGATTGAAGCTGACCCCGATGCTTATCTCGGCGCTGGTGGCGGGCCTGGAGGAGCAGCGGGAGCCTGCAACCCCTTACCTCCGGGGGGCACTGGCACGACGACTTATCTCGAAAGCTGCAATGCCGGCTCGCAGCCCTTTGCGGAGGCGCGCAGCTGCAATGCGTCGTTGCAGATCCAGACCGAGGGACGACGCACATGGGAATATTCATGCGAAACCGAGGAGTTTGCGGATCGCAATGAGATGTGTCCGATGCTTGCCCAAGCTCAGGGCTCCAGCTCTTGCACTCTCGAACGGAGCGTTCGGATAGGGCAGAGATGCCTTCAATGGGTGGACGAGGAATTTGGTCGCAGGTGGTGCGCTGAACCGGGTGAGCCAATTTTCCGCCAAGTCTGGCAATGCCCCTTCCGGCTGAGCGGTGTACCCGGCGGGATTGAACGCAACACCTCGCGGATCGTCGGCGAGACCGTTGACGAGGCGGCCTGTCAGAGCGTCACGAATGGTGCCACCTGTACGCTTGCGAGCGAGGTCTGCACGGCGCCCGGAGAAACCCGGCTCATCAATGGTCTTTCGGTGACGCGCAGCTGCTGGGAGTGGCAGCGTACCTATCAGTGTGAAGGGGTGGCTCCCGCCAATGACTGTGCTGCCCTTGAGGCACGCGGCGATTGCAGGTTCAGCCATGACGAGTGCCTGAGTTTTGACGCCGACGGTGTGACCTGCAACGTTCATGATCGCTGGTACCAGTGCGCCATTCCCGGCGCGGGATCGCCGCCACCCCCTGCCTATGTCTGCGCAGGCGACCTCTATTGCATCAACGGCGAATGCACTCAGGTCGAGCGCGAGGCATCGACTGAGTTCAAGGACGCGATGGTCGCCATGAACGTCATGGGCGAACTGCGGGACGGGTTTGATCCTGATCGGTTGAAGATCTTCAGCGGTGAGCATTTGCGCTGCACCCGCAAGGTTTTCGGGTTGTCGAACTGCTGCAGCGGCAAGGGCGTGCCGCTTCTCACGCCGTTCCTGTGTGACCGCGAAGACCGTGAGGTCGACAAGCGGGATGACGCAGGTCTGTGTCGTTTCATCGGGACCTATTGCTCAGCCCGCGTGCTCGGGGTCTGTGTGACCCGCAAGCAGTCCTACTGCTGCTACGGCAGCAAGCTCGTCCGGATCCTCAATGAGCAGGGCAAGGCCCAGCTTGGGATGCGGTGGGGCACGCCGCAGCGCCCTGACTGTGAAGGTTTCCTGATCGCCCAGTTTCAGCGGCTTGACTTGAGCCGCATGGATTTCCGGGAGGTCTATGCCGAGTTCGTTGATGCGGCAAAGCTGCCCGACGAGATCGATATGTCGATCCAGATCCAGCAGAAAATTCAGAACTACTACAACACCAACGGTGGGACCTGACCCATGAGCAGCGCCGATATTCTTGCCTTCCCGCAGAGCGAGCCGTTTCCGCCAGCGCAGGTGCTCGATCTCGCGGTCAGCGTCGCCATCGGCCGCGATCTGGCGCGCAGCGAGACCGAGATGTTCGCGCTCATCAAGGACTGGTTCTTGCGGCCTGCGACCGTCGGCGAATTGGCCGCATCTATCCGGCGCCTTCTTGATTGTGGTTCGATTCTGCGGGTGAGTGATGGCGAGTTCCACTTTTGCCTCACGCCAGCAGGTGTGGAGGCGACCACCACCCTGTCGGGGGGAATGATCCGGATGATCGACCGGGGCCGCGGTTACTTCAAGACCGCCTTCCTCTTGCAGATGCTCGACCTTGAAAAAGGAAAATGCCCATGACGAGACTAGCGCTCCTCAGCCTTGCTGCGGCCCTCGGGGCCGCGGCTGTTCCCTTGCTGGCCCAGCCACCGGCTGATGCCAATCGCGATGCGTTCTACTGCGACGAGCGCAAGCTTGGGAGCTGGTTTTACTGCAATTCCGAGGAGGCCAAGCGCAAGGCACGCGAGCAGGCGATGCCCGCATCGCCTGCCATTCCTGCAACCGAGCGGATGGCCCAGATCACGGCGAAACTTGATGAGCTCAAGGCACGCGCCATTCTCGAGCCAACGTCTGAGAACATCGTCAGCTATATTCGGTTTCAGCGTGAGCAGCTCGACCGTGCTTCGACATTCGCGGATGTGTGGGGCCGCTCAATCTGGCAGAACCCCGATCTCGACTATACGCTCGAACGGCCTGTTTCGACTCTCGCAAAGCAGACTTGGGCAGAGGACCGCAAAGCCCAGCGTGAAGGCTCGATGGCAGCGCTCACCGAGCGCTACGGGGTCTTCTATTTCTACTCCTCGTCCTGCTCGGCTTGCCGAACCTTTTCGCCGGTGATGCGGGCGCTGTCTGACACCTATGGACTCGAGGTGCTCGCGGTCTCGATGGATGGCGGACCCAACGAAGCGTTTCCCAATTACGTCGTCGATAGTGGTCAGTACCAGCGGATGGGCCTGCAGGGCGGAGCTGTACCAGCCCTGGTTCTCTTCGACACCCAGACACGCAAACCGATTCCGATCGGCTACGGCGTGATGGCGGCCGACGATGTGATGCAGCGTATTTTTTACCTCACCCAGATTGAGCCCGGGAGTGACTACTGATGGCACGCCAGACCAAGCGCGGCGTTGCCGCCCGCCTCTTCCGCTCTTCGGGGACGGGACTTGCCGTGCTTGCCGCTGCGAGTTTTGCGGTAGCCCCGGTCAGTGCCAATGTCGGCTCGGAGCTCAACAGCTTCTTCGACGATATGGGCGCTGCCGCCAATGCCACCGGCCCCGTCGCCTATCAGGGCCAGTCGGCAGGCTATTACTCGGGCGGCAACATCTGGACCCGCTTTCCGCAAAAGAACGTGAACCCGGTCAATCTTCAGTTGCCGGGGGTGAAAGCCGGGTGCGGGGGCATCGATGTCTTCTCCGGCAGCTTCTCCTTCATCAATACCGATGAGATCGTGGCGATGCTGAAGGCGACTGCCAACAATGCGCTGGGTTTTGCCTTCCAGCTCGCAATCAAGTCGATCAGCCCGCAGATCGCTTCGACCATCGAGGAGATGGCACAGAAGGTTCAGCAGATGAACCAGTTCAACATGAACAGCTGCGAAGTGGCGCAGAACCTTGTCGGCGGTCTGTGGGGCAAGTCCGACCGTATGTCCTCGGAGATTTGCAAGTCGGTCGGCAACAGCCAAGGGCTGTTCTCGGATTGGGCCAAGAGCCGCCATGAATGCGGGACAGGTGGCCAGCGCGCCTCCACGATCGCGGCCAACAGCGATCCCAACATACCAGCGCAGAGCTACAATTTCACCTGGGAGATGCTCAAACAAAGCTACCCCAGTTTCTCGACCGAATTCCGTGAGTACCTCATGACCTTCGTCGGAACGGTGATCTTCTACCAGGATGGCGATGCCAGCGGCAAACGCGGGTTCCAGTTCGTGGGGCAGGGCGACCGCGCCCTTTTGACCGCGCTCCTGGACGGTACCAGTTCGGTTACGATGCTGAATTGCGATACCAACGACAAGTGTCTCAACCCGACCACGCAGGCCATGTCGATTTCGGCGTCACAGGCGTTGAAACCCAGGGTCCGGGCGATGATCGAGAGCATGAACGCGAAGGTTCGCAGCAATGCTGCGCTCACCAGTGACGAGATCGGCTTGCTCGGGGCGACCACGATTCCACTCTACAAGATCATGACGGTCAACGCTGCCGCAACGCTCGGCGGTATGACCAGCAACGACATGAATGACCTCGCCGAAATCGTGGCGATGGATCTGCTCGATGCGCTTGCGCAGCAGTATTATGGCTATGCCTCGCGCGGGGTTGGGACCTTCCAGAACGCCAATGAGGAAGCGCTTTCGCAGTGGCGCGATCAGATCAATTCGGTCCGACAGGTGCTCGACACATACTCGCAAGGCATGAAGCTGCGCCTCGACCGGACCCAGCATGTCGTTCAGCGCGCGGTGTTCCTCGAGGGCACGCTCAGGAACAATCTGTCGCCGCAGATGTCGGCCGCGCTGTCATTCAGCACGTCGCTTTCGCGCCAGGGCATCCAGTAGGGACCGCGTGCCATGATGGAGATCTTCACGATCGGCGGGGGCGAATACATCGTCAATGTCTTCAATACGGTGTCCGCCTGGACCGGGGGAGGGGGCTTTCGCTCGCTGCTGCGCGTCGTGATGGTCATGGGCCTCATCTACACGCTGCTGGTGGTGGCGTTCAGCCTGGATTGGCGTGCCTGGTTCAACTGGTTTCTGGGGGCGACGCTCATGTACGGTGCCCTCATCGTACCCACGATGACGGTGAGGGTCACCGACCGCCTCAATCCATCCCTGGCTCCCGCTACGGTCGCCAATGTCCCTCTGGGGCTGGCAATGATAGCCTCGGTCAGTTCGACCGCGGGTGATTGGCTCACGCGCACGGCTGAGACGGTTTTCGTGATGCCAGGTTCGCTCCAGATGTCGAGCAACGGCATGATCTACGGCGCGCGCCTCTGGGACCGCACCCAGGACTTCCGAATCCGGGATCCCCGCATCAGCGCCAATCTTGAAGAGTACATGAAGCAGTGCCTCTTCTACGATATCCTGCTCGGCTTCAAATCCTTCGATGCGATCGCGAACTCGAACGATATCCTGACGGAGATGGGGCCGGGCTCGCCCGCGCGAGGGATGAAGTTCATTCCCGAAAGCGGCCCTCCTACCATTGTGACGTGTCAGGTCGGTTATACGGCGATCGCGACCGGCGTTACGACCTATTCTGATACCGCACTCGAGGAGGAGGGTCGCAAGATTTTCCCAGGGTTAACCCCTGCGCTAGCGCGCTCGAAGCTGATTGCGGACCTGCCGGTTGTTGCCAACCATTTCCATGGCAGTTCGCAGACTGCCCAGCAGATTTTTCAACAGCGCTCGCTCGTCAACGCCTTCCTTCAGGCGCGTGCCAACCTCGGCGCGGCCGATGGTGACACCTTCGCCGTCCTGCGTGCCGAGGAGCAGGCGCGCAATACCTATACGTCGATAGCGGAGCAGGCCATGACCTGGGTTCCGCTCCTGAACATCGTCCTGACGGTCGTCTTCTATGCGATGTTCCCGGTGATCTTCCCGCTCTTCCTCATCCCGCGCAGTGGGACGCCTGCGCTGAAGGGATACTTTACTGGCTTCTTCTACCTAGCCGCTTGGGGACCGCTCTACGTGGTCTTGCACATGTTCATCATGGACCGGACGGCTGATGCGATGAACGCGACCTCGCCGGGCGGGGTGACGATGGCCGGGATGGCAGGCATCGATGCCGTCAACACAGACACGGCAACGATCGCAGGCTTCCTGATGATGTCGATCCCGTTTCTGGCGGCGGGCATGGCCAAAGGTGCGATGGCGGTTTCGTCTCAGGCAACTTCGATGTTGGCGCCTGCCCAGTCTGCGGCCGAGGCTGCAGCGGTGGAGCGCACGACCGGGAATTACGCTTACGGCAACGAGAGCTACATGAATCTCTCGAGCTCCAACCGGCAGTCTGACCAGTGGAACACGGCGCCGTCCTTCACCGGTGGGGCACCGCTAATGTCGAGTGTAGGAGCGAATGCCGCAATAACCCGAACGACATCTGATGGGTTGACGGTTTACGATACCTCACCTGCTATGAGCCGTCTCGCGTTTGCATCTTCTGTCAGCCAATTCGCAAATGCTGAGCGCCAGCAGACGCTGTCCGAACTGGAGACAGCGCGAAACACGTTGAGCGAAGAGCGCTCCCGTGCGCTTTCGTTGGCTGACCGAACTTCGAGCCGACAAATGACCGGCACCCGCAATTCCAGCGGTTCCGAGAGTTCTTCAGGGTTCCGGTCCGGCGAGAACATGCAGCGGTTTGACAACCAGTCGCTTGATGCACGCGACACGGTGTCGGAGAGCGATCGTGTGAGTTCTTCGCAGGGTGCCCAGCAAAGCAACACGGATCGCCTCGAGACAACCAAGGGTGGCTCGCTGAGCGTCGGGGGTTCAGCGGGGCGCGGCGGCAATCGCGCTGCAAATGGTGAAGGCGGAAGCGGGGCCAATGGCGCTATTGGCGGCAACGTTCAGGCTGGAATTAGTGGCGGTCGATCGCGGCTAGATGCTGTCACCCGAGGAACTGAGGCCAGCCAGAGCCAGGGCTTCGACTCAGCAACATCTGACAATCGTTCGAATGGATCCAACGCAACGCAGGACAGCGGCAGCTATTCGCAAAGCGGCAGCTTCAGCCGGAGCGAAGGGTATTCGGAGGCGGCCTTTTCTCGTGAACAGGCTCTTGAGGACGTTCGGCGGATTGATAAGCGCATTGCGGCGATTGACGAGGTCTCGAAGTCTCTCAGCAGCAACACGTCGAGCAGGGATGGCTATGGGTCCAATCTCTCCTTTGACCTCAGCCAGATCATCGCAAGCCAATATCAGGAAAAGGCGGCTGAACTGGGGCTGACGGCACCGAGTCTGGCACGCACTGATCTTAGCCCCCAGGAGCAGGCGACTGCTGAAGTGGTCGCGCGGGCGATCATCGCCGACTATTACGATCAGCGGGTGGCGCCATTCAATGATCTGATCCCGCAGCCCGGTTCGCTAGTTGGCAATGTCTCGGGCCCGGGCGCATTTACCGAGACAGACCTACGCGGACAGGGACCCCGCCGTTCCGTCAGCTCCCCGCGAAATCTTGTAGAGGGGGTGCCAGACAGCGCGATCAGCGATCGAATTGATGAAGGCGGCCAGTCTCTCGGACAGCGTTATGAGACCAATGTCACGCGATCCGGTCAGCGCCGACAGGATTTCGAGCAGGATCGTAAAGGTGAGGGCGGTGCCGATGAGCGATTTAATGAGCGCTTCTATGACAGAGATCAGCGGTGACCCCTCGAACCCAACCGCCATTCCAGAAATCCTACCAGCTAAGGATGGCCACTAGGAGAAAGGCAATCGAGAGAGCCAGTGCAATCAGCGAACTACCCTTCGACGGCTTCCCTCCGTATGTCAGATACTCTTCCGGATGCCTGAGGTTGCCGAAACGGCTAGGGAGATCAGTTGGCGATGCGCCACGCGAGATATCGCCGGTGACGACAGCATAAGTGATCGGATCCATGTTCGATCTGTTGTTGAAATCGTCCATCGCCGTTCTCCTACCCTTTCCGTAGCGTTTTTTTGCCAAAAAGACAATCATAGGTTCAACGCTGCGAGGGGTCAGGAGTCGATTGCCGATTCGATTTGTATGCGCGATTGCGCGGGGTGCCGGAATCATACCAGAAGGGGAGCGGTTACGCTGAAATCAAGCGAGCCGTTGAGAGCATGTTATCGAAGACTGACGCGACATATCTCGATCTTCGAGAACGCATTCTATTTGGCGAGCTCAAGGCTGGGTCACCGTATTCTGCCCAGGATATGGCTGCCCACTATGGGCTTCATATCAATAGAGCGCGCAGGTTGCTGGTCGCTTTGAAGGTTGGCGGATATCTGACCCGCTCGGGGGCTTCCTATGTCATCTCAACATTCTCGCAGAGCCAGGTTGAGGAATGGCGCCTTTCGTTGGGCGCAATCGTCGAGATCGGTGCCATAAGGTTGGCGCAGTCCGGAGGGGCAACTCTTGGCCCGCTCGCGGGATTCATCGACGAGCGCATTCGAAACGTCCCTGTGAACCACGAGGATTTTTTTCTCGGTGCAATGGGGCTGACGCATATCGTGCTGGGTGGCAAGGAAAGCACCCTAGCCAGCCTTGTCTCGCAGTTCATCCCCCAAGCGTTTTTCCGCCTCCTTTGGATGGCCGACTCTTATGCTGTCCGCACAGGTTTTCTGGTCGAGGCAAGCGACCGGTTCCTTGATGCAGCCAGGTCGGGCGACCTCGCGGGCGTTCGCGCGGCGAGCCGGCTATTCTTCGATGGCATCGCCCCTTCGCTCCAGATGCTCATCGAAAAGATGGGCGAGGGCATCTATCCGGTCAACGACCGTCAGGATGGATTTCAGACGATCGAGGACAACATCGCAGGATATCCGACCTATGCGGGCAGTTCGCGCACATTCACGCCAATTATCGAGCCCCTGGTGGAGGTCGGTCTGGCGGCCTTGCCTCTGAGTTGAGTGAGGCGTTTTACGCGCTCACGGGCTCTTTTGGGTGGAGCCGCATGGCGACGGCTTCAGCTGCGCATTCCCGCGGTGCGCTCGTACCGACGAGGTTCGCAATGACATTGGCTGACCGTTTCATGCCTTCGAAGTCGGCTGCTTCAAGTCGAGCGGCAACTGCATAGGCGACCGCCACACTGGCGTCTTTGACGTAATCTTCCATGAGGCGCAGTTCGCCGGTGGCGCTGACGATCGCCAGCATCATCCTGTGGTGAGCAAGGCTCGTCGCAACCGCATCTCCGCCGTCCGCCATTTTGAGGAATTCATCAGCCAAAGCGCGGATTGCGGGTAGTGCCGGCGCGCAGTCCATGGAAGACAGCCTGATGATCGCCGCGGCTTCGATTGCCGCCAACTCCGCTATCTTATCATCGAGTTCCTTGACGCTGGGCTGGTACCATTTGAAACGGGCCCAGTCTGTCTTGATGAAACCGGTGCTTCGCAATTCCGCAAATGCGGCGGCGCTCCAATCGTCGTCCATTCCCACGATCGCGGCAAGTGAGGCTGGGTCAGCGCCCTCATTTCCGAACTTGGAATTGATGCTGCAGCGCCGAATGCGCTCCATGCAGGCGTCAGGGCTGATCGCCATGCGCTTGGCCGCTTGCTGGAAGAGCTCAATTCGTTTCGCCATGCGGCATAATAGCATGACGGCGGGCCTCATCAATCAGGCTTTGGCCAATCGCCACCGTGCACCTCACGCTCGTACTTCGAAATGCGCTTCCACTCGATGGCGACTTCGTCAAATCCATCGTCCGAGAGCAACCGCTCGCAGAGGCGGTCGATTTCATGCGGGTCGTTGGGCAAACTCTCGTCCTCACGGTACTTTGCGACCGCGTCCATTACTTTCAGGGCGTCGTCGTAGTTTGCCATTCAATGCTCGTTTCGACCGCTTGTTCGGTCGCATTGCTACAGGCCCAGTGTCAAGACCGTATGAATGGGTACCAAGGGTCTTTGAGCCTTTGAATTCAAGCGATTTTGCCACATCGGCTGATCGTCCGCTGACGCGTAGAGGGAGGGATATGAGACGGCGCAGAATGGCGCTTCGCGGTGCGCGGCTGCGCGCGGGGCCATAGGCTCCGATGGTCGCATTTTGGGACGAAGCCACCATTCCCGAGTTTCTGGCCGAACGTCAGATCGTGCTGCGTGCTGAGTTCCAGTGTGTTCTGGATCGCCGTCACAAAGCGTATGCGACTGAACCGTCAAGAGACAGGCCGCTCACTGAGTGCCTATGGGAGGAAGTAGAAGCCGGTCAGGAGAGGAATGTTGGGGGGGCTGCGGACCGCGCCCGAGGAGATTATGCGACCCTTCAAGGGAATCTCATGAAGCACCTTTAGGCCATAGACGAGAAAGCAAATTCGCTTAGTTTGCTGCACCGGCAGTGTGCGCTGGAGCTGAGTGTTCGCCAAAGGTGTTCCCGATAACCGGCTTCCAGCTTTAGCGCTTGTCCAGTAGGATAACCGACTGCCCGTGTCCCAGTCACGAAGAAGCTTAGAGCGAATGACAAGGATAGATTGTGTGTCGAATGATGTTCCGGCCCCATTTCGGATTCTGAGCCTCGATGGTGGCGGTGCCAAGGGGTTTTATTCGCTCGGTGTTCTGCGAGAAATCGAAGGCCATGCAGGTAAGCGCCTGTGCGAAGTCTTCGACTTGATCTTCGGGACAAGCACGGGGGCAATCATCGCGTCGCTGCTCGCCCTTGGGCACTCAGTCGATGAGATTCACGCGTTGTACTCAGAACACGTCGTGCGCATCATGAAGCGCAAGTCATCACATGAGAAGACCGCTGCTCTCTCTGACCTTGCCCGCGAGGTCTACCGCGACACCCAGTTCGATGCCGTGAAAACCGGCATCGGCATCGTTGCCACGAAGTGGGAGATTGAGCGCCCCATGATCTTCAAGGCGAGCGTGGTCCAAGCACATGGGCGCAAGGGCACATTTGTTCCCGGTTTCGGCGTGCCGGTGGGCGACGCGGTTGTCGCCTCATGCTCGGCCTACCCCTTCTTCGAACGAAAGTTGGTGAGCACCGCCCAGGGCGACCGCGTGGAGCTGGTCGACGGGGGCTATTGCGCCAACAATCCCACACTCTACGCGATCGCGGATGCATTAAGCGCAATGGAGCAGCCCGCCGCCGCGCTACGCGTCGTCAGCGTCGGAGTTGGTGTATACCCGCAACCCAAGCCAAATCTATTCAGCACAATGTGGTTCGCGCGATATTTGAAAAGTGTGCAGCTCCTCCAAAAGACGCTTGAGATCAACACCCAGTCGATGGATCAGCTTCGGCACATTCTATACAAGCATGTCCCAACAGTCCGCATCAGCGACACTTTCGAGCGGCCGGAGATGGCTACCGATTTGTTCGAGCACGATCTCGATAAACTGAATCTATTGCGGCAGCGTGGGGTAGAGTCATTCGCTAAAAGGGAATTCGAGCTTGCGGCGTTGCTGTCGTAGCCGGACTGAGCCCTTGGTGGCGCAGCTGCTTGGCAAAGGTTCGTAATGCCTCTTGTTCATGCTTTGTACTTGAATCCGGCATGTTACGTCGGTAGTCTGTTAGACCAAATGAGCTAAGGATAGAGTTCGTCCAATCGACTTCGATTAGCCAGAGGAAGACTATGTACGACGCGTCCGCTGAACTGCTGGGCTACCAAAATGCCGAGGTCAACCTACCCAGCACTGAGCGCACCAACATGCGCAAGCGGCGGGACTCCAATCGCGCCCGATTGAAGAAGGGCCTCGCCGATGCCGGTAAACCCGCACCGATTGGGCAGCACACGCAAGGCTCCTACGCCATGCACACGATGGTGCAGGATGAGAACACCGACTACGACATCGACGACGGCGTCTACTTCCGTAAAGATAAACTCGTCGGCCCGAACGGTGGGGAGCTTTCGGCCCTGAGCGTGCGCCAGATGGTTTGCGACGCGCTTCAAGACGATCGCTTCAACAAGCCTCCTGAGGTGCTCAAGAACTGCGTACGGATCTACTACAACGAGGGCTTTCACGTTGACGTGCCCTCCTATCGCCGGATCGAATCCACCGATCCTTGGACCGGAAAGGCGGTCTACTCCTACGAACTGGCGAGTTCCGACTGGAAGACCTCAGACGCACTTGCGGTTACTCGCTGGTTCAAGCAGCGCAATGAGCATCATAGTCCCGATTTTGACGACACGGATGGGCAGTTCTGCCGAGTAGTGCGACTGCTCAAGGCCTTCGCGCGAAGTCGATCATCGTGGAAGTCTCAGACTGCGACCGGCTTTATGATCACCAAACTCGCCGACGACTCCTTTTCGGCGTCCGCTGGTCGAGACGACATTGCGCTCCGAGAGACGATGAAGGCGATCCGTTGGCGTCTGGAGTGGAACACGACCATTGCCCACCCTACTATCGACGGTGAAACGATCGGGCACGACAACGATGCCCGACCGGGTCACTTCAAGGATCGGCTGATGGAGAACTTGAAGCACCTGGAAGTGCTCGACACCGTCGACTGCACGCATGAGGTCGCTATGGCCGCCTGGGACAAGGTGTTCTACACTGAATGGTTTTCGCAACAGCCGCCACCAGAGGAAGGGAGTAACGGCTCAGGGAGCATGAGCGCTAGCTCGCCGACTCGGCCTGTCGAGAAACGCGAGGGTGGTCGTTACGCGGGCCCGGCGTTGCCTTGAGTTTTCTCGCATCGAGGCGCTTGGAGGCGATCGAACAAGTCAGGGCCTGGGTCGAGACTGAAATTCCCAACGCTATGGGTCTTTCCAGCGCACAGCTCCTGGCGCTCGGGCGCGACGAAAGCTGGGACGGATGGAGGTTGCCGCTTCCCGGCAGCGAAGCAGGTTCGTTGAACCTGCTCCTTGATGCCGAGTTCCCTTATTCACTGCCGCGATTCTCGCTGGATGGCCGCAGCGACCTACTGCGTGCCCCGCACATCGAAGCGGGCGGACGGCTCTGTCTCGCTGGTGACGGTGGCCGGGCAGACACGCTCGATCCAGTGGCCGTGGTCGAATATTCCCACCGGGAAGCGCTTGCGCTCATCGCCGAAAACGAAGCCGGCGGCAACCGAGATGATTATCTGCTCGACTTCGATGCATATTGGCGGCGCGATGTCACCCGCGACTTCCCAATCCGCACGTGGCTGCGCCCCGAGGCACGCAGCCGAGCCTTAGCGGCGTGGCACGGTCAGGAATTCTACCTCGTCGCCGAGAATACCGACGACTGCCGCACGTGGTTGAACAACCGCTACGGAGTGGACGACACTCGAACGTTCAAGGACGCCGTCGTCATTTGGCTAGATCGCCTGCCCGAGCCGAACTACTTTCCCAACGACGCAGGTTCGTTACGACGCTTGATCGCTGAGCGCTCTCCGGATGGTCTCACGGTATTCGACCGGCTCATGACCACCATGATCGAGCGGGCGACCGTGGTTCTAACCGGAGCCACGCCCGCAGGCGAGATCGCCCAAGCACCGGCTGTGATCGAAGAACCCAACGTGGTAAGAGCCAGCGGGAAGGCCCCGAAGCCGAGCGTGTCGAAGGGGTTCCGACCAGGGCACGTTCCTCCCAACATTTTGGCTGTCCGACGTTCGGCCTGCCGGGTAACTGTGGAGCGGGTCGACGCCTGGCTAGGTCGGATGCGCGCCGGCGAAGGTGCGCAGCTCGGAGAGAAGCGTGTTGCTGTTCTCGGATGCGGCTCAGTCGGCGCCGGTGTCGCGAAGCTACTACTTCAATCTGGCTTGGGTCGCGTTGTGTTGGTCGATCCTGACACCTTCGCATGGGCCAATTTAGCCCATCTTATTCACCGGCGATGTCGTGAAGGGTTGGCGGGAGTGGTGTA
>NZ_LSKQ01000064.1 GCF_001557115.1 Erythrobacter sp. CCH5-A1
GCCGTCACCCCCGCCCCGCCATCGAGCAGCGGCAGCGGGGCCGGGCTGGCGATCGTCTCGGGCGCGCTGACTTCTGGGCTCGGTTATGTCGCGTGGTACCGGCTGGTGCCGCGCCTGCCCCATGCCGCGGTCGGTGCGGTGCAGCTGGCGACCCCGGTCGTCGCCGCGCTCGCCGCCGCCGCCCTGCTGGCCGAGCCGCTGACATGGCGGCTCGCGCTCGCCGCCGCGCTGATCCTGGGCGGCATCGCGCTTACGCTCCGGCGCGGCTGATCACCCCTCCTTCAGCACCTCGCCCACGAAGTCGGCAAAGGCGCGCGCCTTGGCGCTGGCGAGGCGTCCGCTCGGGAACAGCGC
>NZ_LSKQ01000065.1 GCF_001557115.1 Erythrobacter sp. CCH5-A1
CGCCGTATCGCAAGAGCATGAAATTACACGAGATAGTTTTGAATCAGACTCTAAGGCGCTGCAAAGAGAACCGTTCCTCCGCGAAGTCGGCACCGTCTTTGCGGGTGAGGCCAAGGGCAATGCGATCGCAGCCTTGAAGCTCCTGCAACGGATCGTGGCACCGACGGAAAAGGCGCCTGATCCTGCTGCCCTGACTGTGATCATCGAGGCTCTGCGGCACATCGACCCTGAGGTGCAGGCGAACGCCATCGGGATGCTTGAGCCTCATTCGAAGCACCTGTCGGCTGAGCAGTACGCTGCGCTTGAGGACATGGTGGTCCTGGTGTCAGCCAGCAATCGGCCAGCGCTTGAAAGTTTGCTCCCCAAAGGCACTGGAGCCGCCACCAGTTCAAATCCAAGCTCAATGGCAACCGGCTTGTGTGATGGGATCGCAGATTGTCCCCCGTCAGCACCAATGGCACAGATTTGAGGTTGTGATTTAAGGAGGGTTGGGGCTTCGTCGTAGTGACGAAGGAACGAAGATGAAGACCCAACCCTCCGTGAAAAAATCCCCTCCCAAGAAGGCCCCAGCTGAGCGGGTGGTCAAGGATATCCGCCGAGCAACCCGGCGCCATTTCTCTGCCGAAGAAAAGATCCGCATCGTGCTGGACGGCCTGCGTGGTGAGGACAGCATCGCAGAGCTGTGCCGCAAGGAAGGCATCGCCCAGAGCCTGTATTACACTTGGTCGAAGGAGTTTATGGAAGCAGGTAAGCGCCGGTTGGCCGGTGATACCGCCCGTGCCGCGACCACTGGCGAGGTGCAGGATCTGCGCCGCGAAGCCCGCGCCCTGAAGGAATGCGTGGCCGACCTGACGCTGGAAAACCGTTTGCTCAAAAAAAGCATGATCGCGGATGGGGGCGACGAAGAATGAGGTATCCCGCATCCGAGAAGCTCGAGATCATCAGGATCGTCGAGCAGTC
>NZ_LSKQ01000066.1 GCF_001557115.1 Erythrobacter sp. CCH5-A1
TGCCGTCGGCGTTCTGGGCCTCGTAGCTGTTCTGGGCCTCGCGTCGCCAGGAATGCTGTAGATCGAAAGTTCATGAAAAAGGGGGTTTCAATGGTTCGATATGGAGCATGCAAAATTGCGGGAGTATTGGCGGGCGTGATCATGCTGATACAAAGCCCAGTATTGGCGCACCCCAGTACTACCGCGAAGGGGAGGGACGCTGAAGAAGGGGCCACAGTGGCTACGGCCTTGGATGGTCCCGTTGAAGCGGTAGCGAACTTTCATGATGCGCTAGCGAAGGGCGATACTGCCGCCGCACTTTCGCTTCTGGCCGAAGACGTGCTCATTTTCGAATCCGGTGGGACGGAGAACAGCCGAGCAGAATATGAAAGTCATCATCTCAAATCGGATGCCGCTTTCAGCGCCGCCGTTCCGCGCATGCTCATCAGCAGAACGCATGGTGAACAGGGCGATACAGCCTGGGTGATGAGCGTCGAGAATGTCGAGGGAACGTACCGCG
>NZ_LSKQ01000067.1 GCF_001557115.1 Erythrobacter sp. CCH5-A1
CCATTGGGCAGCTCACCATTCAGGATCTTCTCGAAGGCATCCTTGGTGACCTCGCCGCTGAGACCAAGCATCTCAGCGCCCTTCCCTGCCCATCCGGTCTCAGGGTTGTCGTTCGCTGCTCCGCGTACTGCGTCCCCGGTGCCGACGCCGGCTTCACCGCCTTTGTCAGCACCCCCACCGCCCAGCCCTTCTCCGCCTCCGCCGGGGCCGCCATCACCGCCCCCCGCGCCGCCGCCTTCGCCGAGGTAATAGTCAGCCGGGTGCTTGTCGTCCTTGGCGAAGTATTCGGCGGCTCCAGAGGCGGATTTGACCGATGCGACCGAGAGCATGATCAGTCTCCCAACCCGAAGTCGTCGTCGATCGC
>NZ_LSKQ01000068.1 GCF_001557115.1 Erythrobacter sp. CCH5-A1
CCTCACTCTTACATAAGTGTGAGGTCCTGTCCGGGGAATTCGGGGGCCGCTTCAATCTTTGACCAGCTCGATTATTCCAACTCGGAAAAGATGATGGGCTTGCACAGCCATGACTGACGTCAGCGTCCTGATCGTGGGGTACAATTCCCGCAATTACCTTGATGCCTGCATGCGCCATCTGCGGCAGGCCGCGAAGGGGTTGAGCATTGAAGTGCTGTTCGTGAACAATGGCGACGACGGTTCCGAGGAGATAGTCCGCGATCACTTCCCTGGATCGGTGATCGTGCCTTCGCAAGGCAACGTCGGGTTCGCCGCTGGCATGAACCTTCTGGCAAACCGCGCGAACGGACCCCTTCTGTTTCTCCTCAACCCGGATGTCGAACTACATCCGAATGCCATCGTTGAATTGCATGCGGTCAGCAGGGACCATCCCGATTACAAGATCCTCGGGTCGCTCGCGGTGGGAGCCGATGGCACGTTTGACCTGCGATCCTTGCCCGCGCTCCCAAAGATCACAGAGCTTTTGAAGGGAGCCGTGGGCCTTAGCGAGAGGATGAGGCAGATCGATCTGACAAGCCGTCTTGTCGAGATCGAAGCGGTCTGCGGCGGGATGATGATGGTTCGCACCGAAGCATGGCACGAACTCGGGGGCATGGATGAGAGCTTCTTCTTGTATAGCGAGGAACTGGATCTGTGCGCCAGGCTCAGGGCAAGTGGAGCACGGATCGGGTTGGTCCCGGCGAGCAAAGGATTCCACGATATCGGCAGCGGGGCGGGATTATCTCCGAAGCGCATCCAGTTCCTGATAACGGGCGCTGCGCATTACTATCACAAGCATTTTGCGGCGCCGCTCGCCTGGCTTACCGTATTTTGCCTCTGGCTAAACTGCTTCAACCGATATGTCGCCGGGCGCCTTTTCGGCAATCGCGTGGCGAGTTTTGCGAGCTTCCCGGCTACCTACGAGAATGTCGTGACACGGCCGTGGAGCTGGTGGCGAGGCTACGCTTCGCCGGGCGCTGACCCGCGATACACGCAAAGCTAGGCCAAGCTTGCCGAACGGGCAGAATGGCGCCGCGGAATGCGAGCAAACGATCCGAGTGAAAAATTCGAGGCCTCATCCAAACTTCTGATCGCTACGCACCTGTACCGGGTCGAAAGCACCGTCCTCGAAAGTCACCTTGCGAAGTGCCCCAGATACTTGCTCCCTGCGCATGCGCCCTCAAGTCAGAGAGGCCGGCTTGAGCACCATCATGATACCGTTGCGCAAATGCGGAACCATCTGGATGGGAGCGGTCAACATACGGGCAATCCGCGCTTTGAAGGTCGCACCCTTGAAGCCGTCCTCATAGTAGGAAGCAAAAGCGACATTCATGCCCCCTCTTTGCGCCTGCCAGAGCATTTGCCGCATCGTATACTCGTGCTGGTGGCCGAGTGCCTCTCCCGGTTCGGGATATCGGTATTTGTCTAGGACTTCCTTGCCAGCAAGCATGTAGGCGACATTACGAAACCGGTTGCCGTTCGGCGTGGTGAGGAAGAGCGTACCATGATCATTCAGCAGGCGCTTCAACCGATTGAGCACGAGATAGGGCGGCTGCGGGATATGTTCTATAACCTCCTGCAAGACGATCAAATCGTATCGCGACACACCCTTTTGCTCCTCGCTGAAAAGATCAACGATGTCGAACTTGAGGCCGAGCGCAGTTACATCATCTCGCCCCTTTTCATTCACATCGCCGACTGCAGCGTCAAACCCGAGAAGTTGCTTAAGCAGGACGGCCATGATGCCGCCGCCGATGTCCAACACCGTTGCGCCCCGAGGCAAACCTAGCATGTCAATCGTATGGAAGCATTGCCAAAACCGTTCTCCCGACTGTCGATAGTAACCTGAATCTTCGACGAAATTTCGTTTGACAATCGCTTCATCATAGGCGGCAAAAAAGGCCTTCCTCGTAACGGTCATGCTTTTCAAACCCCAAGAAGATGGGGCGCGACGTAACAGCTATCAAATTGGCTCACAAGCCGTTTGGCGACGTGTTTCCGCTCGATGGAATGCTCTGAGCCCGATACGATTTTCTCGGTATTAGCGTCGCGGACAAGCGGTCAGTAATGGCGTTAGATCAACTCACTGACGCCACGCGCTTTGATCTCGGATCAGGCTCTTGGAGAACTCATACACCAAGGCGCGGGTGCAAACCTGACATGAATCTCTTTAGTTTCGGTTCTTTCTGAACACCGAAACCGAGGCAACTAAGTCCGATCGATGAAGGGCAAACAAAGACGTCGCACTTGTTGGACAATTAAAGGTTTCCTACTCGATTTTGAACGATCAGATCATAGCACATGTCTGAACGGAGAAACCTCTATGTCCTATGACGCTTATCATGGTCTTGCCCCGTCGTCGATTACTCCATCGGAAAATTGCTTCCCGATCACGCCGAGCGATCTCGAGTCTCTCCCATTCTTGACGAAGGCGATTTACATTGGAAGGGGGGGCGATCTCGTGCTGGTGATCGGGAATTCTCAAGATGCGGTCACCTTCCGGAATGTCGTGCAGGGCAGCGTGCTTGATGTTCGCGTTCGAGCCGTAAAGAGCACCGGTACGACTGCGGGTGACCTGGTGGGGTTGGCCTGATGGGACGATATGGTTTCGGCCATGGAGGCAAAGGAGGGGCGCGGCTGATCGCTCCTCTCGCCGGCGTCGGTGTCAGCGCCCTGGAAATCGCCGCTGTCTTGCCGTCCCCTACCTGGACAGGAACTGCCGGCACCGGCTTCGTGTCCATCCCAACAGACCCGGTTCGCACGACAGCCAAACCGATCGTGCGCATGATCGATCCGCCGAACCAGTATTTCACCGATGAGCTCACCTTCAGCGTGATGGCCTTTGCCAATGACGGAGGCACAATCATCGGCGGGATCGACCGCGTGCGGTTTCATTTCGAGGGCGGATCGGTTGATGTGGTGCAGCCCGCGCTGCGCAACTTCACCCGCTATGACGGCTCCACCTACTCGCTGCCGTGCTACACCGTGCGGCTCAAGAAGCCTGCCGGCAGGGCGGGCGTCGCCAATCTCTATATCGAAGCGATCCCCGCAGACGCGACAATGCAGCGCCGCGTGCTCGGCCCGCTCCAATTCAGCCCGGCAGCGACGAAGCACGATTGGGACAGGACGATCGGCCTGACCGGTTCGGGCGCGGATTACACGGCAGCCACGCTTGCCACAGCGACCCTCAATGCGCTCAACGCCGCCAGAACAGCGGCCGCGCAGAACCCGCGGGTGACCTACATCAGCAGCGGCACCAGCGATCTGCTTGTCGGGTCGTCGGCCTATACCGCGCAAGGCTATATGACCGTGGAGTGCGCGACGGGGGTCAATGTCACCTTCGCCAAGCCCAGTTACACGACGGATGCCGCAATGCTGATGCGCCCGCGCTGGGACGGGATGTGGTTTCGCGGGGCGGGCATTACCTTCGACATGGCCTATGTGTCGGAGGTCTATCACGAGGCGCAGCAATCCGTGCCGACCCTTCTCAACGGACGCAGCCATGTGTTCGAGGGCGTGCGCTTCACGCGCTCCACGCCGCGCGGCGCTCTCATCCGCGGGAACGTGACGGGCGGGAGCGTCACTCATCAGGTGCGCGGCTCCCCGTGGTTCCTCGAATGCGACCTGCACAATATCCAATATGCCGGGCAGTTCTTCGCATACAATCGGGGCTGCGTCCTGCGTGATACCTTCAACGATGCCTTCCATGGGGCCGCATTGGTGGTGGGCAACAAGGTCACCCATCATAATTCAATGGCCTATCGCAACCCGCTTCCCGCCATGACAGTCACCTATAGCGGGGCGGGAGCGACGGCAGACCTGTCTCTGAGTGGCGTCAATGTCGCAAACGGAAGGGTCTTTACGGCCCGCGTCAACGGGGTGTCGGTCGGCACCTTTACTGTCTTCAACACCGAAGCCGCTTACACAGCGGGAACCAACTACACCGTTGCCAATGTGGTGAGCTGGATCAACAGCCTTGGCGGGGGCTGGGCAGCGACCTTGCAGGACGATACCCGTTACGCCGCCGCACTCAGCCTCGGAGATCGTTTTACCAGCTTCGGCGCGTTCACCAATCAGAACGTGAAGGGCGTGACGCTTCAGCTTTTCACAGCCTTCGACCAGCACAGCGATTACTACCAGAAATCCGACAATGTGCAGGAGAACGTGCTGATCTACGGCAACACGGGACTGGACTGCGACACGCAGCACTTCGCCGTCGGGGGCAACGCAACGCGCGATTGGGCCTACATCAACAACGCGATCAACCGGCCGGACCCTGCGCCGGAGTTTCTGGGCAATGCGCAGAGCCAAATGTCGCTAAGCCACAGCCACGTGATCATCGCCCACAACACCTTTCCCTACCAGAGGATGCTATTGGTCTCCACGGCAGGTCCTTACGAGCAGTACGTGGGGGATGCCTATTGCTTGATCGCCAACAACGCCCTTCAGGATCTGGCGTGGGCTGGCCCTGTTATCCTGGGCGTGGTGATCCGCGACAATCATCTCCACGCAGCAGCGGTTGGCACGGGCAGTCCCGGCGAGGTCAAGGCGGGCAATCAGATCACGCTCTATGCCGACGCCGCCGCCGGGGACTACACCCCGGCGGGCGCATTGGCGACCAACCTGAAGGCGCCGGTGTGGAAGTTGGACTTGAAAGGAAACCTGCGCGGGTCAAGCGCAAGCGCGGGAGCCATTGCCTGATCGATGCGCCAGTTCCGATCGCGCCTCAAGCCGCGGGGACTGTAAGGAATTTTGTGCTTGGCCGTTATTTGTTAGGCCAATGGGAAGC
>NZ_LSKQ01000069.1 GCF_001557115.1 Erythrobacter sp. CCH5-A1
GCAGCTCGTTGGCGACCGACTCCGTCGCATACTGACTGCCCGGTGCGGAATAGGTTCGAAACCCTTCGCCGGAACGTGGCAGCACGGAATTAACAGGACCACCACCAGTGGCCCCTACCCCGCCGATGCCGAGAGAGTTTCCGACCCGCTCTGACGTTTCCGAGATCCACCCCTTAGCATCCTCGAGATAGCTCTCTGCGCCCTTGATGACCGGCGAGACCAATGAACTGCCGATGGATTCATGATTGCGATCATCAACCCGGTCTCCGAGGGCTCCGGCACGACTTTCGGCACCGGTGACCTTGTTTCCAAGAGACAGGCCCTCTGAAGTCAGACGGAACGAACCCTCGTCAATTCTTTCTGCCGCTTCCTCTCGTACGGAAGCGTCTCCCGAATTACCGCGCACGCTAACGTTGGGCCCCCGCGCCGAGATCGCGCCGATGTTCGCCTCACCGAACGATTGGACATCCTCAGCCGATGAGACCGATGGTCGCACGCCTGTCGGAGTGCCCAGTTCGGGGAATGAAACACCGAGTTCCTGACGCACCTGATCAACCTTATCGTCCATGAATTGCCTCAGCAGGATCTGCTTCACTTGCTCCTGCTCCGGGGTGGTAGCCACCAAGCGAGGTTGCCAACCTGTCGATGCGAGGACGCTGTTCTCCGGTGCCCGGAGCGCCTGCTGCGCATAGGTGACGAACTCCTGTGTCTCGTCCTGGCTGAGCGAGTATCCGCGAGACGCAGCCTCGCTGAAGTCCTGACTGTGCCGTTCGTAGGCCTCCTGCGTGCGAGACGCCTCATTCGAATAGGTCCGCGTGTCGGCCAAACTGGCCGAATAGCGATCAGAGAGAGACTTCAGTTCACTGTCGGAACTAGAGCTCGTCGCGCGGGTGAAATCCTCGCGCGCCTGCCTTGCCTGGGTCGAATTCGACTCCTTATAGGCGTAATCGGCGACCCGCGAGAGAGCCTGATCAGCAGTAAGCGTCTCCCCGG
>NZ_LSKQ01000007.1 GCF_001557115.1 Erythrobacter sp. CCH5-A1
TCCGCCGAACGGCTGATGCCGCGCACCCTGAGCGTTGACAGCGGACATCAGAGCGATGTCCTGAGCCCACCTTGCACGGGTGACGCTGAGCGCCGAGTGTCCGCGCCCTGATTGTTGAGGGGCGTTGGTGCTATGACGATGTCATGCGATGATGCTGGCACTAGCGGTGTTCAGCGTTTCGAGGTGTTCACCGGTGTCGGCAAGCGTCGGGACTGGCCGCCGGAGGTGAAGGCCTCGATCG
>NZ_LSKQ01000070.1 GCF_001557115.1 Erythrobacter sp. CCH5-A1
GCGGCGGGGAGCAATTCCCGCCGCTTTTCTTTGTGAGTCGCCCGCAGATACGGGCGTTGGCCCGGAAACCTATGGTTTATCTGCGCAGAACTTCTGTGGTTACCCAAAGATTTCAGGAAGGTTAGGCATTTATCAACAGCTGTCGGATAATTTTACGTGAGACCGCCACTGACCGGGCGCGTCCGAAGTTTCTTATTGCCCAGCCAGGAGACCAAACATGACCTTCTTCAAGAACCTCGTCCGTGACGAACAGGGTGCGACCGCCATCGAATACGGCCTCATCGCCGCTCTGATCGCTGTCGCCGCGATCACCGCGATGACCAACGTCGGCTCGACGCTGTCGGGCACCTTCAGCAACGTCAACACGAAGATGAGCAAGGGCACCGCCTAAGCTTTCGCCAAGGGGGACCGGGAAGAACGGCGGGGAGCGATCCCCGCC
>NZ_LSKQ01000071.1 GCF_001557115.1 Erythrobacter sp. CCH5-A1
CCGTTGCCGTCAACACCGAGGGCAAGCGCGAGATCGTCGGCCTGCACATCGGCCCTTCGGAGGCCGAAGTGTTCTGGTCCGACTTCCTCAAGGACCTCGCCCGCCGGGGGCTGACGGGGGTCAGGCTGGTCATATCGGACGCCCACGAGGGCCTCAAGGCCGCGATCACCCGCGTCCTGAGCGCCACCTGGCAGCGCTGCCGCGTCCACTTCATGCGCAATGCGCTGGCCTACG
>NZ_LSKQ01000072.1 GCF_001557115.1 Erythrobacter sp. CCH5-A1
CGGCGGCGGACGGCGGGCCGATCCGGCCGCCGATCTCCCCGCCGCATGGGCCGCGAAGAACGGCGGCGTGGTGGTGAAGGACGCCGCCGGGCTTGCCGCCGCGCCGATGGGCAAGCCGGTGCTCGGGCTCTTCAACCCCAGCCACCTCAATTACATGGCTGACCGCAAGCCGGATTCGACCGAGCCGACCCTCACCGACATGACCGCCGCCGCGATCGCGCGGCTGAAGGGCGACAAGGACGGCTATTATCTGATGGTCGAAGGTGGGCGGATCGATCACGCCCACCACGAAGGCCGCGCGGGCTATGCGCTGGAAGAGGCGGTCGAGTTCGCCCGCGCGGTGCAATATGCGGTCGATCACACCGACCCGAAGGAGACGCTGATCCTCGTCACCGCCGATCACAGCCACGTGTTCACCATCGCGGGCTATCCGGTGCGCGGCAACGACATCCTCGGGCTGGTGGTGCCGCCTCCGGGCGGCGGCGACGGCGATCATGCGGGGGCCTTGAAGGAGGGCGATCCGACCCCGGCGCTCGACGGCAAGCCCTACACGACATTGGGCTATGCCAACGGTCCGGGCGCTGTGAAGGGCGAGCGGCCGGTGCCGCAGACCGGCATCAAGGCGCAGCAGCAATCGCTGGTGCCGACCGGCGCGGAGACCCACGGCGGCGAGGACGTCGCGCTGTTCGCCACCGGCCCCGGCGCGGGCCGCGCCCGCGGGGTAATCGAGCAGAACGTGATCTACACGATCATCACCAAGGCACTGGGCTGGGAGAAGTAGCCTGCTCCGTTCGTCCTTCGACAAGCTCAGGACGAAGGGCGGCGGGAACCCCGCACCAACAAAAAACCCCCGACCCGGGGGCGATGGGTCGGGGGTTCCATGGAGCGTTCGTCACGCTTGTGCAAGGCAGGCCCATTTCGAAGGGTGGGCAACAGGGGGGAAACCTCCCTTCGGCCCGCCTTGTGTGAAAGAATTACCCCTGATCGCCTTTCACGCACATGAACGCGGCAAGTTTTCTGTCGTTTTCATACAACCGTTCGTCGGACGAGCGTTCATCCCGGGCGACGAGCCGTGCGGCGGGGATCCTTGAAGGTGAACGTGCTGTCGGCCACCGCCACGCCGTAGCGCTGATTCGACAGCTCCACCCGGGTGCGGTTGTTCTGTGCGTCGAGCGCGACCCAGTATGCCAGCTGCAATCCCCCCGGTGCGGCGGCATTGCGGGTGAAGATCAGCGTGATCATCCCGAACTCGGGCTTCTTGGGATCGCGCACCTGGACGCTGATCACGTCCTTGCTCGACGTCGGCATCAGCTTGCCGAAGCGCTTCACGTCCTTGTCGGGATCGAACAGCGCGCCGAGCGGCGAGTTGCCGATCGGCCAGCGTTCGACCTGATTGACCTCGTAGTCGATCACGTAGAGCGACTTGCCGTTCGAGATGATGAGGAAATCGGCATTCTTGCCGTAGTCGAAGCGGATCTTGCCCGGGCGCTTCAGGGTCATCACCCCGCGCATGGTCTGGCCGCGGCGGTCGGTCTGGACGAAGTCGGCCTTCATGGTCGAGATCGCGCGCAGGGCGGTGACGACGCGGTCGAGATCGGAGGCCTGGGCCTGCGCGGCGGCAGGGGCGGTCAGCGGGGCGGTGTCGCCGGGGGCGAGGCCGAGCGCAAGCGCTCCGGCCGAGAAGCCGAGCGCTGCGATGCGAAGTTTCATGGAAGCTGTTTTCATGCCGCTGCGACTAGGGCGCAAGGCTTGAACTGTCGATGAATTACCGCGCGCGGAGCCCGAAGGGCGCACGCGGCAGGAGCCTTACTTGATCTTGGCTTCCTTGAATTCGACATGCTTGCGCGCGACCGGATCGTACTTGCGGAAGCTCATCTTCTCGGTGATGTTGCGCGGGTTCTTCTTGGTCACGTAGAAGAAGCCGGTGCCCTCGCTCGAGACGAGGCGGATCTTGACGGTGGTGGGCTTCGCCATGGCGGGTTCCTGTCAACTGGGTCGGCCCGGCGAGTGCTGTCCGCAGGGCTAAAAAGCAAATAGCGGCGCGCCCGGAAGGCCCGGCACACCGCCACACGGGCGCGCCATTCGCCGATTCACGGGCAAAAGTCAATAAGGCTCACCAGTCCGAGGCGCTGGGCTTGCCGCGATTGGCCTTTACCGCGCCGCGCACCTTCTTGACCTTGAGGCGCTCGGTCTTGCCGACGCGGTTCACGCGGGTCTTCGCCCGCCGCTTGGGCTCGACCAGCGCCGCCTCGATCAGCGCCGCGAGCTTGGCGCGCGCGTCCTGCCGGTTGGCATCCTGCGTTCGGTGGGCCTTGGAGGTGACGATGAGATCGCCGTTCCCCGCCAGCTTGGCCCCCGCCAGCTTCCTCAGCCGCGCGAACACCAGCGGGGTGAGGCGCAGCGCGTAGATATTGACCCTGAGCTCCACTTCCGTCGCGACCTTGTTGGCGTTCTGCCCGCCGGGGCCCGAGCCTGCGAGAAAGCTCTCGCTGGCGAGCCGCAGCGCGCGCGAGGTCAGGGGTTCCACGTCATCCATCGCTCGCCCCGAGCGCGCGGAAATCGGCCGGCAAGGGCGCGCGGGCTTCGATGGGCGTCTTGCCGGGACGCTCCACGCGAAGGCTCTCGGCATGGAGCATGGTGCGCTTCGCCGCGCCCGCGTGGCCCGCGCCATAGACCGGATCGCCCAGCAGGGCTGCGCCCAGCCCCTTGAGCGCATGGACGCGCAGCTGGTGGGTGCGCCCGGTCTCGGGCTGGAACCGGATCAGGGCGTTGGGCCCGAGCGTCTCGACCAGCTCCCAGTGCGAGACTGCGGGCTTGCCCTTCTTCGCGGCGATCATCCGCCAGCCCTTCTCGGCCGAGCTGATCTTGGCCAGCGCCAGTTCGATGGTGCCTTCGGTCCCCGGCGGGTGCCCTGCGAGGATCGCAAGGTAGGTCTTGCCCACCAGCCGCTCCTCGAAGGCGCGGTTGAAGCGGGCGAGCGCCTTGGGGTTCCTCGCCAGCAGCAGGCAGCCCGAGGTGTCGGTGTCGAGCCGGTGCACCGCGACCGGCGGGCGCTGGAAGCCGAGCTTCAGCCGCTCGAGATGATCCTCGAGGCAGATGCCGCCCTTGCGCGGCCGGTCGACCGCCATGCCCGAAGGCTTGTCGATCACCAGCGCTTCGCCGTCTTCGTAGAGGATGGGGAGGCTCACGCGAGCACCGCTTTCATCAGCCCGCGCAGGGCGTTGCCGATCCAGAAGTCGCCCGCGAGGTCACCCAGCGTCAGTTCCCCCTCCCGCGCGCGGCCCTCAGCGATCAGGCTGGCGCGCAGCACCCCCGGCAGCAGGCCGAGACTTGTCGGCGGGGTGAGGAGCACGCCGTCCGGCCCTTCCGCGAAGACGCTGGTCCAGCTGCCCTCGGTGACGAGGCCGTCCGCGCGCACAAGCAGCGCCTCCTCGGCGCCTAGGCTGCGAGCGGCGGCGAGCGCATCCTCGTAGAAGCCCCGATCCGAGGTCTTGTGGGCCAGCCGCCAGTCGGACGGGTCGAGCGGGTGGGGCAGGGCGGCGACCTTGACCGGCTCCTCTAGGGCAGGCGGCAGCGGCGCGGTTTCCAGCGCGCTTGCCCCCGAGCGGCTGACCAGCAGGCGCACCCTCGCAGGCGCATCGAGCTCGAAGCACAGCGCCTGGATCTGGTTCCTCAGGGCATGACGGTCGAAGGCGAAGCCGAGTACCGCCGCGCTCGCCTTCATCCGCGCGAGGTGGTCTTCGAGGAACGCGATGCCGCTGTCGGGCTCGAAGCGCATCGTCTCGATGAGGTCGCATTGCGGGGCGGCGAGGCCGGGGGCGGCGCGGCGCAGGAAGCCCGCCTTGACCTCGCACTCGCGGCGTTCGGCCATCGGATCGCTGTCGGCGACGATGGCGGAGCCGATGCCGAGCACCGCGCTGCCCTGCCCGTTCTCGATGGGGGTGAGCCTCAGCGTGCGGATCGCGACGTTGAAGGCCGCATTGCCATCGGCATCGATCCGGCCGATCGCCCCGCAATAGGCCCCGCGCGCATCGCGCTCCACCTCGGCCAGCAGCTCCATCGCCCTGATCTTGGGCGCGCCGGTGATCGAGCCGCAGGGGAACAGCGCGCGCACCAGGTCCATCGCGCCCTTGCCGGGACCGAGCCGCGCGCGGACCGTGCTGACCATCTGGTGCACCGTCGGATAGGTTTCGACCGCGAAGGGCGCGTCGACGCGGACGCTCCCCGCCTCGGCGACGCGCGAGAGGTCGTTGCGCATCAGGTCGACGATCATCAGGTTCTCGGCGCGGTCCTTGACCGAGGCGGCGAGATCTTCGGCCGCCGCGCGGTCCGCATCGGGCGCGGCGGCGCGGGGGCGGGTGCCCTTCATCGGCTTCACCTTCGCCTCCGCGCCATTGAGGGCGACGAACAGCTCGGGCGAGAAGCTCAGGAGCCAGTGCGACCCGTCGAACACCAGCGCGCCATATCCCGCCGCACCCGCGCCGCGTAAGCCGGCGTAGAGCCCGACCGGATCGCCGCGGAAGCTGCCCGCGAGCGGGTAGGTGAGGTTCGCCTGGTAGATGTCGCCTGCGCGGATCGCCTCGAGCAGCATGTCGAAGGCCGCGCCGTAGCCGCCGGGCGAGAGCTGCGGTTCCATCGGGCCGAGCGTGCCGGGGCCTTCCGCCCTGTCCGCGAGCCACGCGGGCACGTCGGTGGCGGCGATGCGGCGCGGCGCGTCGAACAGGCCGAGCCACACCAGCGGGCCAGCCGCCCCGCTGCGGCTTGCGGCAAGGCCCTGCAGCTTCGGCTCCAGCGCAAGGCCCGCCTCATAGGCGATGAAGCCCGCGAGCGACCCGCCCTCAGCGACCCGCGCAGCCTCGGCGGCGGCGAGAACTGCCTCGACCTCGTCGGCGCGGGTGGCCACGAACAGCGCGCGCGGGGCCTCGTAGAGCAGCGCGTCGGCTGCCCCTTCCCCGGAGCGAGCATCGTCAAGCAGGACGAATGGCGTTGGCGATCCCATCACGCCGCCCGCCTTGGCCCAATCGCGCGTGCCTGTCGAGCGCCGCCCGCGCCCGCGCACCGTGTTGGAGACACATGAGACACTGTCCAGGGCCGGAAAACCGCTCCCCCCGCTTGGCCCTCCGGAAGGGGACCCGTCAGGCTGGCGCAGGGCAGATCGCACGTCATCCTTGCCTCCCTATCAGACCGCCTGCGTGTAGGAAACGCCTGCGCGCCCGCTCGACACGGCATGCATTTTCGATATGGGAGAACGACTGCAAGACAGGTGACGGGGGCGCGGGTGATGAGCGAACAGACCAGTGACATCTATCTCGGCCTCGGCGCGGACGGTTCGCGCCAGACGCTGCTGCTCGGCCGGTCGAACCGCCACGGACTGATCGCAGGGGCGACCGGAACCGGCAAGACCGTGACCCTGCAGGGCATCGCCGAGAGCTTCTCGGCCGCCGGCGTGCCGGTGTTCCTCGCCGACGTGAAGGGGGACCTGTCGGGGATCGCCATGCCGGGCTCGCCGACCTTCAAGCATGCCGACAAGCTTGAGGCGCGGGCGAAGGAGCTCGGGATCACCGACTACACCTACGCCGACAATCCGGTGATCTTCTGGGACCTTTACGGCGAACAGGGGCACCCGATCCGCACCACGGTGTCCGAAATGGGCCCGCTGCTACTTTCGCGCCTGCTCGATCTGAACGAGACGCAGGAAGGCGTGCTCCAGATCATCTTCCGCTATGCCGACGAGAACGGGCTCTTGCTGCTCGATTTCGAGGATTTGTCCGCGCTGCTCGCCTGGGCGAACGAGAACGCCGCGGAGCTTTCGGGCAAGTACGGCAATGTCACCAAGCCCTCGGTCGGCTCGATCCAGCGCCAGCTCTTGAGCTTCGAGGCGCAGGGCGCGAACCATTTCTTCGGCGAGCCGGCGCTGGAGATCAACGACTTCCTCAAGGTCGACGATCAGGGGCGCGGCTATGTCAACGTGCTCGCCGCCGACAAGCTGATGCGCAGCCCCAAGCTCTACGCCACCTTCCTCTTGTGGCTGCTGGCCGAGCTGTTCGAATCGCTCCCCGAAGTGGGCGATCCGGAGAAGCCCAAGCTGGTGTTCTTCTTCGACGAGGCGCACCTGCTGTTCGACGATGCCCCCAAGGCGCTGCAGGACACAATCGAGCAGGTGGTGCGCCTGATCCGATCGAAGGGCGTGGGGGTGTTCTTCGTGACGCAGAACCCGATCGACATCCCCGAGGAGGTCGCGGGGCAGTTGGGCAACCGCGTCCAGCACGCCCTGCGCGCCTTCACCCCGCGCGACCAGCGCGCGATCAAGGCGGCGGCGGAGACCTTCCGGGTGAACCCGAAGCTCGATGTCGAGGCGGTGATCACCGAGCTGAAGGTGGGCGAGGCACTGGTCTCGACCTTGGACGATGACGGTGCGCCGACGGTGGTGGAGCGTACGCTGATCAAGCCCCCGCGCTCGCGCCTCGGCCCGGTCGAGCCCAAGGAGCGCGCGATCATCCAGTCGGTGAGCCCGCTCGAAGGCAAGTATGACACGCCGGTGGACCGCGAGAGCGCCGCCGAAGTGCTCGCCGCCAAGGCTGCGGACGCGGCGGCAACCGCGCAGGAAGTGGCCGAAAAGGGCGTCGAGGAAGTCGCCAAGCGCGAACGCAAGACGCCCTCGGTGTGGGAGAAGGCGGGCAAGAGCGCAATGACCGCCGCGACCGGCTCGCTCGCCTCGATGGCGGTGGCGATGGTGCTGGGCAAGAAATCCGCCGCCAACCCGTTGCAAACCGGGGCGACGGCGTTCGTGCGCAACCTCATCGGCGGGCTGATGCGGTAAGGGCGGCGGGCCCCTCCCCGAGGGGAGGGCGCTGAAAGCGCGCGGCCTACCAGGCCGCGGGGCGTGGCCGCTGGCGGGAGCCCCCACCCCCCGACCCCCTCCCCGAGGGGAGGGGGAGAGGCACGGCCTTTGGCGGGGGCCCTGCGGAGGGCGTGGCTCTAGCGCTCCCGGTGCTGCGTGCCCTCGCCCGCAGTGATGAAGATCGCCGTCGCACTCTCCGCCACGTCGGCGGTGTGCCACACGCCTGCCGGATTGATCGCATATTCTCCGGCGGCGAGCGGGGTTTCGGCGATGCTGCCGTCGGCAAGCTCCTGCACCAGCACGAGTCCGCCATGGGTGCAGATCACCACCTCGTCGCCTGCCGGGTGCATCTCCCACGAGGTCCAATCCTCGGTGAAGGTGTATTGCGAGACCAGCCGCCCTTCCGCTCCGTCCGCCGCGTGGCGCGCACCATAGGCCTCGTACCATTCCATCCCGGCGAAAGGCGGCTCTTCCACCGCCTTCGCGCCGAGCCCGAGGTGGATGAAGCGCTCCGAGAGGCGGGGGGCGCTCACGAACCGTCGCCGACCGCCGCGGTCTCGGGCGCGACCATGCAGAAGGCATTGAGCTTGTTGCCGTCCGGATCGCGGAAATAGGCGGCGTAGAAGCCGTCATTGCCGCGCGGGCCCGGTGCGCCCTCGCAGGTGCCGCCATGCGCGAGCGCGGTTTCGTGGACCGCGTGGACCTGTTCGGGGTTCTTCACCTCGAGCGCGACCATCACTCCGTTGCCCACAGTGGCGGGCTGGCCATCGAACGGCACCGTCGCGGCAATTCCCGGTGCGCCGCCCCATTCGCCCCAGGCGATGAAGGTTTCGAAGTCCATCATCCGCCCCACGCCGAACTGCGCGGCGAGCGCATCGTAGAAAGCCGCCGCGCGCGGCAGGTCGTTGGTGCCGAGGGTAACGTAGCCGATCATGTGAATTCCTCCCTTACCGCGAATCGCGACACGAGAACATTAATAGAACATCGGGGCGGTAACAAGCCACAACAAGGCCGGTGCATCGGCCCGCCAATGGACGGGCCGCAAGGGCGACCGCCCGCCCGCAGGCGCCCGTAGCGGAGCGGAGGAACAGCGCCGAGGACTGCAAGCCGGAGGGCGTGCAGCACACAGGAAAGCGGGCCCCCCGGGCTCAAGGCCGGGGAGGCGCATATTCAAAGCGGCTGCGTCTCGCGCTCCAGCCACGCCAGATCCTCGCCCGTCAGTCGCGGCGCGAGCAGCGCACGGACCTGCGCATGGTAGCCGTCGACCCAGGCAATCTCCTCCGCCGTCAGCAAGCCCTTGTCGATCAGCTTGCGGTCCAAGGGCACGAAGGTCAGTGTCTCGAAGCCGAGATAGCGGCCTTCCGCACCTGCAATCTCCCGCTCTTCGACCAGCACGAGGTTCTCGATGCGGATGCCGAAAGCACCCTGCTTGTAATAGCCCGGCTCGTTCGAGAGGATCATCCCGGTGTGGAGCTCCTGCCCCGTCCCCGCCTGCCCGCCGCTCGGCTTGGCAATGCGCTGCGGGCCCTCGTGCACGGCGAGGAAGCTGCCGACCCCGTGCCCCGTCCCGTGGGCATAGTCGACGCCTGCCTCCCACAGATATTGCCGCGCCAGCACATCGAGCTGGCCGCCCGCGGTGCCTTGCGGGAACACTGCGCGCGCGATCTGGATGTGGCCCTTGAGCACGCGGGTGTTGCGGTCGCGCATTTCCGCGGAGGGCTCTCCGGGGCCGACCCATACGGTGCGGGTGATGTCGGTGGTGCCGCCCCCAAACTGGTCGGCGTACTGGCCGCCGGAGTCGACCAGATAGATCGAGCCGGGCGGAATCGGGATATTGCTGTCTGCGTCCACCTTGTAGTGCGGCAGCGCGGCGTGGCCGGCGGCGGCAGAGATGGTGTCGAAGGAGAGGTCCTTGAGGCCCTCGTCTTCCTCGCGGAAGGCCTGGAGGCGCGCGGCGGCCGAAAGTTCGTCGACCCCGCCCTTGGGCCCCTCGATCTCGAGCCAACGCAGGAATTTGGACACCGCCGCCCCGTCGCGCGCCTGCGCGTCGCGGTGGCCTTGCTGTTCAACCGCGTTCTTGATCGCCTTGGCGAGGATCGTAGGGTCCTGCCTGAAGGCGAACTGCGCGCCGCCCGCCCGCAGTGCCTGCGCGATGCCGGCCACCGCGAAATCGGGATCGAGCGCGACGCTCTTGCCCGCGAAGGCGGAGCCGAGCGCCCCCTCGAACGCGGCCCGATCCCTGATCGTCACGGCATTGCCCAGATGGCGGGTGAGCTCGGGCGTGACCTTCTCGGGGGCGATGAACAACTCGGCGCTGCCGTCCTTGTGGGCGATCACATAGGACAGCGCGACGGGGGTGTGCGCCACGTCGCTGCCGCGGATGTTGAGCAGCCATGCGACCGAATCGAGCGCGGGGATAACCACCGCATCGTGGCCTTCCTTCGCCAGCCAATCGGCGACCGCGGCGCGCTTGTCGGCGGAGGAGCGGCCCGCCAGCGCCTCGTCATGCGGGACGGCGATGGCGGGCGAGGGGGCGGGGCGGTCGGCCCAGACCGCGTCGAGCGGGTTGCTCCCGGCGGGCGTCAGGACGATGCCCTTGGCCGCGAGGCGCTTTTCCAGCGCCTCGGCCCAGGCGAAGGTGTGGAGCCAGGGATCGTAGGCGATCTTCGCGCCGCTCTCGCACACTTCGGCCAGCCAGCCGCCGAGCGTGTCCTTGGGCACCGAGCGGTATTCGAACAGGTTGCCGTCGACCTGCTCGCGCACCTGCACGGTGTAGCGCCCGTCGACGAAGATCGCCGCGTGGGTCAGCGTGACGCAAGCAAACCCCGCCGAGCCGCCGAAGCCCGTCAGCCACGCGAGGCGCTGGGCGTAGTCGCCGACATATTCGCTCATGTGCTCATCGGAGATGGGGATGACGAACCCATCGAGCCCGCGGCGCTTCAGCTCCTCGCGCAGGGCGGCCAAGCGGGCTGAGCCCGAAAGCTGGGGGGTTTGCATCAGCATGGGCGTAGGTCTTTCCGAGTCTTGCCGCGCGTCATTGTCGCGTTACAACCGCCAACATAGGCCCGATGGGCTTGTCTTTCCACCCAGACCGACCGACGGGGACCGCATCCAATGATCACCCGGACCAGTTTGCGCGCTCTTGCGCTAGGGCTTGCCGCCACCACCTTTGCCCCGGCCGCCATGGCCGGCGCCAACGAGGATTCTCCCAGCGTGACCACTTCCGCCGCCGCTTCGACTACCGCCGCCAGCACCGACATCAAGCCGCCCGTCGCTGCCAAGAAGCCGCACACCTACACCGTGCACGGCATCACGGTCGAAGACCCCTATGACTGGCTCTACGACAAGTCCTATCCGACGGTGGACGACGCCGAGGTGCTCGATCACCTCAAGGCCGAGAACGCCTATTTCGAGGCCAAGATGGAGGGCCAGAAGGCGCTCACCGAGGCGCTATTCGCCGAGATGCGCGCGCGCATCAAGGAGGACGATTCGACCGTGCCCCAGAAGGACGGCGACTACCTTTACTGGTCCGAGTTCGAAGAAGGCGCGCAGTATCGCAAGCATTACCGGAAAGCCGTTGCGGGCGGTGAGCCCGAACTGCTGATCGACGAGAACGCGCTTGCCGAAGGGCAGGAATATTTCCGCTTGGGCGCGGCCTCGATCAGCCAGAACGGGCGCTATCTCGCCTATGCCACCGACACCAACGGCTCGGAGCGCTACACCGCGCGGATCAAGGACCTCACGACCGGCGAGCACCTGCCCGACGTGATCGAGAACCTGCGCGGCGACCTCGTGTGGGTGAAGGGCGACACCGCGATCGTCTACGGCCCCTCGACCGAGGAATGGCGCACGCTCGAAGCGAAGATGCACGTCATCGGCACGCCGGTGAGCGAGGACGTCACGCTCTACAAGGAAGAGGACCAGTCCTTCGGCGTCGGCACCGGCCTGTCGGCGCAGGAAGACTGGCTGATCATCGCCACCGGCGACAACGAGACGAGCGAAGTGCGCCTTGTCCCCGCCGCCGATCCCACGGCCGCGCCGATCCTCGTGCGCCCCCGCAAGAAAGGCGTCGAATACGGCGTCGATGTGCGCGACGGCGAGTTGTGGGTGTGGACCAACGACGATCACATCAACTTCCGCCTCGCCAAGGCGAAGCTGGAGACGCCGGGGGAATGGCAGACCGTTATCCCCGGATCGGACGATTTCTATCTGACCGGTTTCGACCTGTTCAAGGACTTCTTCGTCACCGAAGGGCGCCTGAACGGCCTCGACCAGATCCAGCTGCGGCAATATGCGGACCCCGCGAAAATCACCCCCGTGACCTTCCCCGAGCCGAGCTACACCGCGGGCCTCTCGAACAACCCCGAATACGACATGAGCGTGCTGCGGCTCTCGTATCAGTCGATGGTTACGCCCGGCACGGTCTATGACTACGACGTCAGGACGGGGAAGCTCACCACCCTGAAAACGCAGGAGATCCCGAGCGGCTATGACGCCTCGCAATATGTCTCCGAGCGCCTGACGATCACCGCGCGCGACGGGACGCAGGTGCCTGTCAGCGTGCTGATGCGGCGCGACCGGGCGGAGATCCTCAAGAAGGCCGGGATCGAGGGGCCGGGGCCGCTCCACCTCTATGCTTACGGCGCCTATGGCTATGCCGTGCCGCCGGGCTTCTCGACTGCGCGCCTGTCGTTGGTGGATCGCGGCTTCGCCTATGCCATCGCCCACATCCGTGGCGGCGACGATCTCGGGCGGCGCTGGTATCTGCAAGGCAAGCTGTTCGAGCGGACCAACACCTTCAACGATTTCGTCGATGTCGGCCGCGGGCTGATCGCGGCGGGCTACACCGCCGAGGGCAAGGTGACGGCCAGCGGCGGCTCGGCCGGCGGCGAGCTGATGGGGGCAGTGATCAACCAGGACCCCGCGCAATATGGCGCGGTCGTGGCGCATGTGCCCTTCGTCGACGTGGTCAACACCATGCTCAACGAGAAACTGCCGCTGACCCCGGGCGAGTGGCAGGAGTGGGGCAATCCCGTCACCGACAAGGCGGCGTTTGCCTACATGCTGTCCTATTCGCCCTATGACCAGGTGACCGCCAAGGCCTACCCGCCGCTGCTGGTGACCGCCGGCCTCAACGATCCGCGCGTGACATACTGGGAGCCTGCCAAGTGGGTCGCCAAGCTGCGCGAGCTTAAAACCGACGACAACCTGCTGCTCCTGAAGACCAACATGGGCGCAGGCCACGGCGGGCAATCGGGCCGCTGGAACAGCCTCAAGGAGACCGCGGAGGAGTTCGCCTTCATCCTGTGGCAGATGGGGATGGCGCCCAAGGGCGAGGGCGAGTGAAGGCGCCCGACTACGATCGCGGCATCGTGATTGTTTCGGCAATCACAGTGACGCTGTTGGCCGCGCCAGTCGCGCTGTTCTGGCTGTTCCTCTG
The DNA here is from genome assembly GCF_001557115.1 of Erythrobacter sp. CCH5-A1. Lineage (GTDB taxonomy): Bacteria > Pseudomonadota > Alphaproteobacteria > Sphingomonadales > Sphingomonadaceae > Erythrobacter. Next base: position 12,282 of record NZ_LSKQ01000072.1, read on the forward strand.
GGCCGCCTGTGTGTTCGGGCGGGACTGCGTGTGACCAACCGCTTCACCCGCACCTTCGTCGCCGCGCCCGCGCACATCGACGAACTCGGCCACGTCAACAACACCGTGTGGGTGCAGTGGATTCAGGACATGGCCACCGCGCACTGGGATGCGGTCGCGCGGCCCGAGGACCGGGCGGCGTTCTTCTGGGTCGTGGTGCGGCACGAGATCGACTATCGGGGGAACGTCTCCGAGGGCGCGGAGGTCCACGCTGAAACTTGGATCGAAGGCCCCGCGCAAGGAGCGAAGTCGCTGCGGCGGGTGGAGTTCACCGACGCCGCGGGCAAGCGCCTCGTCAGTGCCGCGACCACCTGGGCGATGCTCGACCGCGCGACCGGGCGGCTGGCGCGGGTTCGGCCGGAAGTGCTGGAGCCGTTTGTCTGAGGGTCAGGCGGCCTGCTCGTCCCTGACCCGGCGCCCCTCGGGCGCGGAGCGGAACACCGTCAGACGCTCGTAGCACAGCCGGTTGCGGCCCGAAGCCTTGGCCTCGTACATCAGCGCATCGGCGCGGGCGTAGAATTCGGCGAAGCCCATCTTGTTGGCATTGGCATCGGCGAGCACCACCACGCCCATGCTCGCGGTCACCGGCCGGTCGAGGCCCGGCACCTCCTTGGCAATCCGCATCGGGATCGCCTGCCGCAATGCCTCGGCGCGTTCGACAGGGCGCGGACCGCGCAGCAGCACCACGAATTCCTCGCCGCCGAGCCGCACCGCCACCGCGTCGCGGTCCCCGGAGGAACGGATCGCGCTCGCGCAGGCGACCAGCGCGGCATCGCCGACCTGGTGGCCGTGGACGTCGTTGATCGTCTTGAAGCGGTCGAGATCGACCAGCGCGAAGGTATCGAACCCTTGCACCAGCAGCTCCTCGAAGCGCGCCTCGATGCCGCGGCGGTTCATCAGCCCGGTGAGCGAATCGCGCGCCGAGAGCTGTTCGAGCATCCGCGCCTCGGTCAGCGCCGCATCGCGCTCGCGGCGCAGCGCGAGGAAGCGGTCGGCGATGGCGAGGCTGATCACCACCACCTCGATCCCGACCGCGAAATAGAGCATCTGGTCGAGGCTCGAAGGGCCGGTGTGCCAGCCGAGCCCGCGCAGCAGGCGTTCGATCGAGGCCAGGATGATCGGCGCCCAGGCGACCGCAATGTAGCGCGCCGAACGGCTGCCGCGCAGCCCCGCCTCGATCACTGCACCGCTGATGACGATGATCGCGGGGATGAAGGTGACGAAGTAGCCGACGTCGTCGAAGCGCTGGGTGACATCGAGCTGGAGCGCGAAGAAGCCGGGCACGATCATCGTGAACCATCCTGTCGCGATCGTGATCTGCCGCATTATGGGCGACTGCGCCCCGCGTTCGAGGAAGTTCGCCAGGAACAGCGCCGAAATCCCGACGCCGACTGCCCAGGACAAGGCGCCCGTCACCGCCATCGCGGCAACCGGCAGCGTCACGAAGGCCGAGGCCAGCCCGCCGGCGGTCAGGACGTAGATCATCATCGCGCTGACCATCGCCGCGTGCAGCACCACGAAGCGTTCGCGCAGCACCACGAAGAAGCTGATATCGAACAATAGCGGCAGCATCAGCATGCCCGCGACGAAGGCGAGCAGCATCATGTCGACCTGCGACCAGTCGGCCTTGCCCGCGTCATGGGTGATGCGCGCCTCGGTGAGCAGCGGCACCGAATGCGGCGCCTCGATCCGGGCGATCAGCGTGGTGGTCTTTGCGGTGATGTCGGGCAGCGGCAGCTGGAACACGGGGCCGGCGGCAAAGGGCCTGCCGTCCGCCTCCCCGAGCCTCAGGCTGCGCACCGCGCCGTCCGCGTCGATCGCGTGGAAGGTGATCGACGTGAAGCGGGCGTTGCGCGAGAAGAAGTGGCGCGGCAATGCGGCATTCTTCCAGCTGTCGGCCTCGAAACGCAGCCACACCGCGGGCACATCCGCGCGCCAGCCGGTGTCGTCGCAGCCCCACCCGGCGCGCGGACGCATCGCGTCGAGCCCGGTTTTGAGGCCGGTCGCCGCGTGACATGCAGGGGCATGGGTCAGGACCGCGCGATCGTCTGCCGCGGCCGGCCGGGCAGCCAGCAGCACCAGCATCGCGGCGACAATGCCGAGCCGGGTAAGGAGGCGCAAGAGTGCCATACCCGCAGCCCTACCATGGAAGCTCTTACGATGCTGTTAAGCGATTTTCCTCCATTTTGGAGATAATTCGATGCGTTTAGAGAGGGTTGCATCGAATGCAAGACGCGCTCGGCCCCGCTGACCGCGCGAAGTAACAGACCTGTCACGAAACGCTCCTAGCCCACCCTGCGCCAGACCTCGCGCCGCAGGCGCCGACCGGGATCCATCATGCCGCACTCCATCACCGCCCTCCTGAAGACCGGCGCCGCTCTGGCGCTCGCCGCTGCCACTCTGTCCGCCTGCGACGCGGGCGGTGGTGCGGGCGCGCAGTCGGTCCACGCGGTGGGTTCCTCGACGGTCTATCCCTTCGCCAAGCTTGTCGCGGAGAACTTCTCGCGCACCTTCCCCGACATGCGCTCGCCGCTGATCGAATCCACCGGGACGGGCAATGGCATCCAGCTGTTCTGCTCGGGGCTGGGCCCCAATACCCCCGACATGGTAAACGCCTCGCGCCGGATGAAGTCGTCCGAATTCGATACCTGCGCGTCCAACAAGGTCGACGAGATCATCGAGCTTCAGGTCGGGCTCGACGGGATCGCCTTCGCCTCGGCCAAGGGCGGGATCAAGCTCAACCTGTCGCCGCGCACGATCTACATGGCGCTCGCCGCCAAGCCTTTCGGCAAGCCCCAGACCGCCAAGACCTGGGCGGATGTCGACCCGGCGCTGCCGGCCGAACCGATCCTCGTCTACGGCCCGCCGAGCACCTCGGGCACGCGCGATGCACTCAAGGAACTGGTGCTGGTGGTCGGCTGCGACACCGATCCGGCGATGAAGGCGCTTAAGGAACAGGACGAAGCGCTCCACGCCAAGACCTGCACCGAAATCCGCGATGACGGCGCCTATTCCGATCAGGGCGAGCAGGACAACCTGATCGTCAACAAGATCGTCGCCAACCCCAGGATCGTCGGCATTTTCGGCTATTCCTACCTCGAGGAGAATCTCGACAAGGTGCAGGACCTGCCGATGAACGGGGTGCAGGCGACCTACGAGAATATTGCGAATTTCTCCTACCCCGGCGCACGACCGCTCTACGTTTACGTCAAGAAGTCGCACATGCGCGCTATCCCGGGCCTTGAGGACTTCATGAAGGAGTGGGTCAAGAGCTGGGGCAAGGACGGTCCGCTCGCGCGCATCGGCATGGTCGCCATGCCCGCCGAGACGATGGCCGCCAACGCGGCCAAGGTGCAGAACCTGACGATCCTCACCAAGGCCGAGCTCGAGCCGAAATAGACCCGCTTCTCCATGGACTCATGACCAAGGGGAGGGAATGATGTCTGAAGCAATCGGGAATTCTTTGATGGGGCGCGGGGCCGCCGCGATGCTGGCGCTGGCTGCCATGGCGGCGCTATCGGGCTGCGGCGATAGCCCGCAGGATGCCGCCGCCAAGGCGATCAGCGTGGTCGGCTCATCGACCGTCTATCCCTTCGCCAAGCAGGTCGCGGAGGATTTCGTTGCCGCCAACGCGGGTGTGGCTCCGCCGCAGGTGGCCTCCTCGGGCACGGCTGACGGGATCAAGGCCTTCTGCGCCGGAACCGGGGCGACCACGCCCGACATCGTCAACGCCTCGCGCCGCATGACCCGCGCCGAATTCGCCGATTGCGCCGCGCACGGCGTGAACGAGGTCATCGAGATCGAGATCGGGCTGGACGGGATCGTCTTCGCCTCCGCCACCGACCGCGGGATCGACATCAAGCTGACCCGCGACAACGTCTACCGCGCGATCTCGCAAAAGCCCTTCGGCCGCGAGCAGACCGCCAAGACCTGGGCCGATGTCGACCCGTCGCTGCCCGCCACCCCGATCGTCGTCTATGGCCCGCCCGAAAGCTCGGGCACGCGCGAGGCGCTGCTCAACCTCGTCGTCCAGCCCGGCTGCCGCCAGAACAGCGCAATGGCCTCGTTCGAAAAGAGCGATCCGGAACGCTTCGCGCGTGATTGCCATGCGCTGCGCACCGACAGCGGCTACAGCAGCCAGGGCGAGCAGGATGACCTGATCGTCCGCCGGGTCGCCTCCAACCCCGAAGCGATTGCGATCGTCGGCTACTCCTATCTCCTCAAGAACACCAAATCGATCAAGCCGCTGGCGCTCGATGGCGTGCTGCCGACCCCGGCGACGATTGCCGACGGCAGCTACGAGACCAGCCGCCCGCTCTACATCTACGTCAAGAAGGCCAACCTTTCGGTCACGCCGGGGCTCGACACGTTCCTTGCCCAGTGGGCCAAGAGCTGGGGCGACAATGGCCCGCTGGCGAAAATCGGGCTGGTGCCGCTCCCCGCCGACCGCCAGGCCAAGGCCGCCGCGGCGATCCAGAACCAGACCGCGCTGACGGTCGCGGCGCTCGGAGCGGCGCGGTAAGGGCCGCGCATGATTGCGGCATGGCGGAGAGGCGTCTAACCTCTCCGCCATGAACGCGCGCAAGATCGCCGAATGGCACGAGGCCGGCCTGATCGATGTGGCGACGCGCGACCGGCTCACCGCCTATGAAGCCCAGCACGCCCGCCCGCTCCTGCTGTGGGCGGTGTGGGGCATCGGCGCGCTCGCCATCGGGCTCGGCGTGGTGTCGGTGGTGGCGGCCAACTGGGAGGATATTCCCGGGCTGGTCCGGCTGGCGGTGCATCTGGCATTGATCGGGGGGCTGCTGGGCCTGCTGTTCATGCGCGAGGACCGGCTGGCCGAGCGCTCGCCGTGGATCGTCGAGGCGCTGGTCTTCGTCACCGCCGCCTTGGGCCTCACCTTTTTCGGGCATCTGGGGCAGGTCTACCAGACCTCCGCGCCGCTGTGGCAGCCGCTCGCGCTGTGGTTTGCGCTGTTCGCGCCGATGCTGCTGCTGACCGGGCGCAGCTGGCCCACCGCGCTCGCGGTGATGGGCGGCGCGGTGTGGACGGCCTGGGAATATGCCGGAGCGAGCAGCCCGCGCGGGGTCGAGCCCGATCTGGCCGGAAGCGTCTGGCGCGCCTTCGTGGTCGCGCTGCCGGTCGCCTTCGCCCCGCTCGCCGCGTGGATCGGCAGGCGCAGCGGGCGCGAGGATTTCTGGGAGCGGCTCGAGCAGCTCGCGCTGACCTATGCGGTGGCGGGCGGATCGCTCGCCTGCGTCGTCGCCAGCTTCGGCGGGTTCGACGGGCCTGTTTACCCCCTCGCCAGCGTTCTGACCTGCGGCGCGGTGCTGGTCGCGGCCGGGATCGGCGTGGCGCTCGCGGGGGGCGGCGTGTCGGGACGGATGACGGGCGCGATCATCGCAGGCTCGGGGCTGGTGATGGCGCTGGCCTATGCGGTGAACGACACCACCGTCCCCGCCGCGCTGATGTTCTTCGCGCTGTGGGCCGGGATCGCCGCGGCGGCGCTGACCGCGCAGTGGCGCCGGGGGTTCCAGCAGGCGGTGGGCGTGATTGCCCTGCGGCTCATCATCCTCAGCTTCGAGCTGGCGGGCGATCTGCTGATGAACGGCCTGGGGCTGATCCTTGCAGGGCTGATGATCCTCGGCGTCGCATGGGGCGCGGTGCGGGTGTCCAAACGCTTCGCCCCGCGCGCGGCGGAGGGTGAGGCATGACGCGCGCCGCCCGCCTCGCCGCCGCCGCCCTGCCGCTCCTCGGCCTCGGGGCGCTGTGGGCGCAGAGCGACCGCACCTACCACAAGGGCACCGATTGGGAGGTGCCGGCCGCAGGCTATGACCCGCGCGATTACCTGCGCGGGCACTATGTTGTCTTCACATATGACTGGCCGCTCGACAAGCCGATGAGCGACATCGGACGACAGTCGATCTGCCTCGAAGGCGAGGCGCCCGACATCCGGCTGGCGCGGGTGCTGGCGAAGGGCGAGGCCTGCGATCATCCGCTGCGGGAGGATGCCCACAGGCGGCTGACCGACGGCCGCCTCTACATCGGGCAGGCGCGCGCGGCGCAGATCGAGGAGGAATTGCGCAACCGCGACCAGCGCGGGATCGTGACGATCCGCCAGCGCGAGGACGGGAGCTTCACGCCCATCTCCATCCGTTTCCGCCCGCTCACCCCCGCCGAAATCGCCGAGCGTGATGCCCCGGAGGGCGAAGCGCCACTCTCGCCCTTCGATCCGCTCGGAGCCCCTGCGGTGATGGACAAGTAGCCCCCCGCCGAAGCCGCAGGCGAGGCGCCCCCTCACTTCAACGGAAGTCCTCGCCCGTCGCCGCAATGCGCGACTTGAGGCCCGCCTGGTTGATGTTCTGGATCTCGATCCCCGGGTGCGCATTGACCTCGATCACCGGCGGGCCGTCATTGACGTCGAGCACGATGTCCGCCCCGCAATAACCGAGGCCGACCGCCGGCCCGCACTTGGACGCCAGCTCCAGCACCCGCTTCCAGCCCGGAATCTCGAAGCCGATCAGATTGACGCCGGTATCGGGGTGGTGGGTGATCGGTACGCCCTTGACCACCGCGCGGGTGATCTTGCCGGTCTCCATGTCGATCCCCGCGCCGATCGCGCGCTGGTGGAGGTTGGCCTTGCCGTCGCTCTCGATGGTGGGGAGGCGCACCATCGCCATCAGCGGCGTGTGGTGCAAGCTGATGACGCGCAGGTCCGGCAGCCCCTCGGGCACGATGCGCGAGAGGGCGGGGTCGGCAATGATCAGCGGCTCGATCAGTGCGGCGTCCTCGGCCGCGGAATCGCCCGAGAAGCCCCCGTCGACCACCTTCTGGATGTGGTGCATCACCATCTCTTCGGGCAGCGCCGCGCCCGAACCCTTGTACCAGGTGTTCCCCTCGCGCCGCACCGCGAGCAGGATGCCGTCCCCCTGCGATCCGCGCGCGGGCTTGATCGCCCAGGCATCGGGCATGTCACGGCTCGGCTTGAAATCGGCGACCTGCTGGTGGTCCTCGAGCACCGCGACCGTGCCGGTGCAGGCGATCCCCGCCGCCTCCAATGCGCGCTTGGCCGCGACCTTGTCGCGCGCGCGCTCGATCGCGTGGCGCGGGTTGTATTTCTGGATCAGCGCGTTCCTCATGTTGATGCCGAGGACCTCGCCCCCGGTCAGCGCGTCCTCGTCAAGGCCGAGCCAGCGGTTGACGAACCTAAACATCTTCCACCTTCCGTATCACCCAGGCGTTGTGGATCGGGGGGCGGCCCAGGCCCTCATTGACCAGCCAGTCGTCCGCCCACTCCGCCACCATGCGTCCGCCCGATGCGACAAGGCGAGGCCGCACGCGGGCCTCGCCGACTGCGACAGGCTGGGGCACGCGGCGGCGCGCGCCGGGCCTTATCTCCTCGGGCGATCCGATCACCCACATGCCGCCAAGCGGCGGCGCGCCGCCGGCGATGGCGGCAACCGGCTCGGGCTCGGGCATGGCCGGCGCGGTCACCCCGGGCTCTGGCTCGGGGATGCGGCGGGTGTCGGGCAGGCCCTTGCGGCGGTCTTCCTCCACGCCTTCGGGCAGGGTCTCGGCCGCGGCGGCGGCCTTCGCGCGGCGCCGCCGCTCGAGCCAGATCGGCGCAAACCGCCCGATCTCCGACAGGCGCAGGCCGCGGTAGCGCCCGAGGATGGCAATCGCGACGCCGGTGACGGCCGGCATCAGCAGCGGCGACCATTCGATCAGCGCGAGGGCAAAGTCCGAGACCATCACGAACTCGATCATCAGCGCCAGCACGAAGGTGTTGAGCGCCATCTTGGCTGCAGGCTTGGCCCCGTCCTTGCCCCACTGCTTCCACCACCGCTCGACGCACAGTGCGCACACGATCACCGGAAAGGCATCGACCTGAAGCTGGGTGTCGAGCGCCATTTGCAAGCCCACCAGCACCAGCACGATGAGCGAGATCAGCACGCCGAGGAAGCCCACGCGGGTCATCCGCAGCTTCAGCAGTGTGGGCGTCACGATCATCCCCACCAGCACCGAGGAACACAGCACCACCGGCCCCATCACCGGCCCGATCTGAAGGAAGGCGAGCGCGATCAGCATGGGCGTGAACAGGCCGAAGGCCTTCAGGCCGATGAAGCTCCGCGCCAGCACCACCAGGAAGGAACCCAGCGGCAGCACCATCAGCAGGTTGGAGGGCTTCAGCCCCCAGATCGCCTGCGAGGCGGCGACCCCCTCGAAGGTTGAGGGCAACGCGAGGAAGGTCTCGGTATTGGCGACCCCGAGGCCGACCAGCACGGCGAGCACCGCCGCAACCGCCAGCCCGATATAGAACGGGCGGCGGACCTGCGGCGTTGCGTTCGCCCAGATCTGGCCGACGCGGGCGATCATCTCAGAAGGCGTATCCGACCGACAAAGTCAGGCGATAACCCTCGCGTTCGCGCGCGCTCTCGTTGCTCGATAAGAAGATGTACTTCGCCTCGGCCTCGACGCGCCACTTGCCCGGCCACCACAGCAGCTCGATTTCGGGGACCACCTGCCGGTCACGGCGCAGCGCGCCGTCATCGGCGATCCGGCCGTCGAAGCGGGTCTTGATCAGCTCGATCGCGGGCCGGATCCTCAGGTCGGGGCCGATCGGACGGGTATAGGCGACGCCGGCGGAATCGCGTTCATAGCCGCGCTGCGGATCGCCTGAACGGATCGTCTCGGTGCGCAGGTCGAAGGCGAGGTAGTGGTAGGCGCCGAAGCGGCGGCGGTATTGCGCATCGAAGCGCGCGCCATCGCCGGTGGTCGCCGGCCCCGCGCCGTTGTCATACTGCCGCTCGCGCCAAGTGCCCTGCACCCGGAAGCGGTTTGCCTGCGTCGGCTCGAAGGTGGCGCGGGCGGAGTATTCCCACGCATCCGTGTCCGCGGATTCGACCGTGACGAGGTCATCGTAGCGCCGCACCTGCGCCTGAAGTTCGAAGGTTTCGGTCACATCGTGCTCGATGTTCGCGGTCAGCCGGTCGCGCGAGACGTCATCGCGCCCGCTGCCGAGGCGGAACACCTCGATCCGGTCGGCCTCGAGCCGCACGCGGGTGCGCTTGCTTTCGATCCCGAGGCCGATCTGGCCGCGCACCGACAGCGCCTCGCCGTCGATCACCAGTTCCTCGTCGCGGGTGGTGGTCTGGGCGCTGACGGCCTGGAGGTCGATCCGCGCATCGGGTTCGAGCGTCCAGCCCTTCCCTTCGGCCGCTGCCAGCGGGGCGGCTGCCGCGAGCCCGAGCGCCAGAATGGCCGCGCCTGCAATCTTCGTGAACGACATGGTGAAGCCCCCGTTAACCACGGCGGCTTACGGGGGGGTGCGTTGAGAAATTCCTAACCTTGGTTGGAAACTTTTGAGGTAATCCGAGGCGCCGCCGCAAAGTGCCTGAAATGCAAGCGGCGGAGGACCGAGGGTCCCCCGCCGCAATTTTGCCCCTGAAGGCGCGCGATTAGAACTTCGCGGTCACTTCCACCCCGTAGAAGCGCGGTTCGGCGGGGATGAAGGTGGGGATGGTGAAGGCCCCGCCGGTGTTGCCCGCGTCGAGCAGGTAGTCTTCATCGGTCGCGTTGCGGATGAAGCCGGCGACTTCGTACTTGCCTTCGGCAAAGCTCACCCCAGCGCGCGCATTGACCAGCGTCACAGCGTCCTGCGAGATCAGCGGATTGTTGGGCACCTCGAAGAAGATCCGGCTGCGATAGGTCACGCTCGGCGTGGCGAAGAAGCGGATGCCATTGTCGAACTCCTTGTCGATCGTGATCCCGCCCGAGGCCTGCCATTCGGGCTGCAGACGGAAGCGCGCGCCCGAGAAGGCCGGCGAGAAGGCGCCGTCACGGTCGATCCCGCCGTCGATGTAGCCGAAGTTGCCGAAGACGTTGAGCCAGTCGGTCACGTCGACCGCCAGTTCCGCTTCGACCCCGAGGTTGCTGGCACGCCCCGCGCTCGCGGTGACGAAGGCGCCGGTCGGGTTGCCGTTGGCATCGAGCTGCGCGACCGAGACCTGGAAGTTGCGGTAGACCTGATAGTAGACCCCGACCGAGCCCGAGACGCGACCCGAGGCGAGCTTGAGGCCGCCTTCGTAGTTCCACACGGTTTCTTCGGCGATGTTGGTGACGTTGGGCAGCACCGCGGTGCCGCTGCGCCGTGCGCCGACGTTGATCACCGGCGAGCGGCGGCCCTTCGAGACCGTGGCGAAGACGTTCACATCGTCCGAGATGCGGTAGAGCGCGTTGAAGCGCGGCAGCCAGGCGTTGAAGCGGTCATCGGCGGTGAAGGTCTGGCCGCGGGTGTCGATCTGGCCCTGAATCAGCGGCGCGCCGCTCAGCCGCGAATTCGGCGCGACCGCAAAGAAGCCCGAGCGGCGGTATTCGTTGAGCCAGCGCACCCCGGCGGTCAGCTCGAGCTTGTCCCACAGCGTGTAGGTTGCATCGGCGAACAGCGAATAGGCTTCGTTGCGGCCCTGGTTCTCGAACACCGAGTTGTACTGGAACGGCGCGAGGCCGAGGGTCGGCACGCTGCCGTCCGCCGCGACGCAGGGGGCCGTGCCGAACGGGCGGCTGGCGACCGGCAGGCCGAACAGGGTGGTGAGGCACTGGAGGAACACGCCCTCTTCGGTCGCGAAGGGCACGTTCTGGCGGCCGTCCTCGATGAAGGCGTTCCAGCCGAAGCTCGCGCGCAGCTTGCTGCCCGAATAGGTGAAGCGGCCTTCGTGGCTGACCTGCCAGCCCTCGGCGATTTCGGCGAATTCGAGGAACGGCGCGGCGGTGCCGTCGGCGTCGAACACTTCGGCGCTGTCGAACTTGCGGTAGCCATTGACGGTGGTGAAGCTCCAGTCGTCCTCGAACTGGTGGTCGATGGTGAGGTTCACGTCATAGACCTCGCGGTTGAGGCCGAGCTGGTCGTCGCCCAGCGCCGCCGCACCCGCGGGGTAGCCGCTGAGGTTGGCGTCGCGGAAGGCGTTGGCCGCGCCGCCGGGGGCACCGGCGAAGGCCGGGAAGCGGCCCGACACGAAAGGCGTGCCGCCGTTGCGCTGCTGGTCATAGGTGCCGATCAGGTCGACCGTGGTGCGGTCGGTCGGCGTCCAGCGCAGCGAGGCGCGCAGGCCGAGCTGGTCTTGCGCGTAGAGTTCCTTCTCCTGGTTGGCATTGAGGTTCTCGACATAGCCGTCACGCGTGCGCCACTCGCCCGCGAGGCGGAAGGCGAGGCTGTCGTTGCCGATGTTGACGAAACCGCCCAGCAGGGTCTGGTTGAAGTTGCCGTAGCCGCCGCGCAATTCGGCCGAGAAGCCCGCTTCGGGCTTGGCCGAAACGAGGCTGATCGCGCCGACCGCGCTGGCCGTGCCGAACAGGGTCGCCTGCGGGCCCTTGACCACTTCGACGCGCTCGAGATCGTAGATCGCCTGATAGCTGCCGCGCGAGCGCGAGATGTCGACGCCGTTGTAATAGAGCGTGACGCGCGGCCCCTGCTGCGCCGAGCCGCTATCCGAAGTGATGCCGCGGATCACGACGCCGGGGTTGTTGGCGCTCTGCTCCTGAATGAGGAGGCCCGGGACGTAGTAGCTCAATTCGTCGAGATCGCCCACGCCGAGCTGGCGGATGCGCTCGCCGGTGGTGGCGGTGATGGTGATCGGCACGTCCAATGCGCGCTGTTCGATCTTCTGGGTGGTGACGATGATCTCGTTGCCCGAGGCGTTATCGTCCTCGGTGGCAGTGTCGTCCTGCGCGAAGGCGGCGTGCGGCGTCGCGGCGAGCGTGGTGGCGAGCGCGATCAGCGAGGCGCGCGTAAAGCGGGTGCGAAGCATGGGGGAAAGCCCTTATCCGTGGAGAGAGGCCTTGCCCGTGGCAGCGCTGCATGACGATGCTGCGACGCAGCAATGAAGGTGAGGTTACGCCCATCTTACAGTTTCGGGGCGTTGCAGATTTGCATCTTCTTGCTCCAATCGCGCTTGCGCGCGATGCAGATCTCCCGCCCCGCCTCCCCACC
>NZ_LSKQ01000073.1 GCF_001557115.1 Erythrobacter sp. CCH5-A1
GCGAGGTCACCAAGGATGCCTTCGAGAAGATCCTGAATGGTGAGCTGCCCAATGGCGAGAAGGTCGGACAGGTGCCCAACCGCCAGTCGGGGATGGACCTCACATTCTCTATGCCGAAATCAGCCAGCATCCTGGCACTGGTTTCAGGGGATGACCGCATTCTGGCGGCGCACTGGAGCGCGGTGCGCGAGACCATGCGCTGGGTCGAGAGCAAGTTCGCCGAAGGGCGAACCTATGAGCGAACGAAGTCGGGCGAGCCGGTGCGCACGGGTAATCTCGTCTACGGAATGTTTGCCCACGACACGAGCCGCGCGCTCGATCCACAGGGCCACATCCATGTCGTAATCGCCAACCTCACCCGCATGGCGAACGGGGCTTGGCAGGCGCTCCACAATGGCCAGCTATGGAAAAACAACTCGGTCATTGGTGCATCCGCCATCCACCTTGCTCCTGATCCAGTCGAGGGCCGCCAGGACCGGCCGCCACACCGCGTTGTTCGACCGGAACTCAAGTACGGAAAGCAGGCTTGGCAGCATGCGCCGGTAATGATTGGCCCAGGAACCACGCATCACCTTGTAGATGCGCCGGTCCAGAGCGCCCTTCGCATGGCTCTCCTTGACGATCGCCGCCAGCTTGGCCTTACCGGCGATCGGGAAAATGACATCGCAGATGCGCCCCGATGGTTCATTGATCGAGGCGCTGGCGATCTCGACCAGCAGGCGCTCCTTTCCATAGACCCGCTCGATGTCTTTCGCGATATCGCCCACCACCTTGCGTTTCGAGCGCGTTCCGATCTTGTGAACGGTTTCGATCAGCAGGTCGATCATCGCGTCAGTGAGTTGCGCCTCCCGCGACATTAGATAAATCGCATAAAGGCCGAGCTGTCGCGCCGGCGCATGCCGGCGCATCTCCGAGGCCTTTTCACCGGCAACGCGGCGAACAATCTGATCGACCCATGGCTTGCCCGTAGCCGTCAGGAGATCATGGGGAAGATCAAGTCTCTGGATAAAGGCGAGTTTCTCGGTCACGTCGAGAATGTTGTCGAGCGTTGCCTGTCCGGCGTCACCCTTCATCCTGTTGAATCCGGTCGAGCTGTCCGGATCGGCAAGCGAGGCTTCCAATAACGCCACCGCATCTGACGAAAGCCGATCACTGACTCCGATCAGCCAGGTGTCCAGATAATCTTGCCGTTGTGAGCGAACGACACGTTCACGCTCCTTGCGCGACGGCCCATAAATACGCCGGTCCCGGCACCACAGGAAAACATGCTCAAGCATGGCATTGATCGACTGGCCGCCCGGGCACAGCTCGCCAGCAATCCATTCCGTCAATTGCGCGCGATCCACCCGCTTCATGCGGTGATATCCAAGATGGATCAGGATCTCCGCACAATGCCGTCGTGCTGTCCGACTGGAAAAGTCATAACCGGCTATCTCGCCAGCCTCGACACCGAGTTGCTCGGCCAGGTACGAGAGGCCATCGGTAGGGATTGAGCCGGGATCGATCGCGAAAAACCCCAGGGAAGCGAAGAATTTCAGCTGCGCGGCGAGGCCAAGGCGCGTCAGGGCCGGCTTCGAATTTACAAAATCAATATCGGCAAAGCTCAGGCTCCATCGTCCGATCAAATCCCCGCCCGGAATACTCCGATCCATCAACCCACTCCCTATGATGGAGCGAACTGTCCTCTTCTATGATTTCCATCGTCAATACCGAATGCCACGTTCCCAAAACGTTCTCCGACTTGGCCAAAATCGCAGCTTGGGGCCGACTGGGCCATGTAAAGGCTGGCTACACGGACGCCTCGATCGAGGGCGAGTATGACGACGGCAC